>JAQGMS010000280.1 GCA_028292245.1 Ramlibacter sp.
GGCAACGTCCAGCCGGGCGTCGAGCCACTCGATGTCCGAGCGCGGCACCATCATCGAAGTCAGCGGCCGATCGTCCAGGTGAAACACGTTCTGCACCATCTGGCGCTCGTGCTGCGCGATCACGCCCGCGTCCACGCCCTCCTCGAGGCTGTGCGAGATCTCTTCTTCGGTCATGCCGCGCGCCCGCGTGGTGTCGATGCGCAACAGCTTCAGCACGGCCAGGGTGGTGACTGTCAGCAGCTTGACGAAGGGCCCGGCCGCGCGAGCCAGCCAGCTCATCGGCTGGGCCAGCCAGCGTGAAGTGGTTTCCGGATAGAGCTGCCCGATCCGCTTGGGAACCAGCTCGCCGAAGATGATGGTGATGAAGGTGATGACCGTGACGACGATGGCCGTGGCCGCATAACCCGAGGGGCGCACTCCCATCCCCAGGGTTTGCAGCCACAGCGCCAGCGAGGCGCTGAACGCGGCTTCACCGACGATGCCATTGAGCACGCCGATCGAGGTGATGCCCACCTGCACCGTCGAGAGAAAACGCGTGGGCGTCTCCATCAGCTTCAGGGCGGCGGCCGCGCCTTTGTCCCCGTCCTCGGCCATCGTGGCCAGCCGGGCCTTGCGGCTGGAGGCAAGCCCCATCTCCGACATGGCGAACACGCCGTTGAGCACGGTGAGCAGCGCGATCAGGAGGACTTCCATCAAACGGCATCAGAATGGGACACCATGGCACTTTACTTGATCGGCGACGTGCAGGGCTGCGACGCGCCCCTGGGCCGCCTGCTCGAAAAAATCGATTTTTCGCCCAGCCGCGACACCCTCTATCTGCTGGGCGACCTGGTCAATCGAGGGCCGGAATCGGCCGCCGTGCTGCGCCGGCTCATGGGCTACGGCGAATCGGCCCAATGCCTGCTGGGCAACCACGACCTGAGCCTGCTGGCGGTGGCGCATGGCCGCCGCGCGCCGCATCGCAACGACACCATGGACCAGGTCCTGCTGGCACCGGACCGCAACGCGATGCTGGAGTGGTTGCGCTGCCGCCGCATGGCGCTGCACGCCCATGGCGTGCTGATGGTCCACGGTGGCGTTCTGCCGCAATGGGACGTCGTCACGACGCTGTTGCTGGCGCAAGAAGTGGAGCAGGCACTGCGGGGGCCGGGCCTGGTCGATTTCGTATCGCAGATGTACGGCAACGACCCGGCGCAGTGGGACGACGCGCTCGAAGGCGCTGACCGCCTGCGCGTGATCGTCAACGCACTGACGCGGCTGCGGTTCTGCACGCCGGAAGGCATGATGGACCTCAGGGTATCGGGTGGATTGGCGGATGCGCCGCCGGGCTACCTGCCCTGGTTCGACGTGCCGGACCGCAAGACGGCCGGCGCCACGATCGCCTTCGGGCATTGGTCGACCTTGGGTTTCCTGCGGCGGCCCGACATCATTTCGCTGGACACCGGCTGTGTCTGGGGCGGTGCCTTGAGCGCGCTGCGGCTGGCCGCGGAGCCGGGCCAGCAGGAATTGATCCAGGTGAAATGCGAGCAGGCGCAGGCGCCTGGCGAATGACCGGCCCTATTCGGCCTTGAACAGTGCTGCCACCTTGCGCTTGGGCTTGATATTGGTGGACACGCGACTGGTGGCGGGCTTGACGCCGGCTTCCCAGGCAGGCGCCGCCTCGGCGCTGGACGCCTGATACGGCTGGTCGAAGAAAGGATCGCGCGGCGCCGCCGGTGCGCGGTACTCGCGCTGCGGCTGGCGGGGCGCGCGCTCGGGTTCCCGTGCACGTTCGCGCGGTGCGTCCAGCACGTCGCGCGGATCGCCCACTTCGCCGGCCTCGCGCCAGGCGCGGCGGCCATCGTTGATGCGGCCGCGTGGCCGGTCCTCGTCGAACTCGAGGGCCTCGAGTTCGATCTTGCGTTTCAGCAGCTTCTCGATATCGCCCACCAGGCGGGTGTCGCTCGGCGATACGAAAGTGACGGCCAGGCCCGACTGGCCGGCCCGGCCGGTGCGACCGATGCGGTGCACGTAATCCTCGGCGTTGAACGGCACGTCGAAGTTGAAGACCGCCGGCACGTCCTTGATGTCCAGTCCCCGCGCGGCGACGTCGGTAGCCACCAGCAGGTCGACTTCGCCGGCCTTGAACGCCGCCAGCGCCTTGAGCCGCTCGTCCTGGCTCTTGTCGCCGTGCAGCGCCGTGGTGTTCATGCCCTCGCGCTCGAGCGAGCGGGCCAGCCGCGCGCAGCCGAGCTTGCTGTTGACGAACACGAACGCCTGCTTCAGGCCGCGCTGGCGCACGATCTGCTTGAGGGCATGGCGCTTTTCTTCGTCGGGCACGCTGTAGAAATGCTGTTCGACGGTGGAGGCTTCCTGGTTCGGCCGGGCCACTTCGATGGTGATCGGGTCCTGCAGATAGCTGTTGGCCAGCCGCTTGATTTCGGGCGAGAACGTGGCGGAGAACAGCAGCGTGGTGCGCTGCTTGGGCAGGTACGACAGGATGCGCTGCAGGTCGGGCAGGAAGCCGATGTCCAGCATGCGGTCGGCCTCGTCGAGCACCACGTACTCGACCTGGTTCAACACCGCGTTCTTGGCTTCGATGTGATCGAGCAGGCGCCCCGGCGTCGCCACCAGCACCTCGACGCCTTTTTTCAGTTCGGCCGTCTGCGGCTTCATGTCGATGCCGCCGAACACCACCGCGCTGCGCAGGTTGGTGTGCTTGGCATACAGCTTGACTTGCTGGGCCACCTGGTCGGCGAGCTCGCGCGTGGGCAGCAGCACCAGCGCTCGCACCGGATGCCGCGCGGGCGAGGTGGAAGTGTTCTCGTGTTTGAGGAGGCGCTGCAGCAACGGCAGCGAAAAGGCCGCTGTCTTGCCGGTGCCGGTCTGGGCGGCGCCCATGACATCCTTGCCGGTCAGCACGACCGGAATGGCCTGGGCCTGGATGGGGGTCATGGACTCGTAGCCCATTTCGGCCACGGCGCGCGCCAGCGGCTCGGCCAGCGAAAGATTGGAAAAGGACATAGGCATCTGAACCGCCGATTGTCGCATTTCGCGAGTGACGGCCTTGTTTCAGGGCGTGAGGCCCCGGCGGCGCAAGGTCAAACTTGCCGCCGAAGGCGCCCGAAACGCAGACTTATTTCTACAGGTCGCGGCTACCGAAGGTGTCGCAGGCCTTGACAGCGCCGGTCTGGTAGCCGGTGTTGAACCACTTCTGCCGCTGCGCGCTGGAGCCGTGTGTGAAGCTTTCCGGCACCACGCCGCGCCCAGCCGAGCGCTGCAGCGCATCGTCGCCGATCTTTGCCGCCGCGTTCATCGCCGACTCGATGTCGCCGGGGTCGAGCCAGTTCTTGCCTTGCTGCGAGTGGTGCGCCCAGACGCCCGCGAAGCAATCGGCCTGCAGTTCGACCTTGACGCTCATCGCATTGGCCTGGGCCTGGCTCATGCGCGAACGCATGCCGTCGACCTTGGCCGTGATGCCCAGTTCGTCCTGCACGTGGTGGCCGACCTCGTGCGCGATCACGTAGGCCTGCGCGAACTCGCCAGGGGCGCCGAGCCGCGTCCGCAGCGTGTCGTAAAAGCCCAGGTCGATGTACACCTTCTTGTCGGCGGGGCAGTAGAACGGGCCCATGGCGCTCTGGCCGGTCCCGCAGCCGGTGGCGACGCCGCCGCGGAAAAGGACGAGTTTGGGTGCGTGATAGGTGGCGCCGCCGCTCTTGAACAATGCCGTCCAGACGTCCTCCGTGTCGGCGAGGACCACCGACACGAACTTGGCACCCCGATCGTCGGCCGGCGGCGCGTGGGCCGGGCCCTGTTGCTGGACCGGGGCCGGTCCGCCACCGCCCGTGAGCACACCGAGGATCGTGAGCGGGTTGATGCCGAAGATGGCGCCGCCGACCAGGGCGATGACGATGGTGCCGATGCCGATGCTGCGGCCGCCGAAGCCAAAGCCGCCGCCACCACCACCGCCACTGTCGCGCATGTCTTCGACGTTGTCCGATTCCCGATTGCCTTCCCAACGCATGTTGTCTCCTGTTCTTGGCCCACCGCGCTGCGGTACAGTGAAACGATGGTATCTCCTCCAGCGCTGGCCGTGGGCCGCTTTCCCACGGTGTTGGTAACCGGGTTCGAGCCATTCGGCGGCGAGGGTATCAACCCGAGCTGGATGGCCGCGCAGGCCCTGCATGGCCGCATGGTGGCGGGACACCGGCTCATCGGTGCGCAACTGCCGACGGTGTTCGGCCACTCGCTGGAAGTCCTGCGCGACCTGCTGCACCGGCATCATCCGGCGCTGGTTCTTTGTACCGGCCAGGCCGCCGGCCGCACCGCGCTGTCGCTGGAGCGGATCGCGATCAACGTGAACGACGCGCGCATCGCCGACAACGCGGGCGCCCAACCGGTGGACACGCCGGTCGTGCCGGGCGGGCCGGCGGCGTACTTCACCAGCTTGCCGATCAAGGCGATGCTGGCCAACTTGTTGGCCGAGGGCATCAATGCCGAGGTGTCGCAGACGGCCGGCACGTTCGTGTGCAATCACGTGTTCTACGGCCTGATGCATGAGCTGGCCACGCGGCACGACTTGCGCCGCACGCGCGGCGGGCTGGTCCACGTGCCCTGGCTGCCGGCGCAGGGCCAGCCCTCGATGCGCCTGGATGAAATCGTTCAGGGCCTGCGGGTGGCGATCGGCTGTGCGCTGGTCACGGTGGAAGACATCCGCAAGCAAGCCGGCGCGCTGAACTGAGCGACGCCAAGAATCTTTCACGCCTGGGGCGGCCTCGGGCCGGCGGGTGCCCTCGTCGCCTGAGGGGAATTCAAACCTTGCGCACGCCCGAAGGGCCAGGGGTGCCGGGGGCCGGATCCGCGAGGTCAAGGAGGAGGAAGCCCATAGGGCGACGGGGGACACGAGTGGAGCCGGCGCCCGGCGTCCCTGGCCCGCTCCCCCCGGGCGTCCTGGCCCGCCGCACGCGAGACGTTCCGCCGCGCAGGCGCCTACGTGACGATGCCGTAGGCGCCGCCCTTCTCGACGGCGCGCTGGTAGGCCGGGCGCGCGTGGATGCGCGCGAGGAAATCCATCAAGCGCGGCCGACTCTGGTTCAGGCCGCCGCGCACCTGCGCCGCTTCCAGCGGAAAGCTCATCTGCACGTCGGCGGCGCTGAATTGCTCACCGGCAAACCAGGGGCTCTTCGCGAGTTCGCCTTCGAGGTAGTCGAGGTGGCGCTCGATCTGGGGCACCACGAATGTTCGCCGCGCGTTGTTGGCGATGGCCCTGGCGACGGGCTTGACGAAGAAAGGCATCTTCGCCTTCTCGATGCGGTCGAACACCAGTTTGAGCAACAGCGGCGGCATCAGCGAACCCTCGGCATAGTGCATCCAATAGCGGTAGCGCAGGCGCTGCGGCCCGGCTTCGGGCAGCAGCGCACCGTTGCCGTAGCGCTCGACCAGGTATTCGAGGATGGCACCCGACTCCGCCAGGGTGAGTTCGCCATCGGTGATCACCGGCGACTTGCCCAGCGGGTGGACCTGCCGCAGCTCGGGCGGCGCCAGCATCGTCTTGGGGTCGCGCTGGTAGCGCCGGATTTCGTAGTCCAGGCCCAACTCCTCCAGCAGCCACAACACCCGTTGCGAACGGGAGTTGTTCAGGTGGTGCACGACGATCATGGGATACCTCTTCGGTTGAGCCGGCGCAATCGCATCCTAAGCCCGGCCCGCGCCAGCACCCAACTGACACCCTCTGGCACGCGGGAATTGGATGGCGGCCTAAAATCGGAAGGTGTCCATCCTCAACGCCGACCTGCATTGCCACTCCGTGGTATCCGACGGCACACTGACGCCCGAAGACCTCGCGGCCCGCGCGGCGGCCAATGGCGTCGAACTCTGGTCGCTGACCGACCACGACGAGATCAGCGGCCAGCGCCGTGCCGCCGCCGCGGCGCGCAGCCATGGCATGAAGTACCTCACCGGCACCGAAATCTCGGTCACCTTCGCCGACCAGACGGTGCACATCGTCGGCCTGGGCTTCGATGCGGATGATCCGGAGATGCTGCGCGGCCTGCTCGAAACCCGCGGCGGCCGCGAGGCACGGGCGCGCGAGATGGCCGAGGGGCTGGCCAAGGTCGGCATCAAGGATGCCTACGAAGGCGCGCTCAAGTATGTCGGCAACCCCGAGCTCATCTCGCGCACGCACTTCGCGCGCTTCCTGGTGGAAAGCGGCGCGTGCCGCGACACCAACGAGGTGTTCCGCCGCTACCTGGTGGAGGGCAAGCCCGGCTACGTGTCGCATCGCTGGGCTTCGCTGAAGGCGGCCGTGCAGTGGATCACGCAGGCCGGCGGCATGGCCGTGATCGCGCATCCGGCGCGCTACCGCTTCACCGCCACCGAGGAGTACGCGCTGTTCACCGAGTTCAAGGCGCACGGCGGCCAGGGCGTGGAGGTGGTCACCGGCAGCCACACCGCCGCGGAATACGTGACCTATGGAGAGGCCGCGCGCGAATACGGCCTGGCCGCATCGCGCGGCAGCGACTTCCACAGCCCCGGCGAAAGCCACACCGACCTGGGCCAATTGCCCTTCCTGCCCGGCGAACTGACGCCGGTGTGGGAAGTGCTGGCCGATCGCATCCAGTGAACGCGGCCGGAAGCTCGCTGGCCGGCATCGCGCTGGTCGTGGCGGCCGGCGCCTGCTTCTCGGCGCTGGACACGACCACCAAGTACATCAGCGTGTCGGTGCCGCTGCTGATGGCGCTGTGGTTCCGCTACGCCTTCCAGGCGATCGCCACCACCGTCACGGTGCTGCCGGTGCGCGGCATGTCGGCGCTGCGCACCCTGCACCCGAAGTTCCAGGTCCTGCGCGGCGTGCTGCTATTGGCCAGCAGCCTGTTCGCTTTCGCCAGCCTCAAGTACATGCCGGTGGGCGAGTTCACCGCCATCGTGATGATCGCGCCGCTCGCCATCACGGTTCTGGCCGCCACGGTGTTGAAGGAAAAGGTTTCGGCCATGCGCTGGGCGCTGGTGGCCGGCGGCTTCGCCGGCACGCTGGTGATCATCCGTCCCGGCGGCGATGCCTTTCACTGGGCCAGCCTGCTGCCGCTGGGCCTGGTGAGCACCAACGCATGGTTCCAGGTGCTGACCAGCAAACTGGCCCGCACCGAAGACCCGGTGACCATGCACCTGTACACCGGCTGGGTCGGCACGCTGATCGCGTCGCTGGCCCTGCCGTTCGCCTGGGCAACGCTTCCCGACTGGCATCTGTGGGCGGCGTTGTGCTTCATGGGCGTGCTGGCGACGGTCGGGCACTTCATGCTGATCCTGGCCTACCAGCGCGCGCCGGCCGCCACGCTCACGCCCTACCTGTATGCGCAGATCGCCTTCGCGATGCTGGGCGGCTGGCTGGTGTTCTCGCATGTGCCGGACCGATGGTCGATGGTGGGCATCGTGATGATCGCGATCTGCGGCGCCGGCGGCGCCTGGCTCACCGTGCGCGAAAGCCGGATGGCGCTGGAACCTGTCGAAGCCTAGCCGGTCAACCTATCATGGCGCAGTACTTCGAAGTCCATCCCGAGAACCCGCAGCCGCGGCTGCTCAAGCAAGCCGTCGCGCTGCTGGAAAAAGGCGGCGTGGTCGCCGTGCCCACCGATTCGAGCTATGCGCTGGCCTGCCACCTCGACGACAAGGCGGCCGCCGACCGGCTGCGCCAGATTCGCGGCGTCGACGACAAGCACCACCTCACCTTGCTGTGCCGCGACCTGAGCGAGCTGGCCAACTACGCGCGGGTCGACAACCGCCAGTACCGCCTGCTGAAGGCGGCGACGCCGGGCGCCTACACCTTCATCCTCGAAGCCACCAAGGAAGTGCCGCGCCGCGTCAGCCATCCGCAGCGCAAGACCATCGGCCTGCGCGTGCCCGACCATCGCGTGTTGCAGGAACTGCTGGCGCTGCACGGCGCCCCGTTGCTGGCGACGACCATGATCGCGCCGCGCGAGACCGAATCGCTGAACGACGCCCATGAGATCCGTGACCGCTTCGAGCACCAATTGGCGGGCGTGATCGACGCCGGCGCCTGCCCGTCCGAGCCCACCAGCGTGATCGACTTGACGCCGATGGGTACCGGCGGCGAAGCGATCGTGCTGCGCCAGGGACGCGGGGACATCGCGGCTTTGGGGCTGTGAGGGCCGTCTGAGACAATCCCCCGGTGAACCTTCCCAACCTCATTCAAACCGTCCTGATCTACGCGCTGCCGGTGCTGTTCGCCATCACCATCCATGAGGCGGCGCACGGCTACGTGGCGCGCTACCTGGGCGACAACACGGCGTACGCGATGGGCCGCGTGACGCTCAACCCGCTCAAGCACATCGACCCGGTGGGCACGATCCTGATGCCGCTGATGCTGTACTTCGTGACCTCGGGCGCGTTCCTGTTCGGCTACGCCAAGCCGGTGCCGGTCAACTTCGGCCAGTTGCGCCACCCCAAGCGCGACATGATCTGGGTCGCGCTGGCCGGCCCCGCCTCCAACTTCATCCAGGCCATCCTCTGGGCGATCGCGTTCACGGTGCTGATGGGCACGGACGTGAGCGAGCGCTTCTTCCTCGAGATGTGCAAGGCCGGCGTGCTGGTCAACCTGGTGATGTGGGCCTTCAACCTGTTTCCGTTGCCGCCGCTGGACGGCGGGCGTGTCCTGGTGGGCTTGTTGCCGCGCCGCGCTGCCTATGCCGTCAGCCGGCTGGAGCCTTGGGGGTTCTTCATCGTGCTGGGCCTGGTGCTGCTGGGCGTGGTCGGCACCTATTGGCTGCGCCCGCTGATCGCGGTGGGCTACGTCTCGCTGGACTTCCTGCTCACGCCCCTTTCCGCCCTGTTCCGCTGACCGCACCGACATGAGCCCGATTCCAACCGTCCGCTTCCTCACCGGCATCACCACCACCGGCACGCCGCACCTGGGCAACTATGTCGGCGCCATCCGCCCCGCGGTCGAGGCCAGCCGCCGCGCCGGCACCCAGAACTTCTATTTCCTGGCCGACTACCACGCGCTCATCAAGTGCGACGAACCGGCCCGCATCCAGCGCTCCACGCTGGAGATCGCGGCCTGCTGGCTGGCCGCCGGGCTCGACCCGGAGCACGTGTTCTTCTACCGGCAGTCCGATATCCCCGAGGTCCCCGAGCTGACCTGGCTCTTGACCTGCGTCACGGGCAAGGGCCTGCTCAATCGCGCCCATGCCTACAAGGCTTCGGTGGACAAGAACGTCGCCGCCGGCAGCGACCCGGATGCGGACGTGACGGCGGGCCTGTTCATGTACCCGGTGCTGATGGCCGCCGACATCCTGATGTTCAAGGCGCACAAGATCCCGGTGGGCCGCGACCAGGTCCAGCACATCGAGATGGCGCGCGACATCGCGCAAAGCTTCAATCACCTGTACGGCGAGCATTTCGTGCTGCCCGAAGCGGCGATCGACGAATCGGTCGCGATGCTTCCCGGGCTGGACGGCCGCAAGATGAGCAAGAGCTACGACAACATCATCCCGTTGTTCGCGCCGCCCGAGTTGATCCGCAAGCAGATCGCCAACATCGTCACCGACTCGCGCGCGCCCGGCGAGCCCAAGCAGGTCGACGGCTCCGCGCTGTTCCAGATTTACCAGGCCTTTGCCTCCGCCGAAGAAACGCAAGCCCTGCGCAAGGCCTACGCCGACGGCATCGGCTGGGGCGACGCCAAGCAATTGCTGTTCGAACGGATCGACCGCGAAATCGCCCCGATGCGCGAGCGCCACGACGCGTTGATCAACAACCCGGCGCAGCTGGAGAAGATCCTGCGCGCGGGCGCCGACAAGGCTCGCCAGATCGCGACGCCGTTCATGGGCGAGTTGCGGCACGCGGTCGGCCTGCGCAACCTGGCCGCGCCGGCGGGCACGGCGCCCAAGGCCAGGCAGGCCAAGGCCGCGCTGCCCTCGTTCAAGCAATATCGCGAAGCCGATGGCCGCCACTACTTCAAGCTGGTCGATGCGGCCGGCGCGCTGCTGGCCCAGAGCACCGGCTTCGCGTCGCCGCAAGACGCCGGCCGCGCCGTCGCGCAACTCAGGCAAGGCCGCCTGGACGGCCTGGAAAAGGCCTTGCAACTGGCTGACGGCGTCACCGCCGCCCAGCTGTCCGCCGCCCTCGCCGTCCTGTCGCAAGCCTGACGGGGCGCGGCGCTCGGTGATGGCATGCTAATGACAACCCCTAAACGCGGCCGGCCAAACGGAGTTATCCTTACTTCTTATGACCGCTGAAACCAAAACTCCCAAACCGATGTGCGTGTACGTCATCGACGACCATCCGCTGATGCGCGAGGCCGTGGTGATGCTGCTCAGGCGCCTGCGTCCCGGCGCCACGGTGGTCGAGCTCGACCGCATCGGCGGTGTCGAAGCCGCCGTCAAGCAGCATGGCATACCGGACCTGATCTGCCTGGACCTGAAGTTGCCCGACACCACCGGCACGTCCGGCATCCATGAGCTGAAGAACCGGTTTCCCGAAACACCGCTGGCGGTACTGTCCGCATCGCCCGCGGCCGACGCCGAGGAGCAGTGCATCGAGGCCGGCGCCGACATCTATATCGAGAAATCTTCAGGCGCGCAGGAAATCGGCAACGCCCTGCGGGCGCTGCTCAATGCGGACGGCGGCTTCGAGGAACTCTCGCCGACCGACAACAAGCTGTCCAAGCGCCAGAAGCAATTGATCGTGATGCTCGACCGCGGCCTGTCGAACCGCGAGATCGCCGACGAACTGGGTATCAGCGAGCACACCGTGAAGGTGCACCTGTGGCGGCTGTTCCGCCGCCTGGGCGTCAAGAGCCGCACCCAGACCATCCACTACGCGCGCACTCACGGAATGCTGACCAGCTGAGCCACCGATGCGGCCGCGCGATCGGCCGCATCCTGCGCATCGGTGGGCTGCAACATCAGCCGGAACACCGTTCCCAGGCCCGGCCGCGAGGCCAGGTTGAGCGGGTGGCCCAGGATGGCCGCCAGCCGCGCGACGATGTACAGCCCCAGCCCGAAACCGTCCTCGGTGCCCGCGTGGCTGGGCACCTTGTAGAACTCCCGGAAGATTTCGCGCTGGTGCACCGGTGCGATGCCCAGGCCCGTGTCCCAGACCTCGATGCGGCGCCCGGCCGCGGTGGAGCGCGACGCCACCAGCACGCCGCCGCGCTGCGTGTACTTGACGGCGTTGGACACGAGGTTGCCGACGATGCGGCGCAGCAAGATCGGATCGGACAACACCGTGCCGGGCGTGACGTGGATGCGGAACTCCAGCCCCTTGGCCTGTGCCAGCGGCCGGTACTGCAGCTCCAGGTCATGGAGCAGCTTGGCCAGGTCGACCGGCTCGATGGTCAACTTGATCTTGCCCGAGTCCAGCCGCACCAGGTCGAACAGCGAGTCGAACAATGCGTTGACGGCCTTGGTCGACTCCACGATCTTCGGCGCGATCTCGTGCACCAGTTCCGGCTCGCTGCCCAGCCAGTCGGCGTACAGGCTCAGTGCATGGACCGGCTGGCGGATGTCGTGCGCGGCGCTGGCCAGGAACCGGTTCTTGATTTCGACGGCGTCCAGCGCCGCCTGCGTCTGCCGGGTGAGCGACTCGATCAGCTGGTTGTTGCGGTACTGCAGCTCGAAATTGCGCCGGTGCGTCATATGCAGCCGCAGCCCCGCCTGGCGCAGCACCTGCCAGAAGATCACCAGCAGCGCGATCACCCAATAGTGATAGTAGGGTCCGTGAAACTGCAACTCCACTCCGACGCGCCACAGCATCACTGCCAGCGCCGTCAGCGCCAGCGTGTCCAGGTAGGCGCGCAAGGTCGCCAGGTGGCTCGACAGGCTGTTGATCGAGAACATCGCCAGGCCGGCCATGATCAGCCAGCAGATGAACTGGTCGGACAGCGACGAGCGGTCGAAATACAGGAGCGTGGTCAGGCCCCAGACCAAGGCGCTGACCGACCACAGGCCGCGGTAGCGGGCGAAGAAGGTCAGGTGCTCGGCCGGGCCGTGGGCCATCACCTCGGTCACGTACTTGCGGATGATGGCGAAGCGCGAGGCCGCGACCGCGACGGCGGCCGAAGTCCACAGCGCCAGTGCGCCGATGGTGGCGTCGTCCCACAGCACGCCCAGGAAGATCGGGATCAGCAGAAGGCCGACCAATTGGGTGGTGCGGGCCGTGCGCATCAGGCTGCGGATCAGCTCGGCCTCGACCCATTGGGCCTCGGCCGGAGTAGCGATCGGGGGCGCGACGTCGGGCTTCATGGCCCGAGTCTAGAGCACCGCCCGCCCGCGCCCGCCGAGGGGCAGCGCTAAGCCAGGGCGGCGCAGAAGTCGATGAAGCGGTCCATGTCGTGGGCCTTGTGGAACACCGCGTCGGCGCCCAGCGCCATGCAGTGCCTGTGAATCGCCGGCGAAACATAGTTGCTCAGCACCACGGCCTTGCCACCGGCCGACCAGGCGCGGCACTTGGACAGCACGCCCATGCCGGTGCCCGCGTCCAGGATGAGGTCGATCACCGCGAGATCCCAGCCGTGCGGGTTTTCTTCGAGCCAGAGGTTGGCCTCGGCCTCGGTTGTCACGGTGGACACCGGCGCGATGTCGCCGATGCTGCCCAGCAGATCGGCCACGATGCCATGAACCCGACGGTCGTCCTCCACCAACAGCACGCGAATAGTCATCCGGTCGGCATTGTTGACGGTTTGCGCCCACAGGTCTGCCAGACGCGTCCTACACGCGCACGTGCCAACTCTTCGGTAAGCTGGCCCTTCGCTCGACAATCACCATGCGCTTGCTGCAACGAATCACGGATTGGGCTGCAGGGTCCTCCAGATCCACGGCGCTGCCGGCCAGGCAGGCCGCGGCCGATGGCGTCGACTTCAATAAGAGCAACGCGAACGACGAGGTTCTGGCCAAGCTGGCCCATCAGATGCGCAATTCACTGGGTGCCATCGCTGCGGCAAACAATGTGCTGCAAGCCGCCGCGCCGGGGGGCGGCGATGCTGCCGAGGCACAGGCCATCATCGAGCGGCAAACACGCACTCTCGGGTACCTGATGAACGAGTTGCTCAGCCGGGCCGGCACCCAACCCCAGTCACCCGGGCAAGCGGGCAACGGGCTGGCAGCCCGCCTGAGTACAGACTGACAGCCCAACTTCACCGTTCGTTAACGACGAGCCCGCATGACTCCAGAAATAATGGCTTTGCCCCTCTTCGAGATTTCTGTCAGAAGGAAGCTGAGCGAATGGCACACGCACTGATTGTCGAAGACGACGCCGACTCCGCGCGGATGATGGCCGCGCTGGTGGCCAACGAAGGATTTTCGGCGGCCACGGCCCCCTCACTGCTCGATGCGCGCCGGCAGATCGCGCTGCGGTCGCCCGACCTGGTTTTTCTCGACCTTCACTTGCCCGACGGCAACGGGATGACGCTGCTGGATGAACAGGAGCTGATCGGCGGGTCGGAGGTGGTGCTGATGACGGGCCACGCCAGCCTGGAGACCTCGATCCAGGCCTTGCGCTACGGCGCCGCCGACTACCTGGTCAAGCCGGTGGGCGCGCGCCAGCTGCAGGGCATCTTCTCGCGCATGGCCCGCCCGGCCGTGCTGCGTGCCGAAGTCGAGGGTCTGAACGGAGAGCTGAACCGCACCGGGCGATTCGTCCACCTGGTGGGCAAGTCCCAGCCGATGAAGCGCGTGTACGACCAGATCGCGCGGGTGGCGGCGACGTCGGTCACGGTGTTCCTCACCGGCGAGAGCGGCACCGGCAAGGAGCTGGCGGCGCGCACGATCCACGAGCTCGGCCGCAGGCGAGCCCGCCCGTTCCTGGCCGTCAACTGCGGCGCCATCGCTCCGACCCTGGTCGAGAGCGAAATCTTCGGCCACGAGAAAGGCAGCTTCACGGGTGCCGAGCGTTTGCACCAGGGACTGTTCGAGCGGGCGCATGGCGGCACGCTGTTCCTGGACGAGATCACCGAAATGCCGCCGGCCCTGCAGGTCAAGCTGTTGCGCGTGCTGGAGACCGGCACCTTCATGCGCGTGGGCTCGGGGACGCCGCAGGAATCCGACGTGCGCATCATCGCGGCGAGCAACCGCGACCCGATGCGCGCCGTGATGGACGGGACCTTGCGCGAAGACCTGTTCTACCGCCTCAACGTGTTCCCGCTGGAACTGCCGCCGCTGCGCGAGCGGCGCGAGGACCTCGCCTTGCTGGCGGCGCATTTCCTGCAGGAGATCGGCCAGCACGAAGGCGCGTTCAAGCGCATCACGCCGGTGGCGCTGGAGCGGCTGGCGCACTATCGCTGGCCGGGCAACGTGCGCGAGCTGCGCAACGCGCTGCAGCGCGCCTATGTGATGGCGGCAGGACCGGAGATCGGCGACCAGTGGCTGCCCCGCGATGTGGTGCCCACTGTCGGCGGCGCGGGACGCGCCGGCAAGCTGGAAGTGTCGGTGGGCACGCCGCTGGCGGCCATGGAGCGCGAGTTGATCATCGCCACCCTGGAACACTACGGCCACCAGAAGGAGCGCACCGCCGCGACGCTGGGAGTGAGCCTCAAGACCTTGTACAACCGGCTCAAGGAATACGGGCTCTAGCCCGCGGCTTGCCGCAATATTTACCGCCGAGCAGGCCCGCCGCGAGCGTCGGCCCTTGAATTACAAGGAGGTTTTGCGGGCACGAAGCTTGCCCTATGCAGAGAGTCTTCCACCCCCCACCCGAAAGGACGGATCATGGCTCTTCAGGAATCTCCCACCAGCGCCGGCAAGGACAGCGTTGTAACTTCGCGTCGCAGCTTGCGCGGCTTCGCAGCGATGGATCCACAGCGCCAGCGTGAAATCGCCAGCCTGGGCGGCCGCGCCGCCCACCAGAGCGGCCATGCGCACGAATTCACGACCGAGGAAGCGCGCGTGGCCGGCCGCAAGCGCCATGCCCGCGGCGACAGCAGCCCCAGCGGCACCAGCTGACGCGCTGTGAGCCTGATCCGCCGCGGTTGTAGGACGCGGCGGGTCGCGGTTGGTCCCCGGCACTGACAGGAGTGCCCCCTGGCCGGCCCTAGGATGACGCATAGTCTTTCCGAAGGAGCCGCCTCATGGATCATGCACAAGCCGACGCCCATACCGCCGCTGAGGCGTTGTCGCGCGCATGCACGGCCCTCTGGGTGGCGACGCTTTCTCTGATGACTGCCTTCATGGGCACCTCGGCTCCCGTGCATCGCTTGCGGATCGCCCGCAAGATCGCCAGCAACTTCGAACTGCTGCGCGAGCAGCGCGACTGCTTTTCGCCCGAGTGCTGCGCAAGCTTCTCCAATCTCGCCAAACACTGGACTGCCAAAGCTGACCAACTCGCGCGCCAGGAAGATCGTCCGCGCGGCGGGTTGGGCTTGTTCCGGCCCGCCCTATTTGGCGTGCGCTGAGAGTGCGGCGCCGACCGTTAGGTCAGGGCGCCGGATTTTTGGAGTCTTTGGTGTCGTCGGCGTCCGGGTTGTCCTCGGCTCGCTCCTCTTGCGCGGCTTCCGGGGTGCCCGCACTCGCACGCTGCGAAGCCTCGGGATGCGCTTGGCTATTGATGTGAGGGATGACGCTGGCGGCGCCATGGCCCGAGCGCGACGGCCGGGACGGCTCGTTACCGGTAGATTTGGAAATTGACATTACGAGGCATGGTACGGACTCCCTTTGCCCGGTCATCAGAAGCCAAAGTCGCACGAGGCTGTAATCCAAGTCCTACGCAGCGCGCTGAAAAGCAAGCGCCAATCTCACTCCACCAGGTAACGCCAGCTGATTCCTAGCTGCCGAGTGCTGTACGCCGCTCCGGATGCGGTGGCGGAATGGACAGCGCGGACCCATAGCGCCCAGCCTTGCCGGGGGGCGACTGAAACGAAGGCGCCTGCCTCGACCACCCGCGTCAGCGCCCGCGCGCGATAAGCGTAGAAGTCCGGTCCGACGGCGGGGTCGCCGGCCTCGGCCTCGATGCCCGTTACGCCGTACTCCTTGACCGACGACGAGAATGCCTGGTCGCCGCGCGCCAGGCTCCAGCGGGCGTAGCCGCCACCACGTCCGAGGTGGTAGGCGCCTTCCAGGTCAAGCGCGCGCTCAAGCTGGTCGAAGACCGGCCCGGAGTCCGCCACGGCCCGTGTCAATCGCAGTCCGGCGCTGGCGGAGATGCGGTCCGTCAAGTTAGCGCCGGTCGAAACGCTGGCCACCCCGCGAGTCAGATTGCGAATCGCACTGTTGGAGCGCGCGCTGCGCTCGACCGCCAGGCCCAGTTCGTACCAGGGAGCAGTGAAGCCCACTTCCGGCTGGATGCGGTATGTCGCGCCGCCACCGAGGTTGAGTTCGTTCAGTCCATGGTAGAGATCATGCTGGCGAAGGCTGGCGTGCCCATGCAACACCCAGCCACTGCGCTCGTCGATGCGTTGGGAACGCGCCACCCGAAGCGTCGCGGCCTGGATGAACTCCGCCGGCACGCCCTCGCCCCGCTCGGCCCGGGCCGGATTTCCGTCGTGCTCCAACGAGAACTCCGACTCCACCCGCGTTCCGGCCGCCAAGCCGGGCACGCACGCAGCGGCCAGGGCCAGCGCGGCCAGCCGCCGCGCCATCGAACCAGTATCTTGGGGTATCGTGCAGAAGGGGCGCATGCCCCGACTCTAAATGCCCGATCGGTAAAAAAGCAATGCGTGACCAGGATCGCCCTCACCCCGACAAGCGCCTCATGCTCAAGGCCCTTGCCGCCGGCCTGATGGGCGCACGGCCCTTGGCCGCTTCGTCACAACTCCTGGGCCGAATCCCTGCGCCACTGCCCCCCGGCCAATCGATCTACGACCTGCGAGGCCCGGTGACGGTGAACAACAATCCGGCCACGATGGAAACCGCGATCCGTGCAGGCGACGTGGTAGCTACGGGGCCGAGCGGCACTGTGGTGTTCGTTGTCGGGCCCGACGCTTTTCTGTTGCGCGAAAACAGCCAGCTTCGCCTGGAGGGCGACAGCCTCCTGCTCGACTCGCTGAATCTGGTGACCGGCGCGGTGTTGAGCGTGTTCGGCAAGTCGCAGCACAAGCTGGTCATGCCCACCGCGACCATCGGCATCCGCGGGACCGGCCTGTATGCCGTAGCCCAGCCCGACCTCTCCTATCTGTGCACCTGCTACGGAGTGGTCGACATCCAGGCCACCGGCAGCGACCAGGCCGAGACGATAGCATCGACGCACCACGATGCGCCCCGCTATATCGCGGCGGACGGCGACCAGCGCATTCGGCCCGCGCCGTTCATCGATCACACCGACGACGAGCTCATGCTGATCGAGACGTTGGTCGGCCGGCGGCCGCCGTTCTCGCTGTTCGATCCAGGCTACGGTGGGAGGCCGAGGTACTGAGAAACTCGTGACGAGCCGGACGCCTGCGCTTGGGTTTTGGCTTGATTGGCGGAGCAGGTGGGATTCGAACCCACGGTACGGCATAACCGTACACCGGATTTCGAGTCCGAACCGAGACACCTATCCGCATGATTCCGATTCGTTGATTAGAATACATCACCGAGGAAAACCCTTATAAATCAACGACTTAAGATTACCTCAAGGTAATTTTTCTCAACCCGTTCGTTGATGGATATTGATCTAAATTCCGCGCCCGCCGCTACATGGCGGCTACACGGAATCCTCGGACAAGGATGCAAACCATGGCCCGACCCAAGAACGATGCGTTGATCGATCTCGCCGCAAGGCACGAGCTCACCACAGCTCTTGTGGCTCGGCTGACATGCCCCCCAGGCAAGTCACAAGCATTCCTCAGAGACACGAAAGCGCCGGGCCTCGCCGTTCGTGTGACTGCCGCGGGGGCAAAGGCATTTGTCTTCGAGTCGAAGCTGGCTAACAACACTATCCGCCGCACTATTGGCGATCCGCGAGCCTGGACATTGGCAGATGCACGCGCAGAGGCCAACAAATTGCGCGTGTTGGTTGATGCGGGACTGGACCCGCGCGAAGTTGATCGGGAAAAAGCTGCCCAGCGTGCCGCAACCAAGGCCGCGGACGATGCAGCGCTGCGACGTCAGGTCGTTACCGGACTCGACGCTTGGCAGCGATACATAGTGGAGGGCGCAGAAATTGGGTTCACCAGCCGCGGGCGCTGGGGTGACCGGCACATCGCCGATCACAAGGACATGGTCGACCCGGGAGGGTCCCCTTTCAAGCGACGCAAGGGAACGAGGGCCCCCGGCCCACTTCATTCGCTGCTGTCGCAACCCTTGGCGAACATCGATTCCAGTGCGCTGGAAGCGTGGCTGCGTACCGAATCGGCCAAGCGTCCGACCCGGGCCGCGCTCGGCTTCAGGTTGTTGAAGGCATTCCTCAACTGGTGCGGCGAACACCCTGTCTTTGGCGCGATCGCCCAGGCCACAGCACACCAACCCAAGGCCGTGCGCAGACTCATCCGCAGGCAGGCGCCCAAAACTGATGCCCTGCAACGAGAGCAGCTCGCGGCCTGGTTCTCCGCTGTGCGCCAAGACCCCAACGTGCTCACGCGGACCTACTTGCAGACCCTGCTTCTCACTGGCGCCCGTAAGAATGAAATCGCGAGGTTGCGCTGGAGCGAAATTCAATTCGGATTCGGAGGCAGCATCTCCCTGCACGACAAGGTTGAAGGGACCCGCACCATTCCCATGCCCCCGTACCTCTGTAGCTTGTTCCTCTCGCTCCCAAGAAAGGGGGAACTGGTATTCGGCCCGTCGTCGATGGCGAACAATTCTGCCCATCACCACAAGCGGGCTATCGCGAAGGCCGGCCTGCCTCACGTTTCGCTTCACGGCCTCCGCCGCAGCTTCGGCACGCTCGCCGAGTGGGTCGAGATGCCAGCCGGCATTGCGGCCCAGCTGATGGGACACAAGCCCAGCGCAACGGCGGAAAAGCACTATCGGGCCCGACCGCTGGACTTGCTGCGGGCGTGGCACGCGAAGATTGAAGCATGGATACTGGCTGAGGCCGGAATCAGCTTCAGTTTGCCCCCTGATGTCTCCGCCATTGGCGGCGCGATGAAGGACGTCTTAGCGCAAGAAGTGCAGTAGGAGGGGCATCTGTCATGAACCGCCCCCTGCAGGGAATTGAATGGCTGACCATTGAGGAAGTAGCCAGACGGCTCAAGCTTTCAGTTGAGGACGTCTGGAGGAAACTGGAATCTGGCGATCGGGACTTCCCCGCCGGGATTCTTGCCGACATCCTAGATGGAGATGGCGAGATCCTGCGGTTCGACTACGCGCTCCTGTCCCCCGAGGGGGTTCGCCATGTCGTGGCCATCAATGGCGCCGACCGGGACCTCAAGTGGCCGATTCTGGCCGGGAACCGGACGGCGCTGGCTCGGCGGCCGCGCATGGAGATGATCAGGATTCTTTCGCCCTACCTTCCTACTCGACGCCTGCCCGACCCCGAGCGACGACTCGCCCGCCTGCGGTCCATAGGCGGAGAAGTCCACCGCAATGCGGCGGGAGGGTGGAGCATCAAGAAGATCGGGGAACTCGTCGAGCTCGAACGCTCTGAAGCCCGCGGCCGCGCCGACCCGCACACGGTACGAAGCGACCTAAGAAACGCGGCGGAAGCCGAGCACGCTGCGCAGCGAGCGGGGGGACAACTGGCTAGCTGGCATCCATAGCCGCGTTCCTGGCCGGGGCGCCCTCTCTGATTTCAGCAGTAGCGCCGCCAGGCAACAGGGTCCCTCGTTTTTCCCTTTCGGTCCCTCGGCGGCAAATTGCCGCGATCAACACACCTGACCGAGGAACCCCATTGAAAGACGTAGTTCAACCCCCGCACTCGCTTGAGGACGAACGTCGCGCGACCTGCAGTACGGCCGAGGCAGCCGCGCACTTGGGACGCGCACCCCAGACGCTGCGGGTCTGGGCGATGAAAGGGGCCGGCCCCCTCACGCCGTTGAGGATCAACGGAAGACTGGCCTGGCGCATCGCCGACCTCCGGCGGCTGGTGGGCTTGGCGCCCTAGTCCCTTTGCAGAAAGTCAAACATGTCTAACGGGCGGAACAAAGTCGGCAAGCGAAATCGTCACACGTGGGATGGGTACGAATTCGCCCTCATCCCCCATGTCGTCATCGACAGCGCGGCGTATATGCAGCTCACGTGGCAGGCACGCGCCCTGCTCGTCGAACTGGCGAGGCAATTCACGGGGCACAACAACGGCAAACTGCTCCTGACGCGCAAATACATGGAAGTGCGCGGCTGGTACTCGGCTGGACAGGTCGCAAAGGCGAAGTCTCAACTCGAGACCCTGGGGTTCATTCACGAAACGGTGAAGGGATGCCGTCCGAACAAGGCAAGCTGGTATGCGTTGACATGGCAGCCTCTCGCACCGGATACCGCATATGACGCCGGCGCATTCAACCTCTTCCGTCGCGGCGCGTACCGCGACATGAACCAGCAAAGCACTGCCCTTATTCCGGCAGACAGAGCAAAACGAAGGGAAAGTGCGCCGCCGCGCGGACCCGTTCCCAAGTCGCTGACCCGCCACGCGGAGCAATAGGCATCCCCTGGCGGCAATTCTCTGTTCCGTGGTGCAGGCACCTTCTAGATGTGCCATCTCCGATAGCAAGGACGAGAACGAGACATCTGTGACCGTCTGGCAGCAGCACCTTGGGAAACAACAAGAAGCCGTATGGGCGAGGCGGCATTGCCGCCTCCGTCGCAGCTCGACGGGAAAGCGAGGATGAGGCGCGGTACAGAGGTAAGCGAGCGTTGCTTGACACTATGGTGCGCGTCCGCCAGCAATCGCCGCCAACGCTTCGTCACTCAAGTTCTCCAGGTCGCCGGCATTGAACGGGACGTCCAACCCCCAAGCCTTTCGTTCCCCGGCCTGCTGGATAGCAGTGATCTCGGCCATGATCTTGACTTGGCGTAGGCGTTCGGAGCAGCGCACCGGGTCGGTCACGCGCAGTGATACCGCTTCGTTCCGGAGCACGGCGACGTTCACCCACTCTTGCCGGTGGCGCTTGTTGGTGTCCGCGCGCTTGTCGATGTCGGCCTCCCGCGCAGCAACTGCGTATGCAGCGGGCGAAGGCGACCTGACACCGTCAGGCGCAGGAGGACTCGCGCTGTCAGGCGCGGGGGGAATCGCGTCAGGCAAGCCCTCGGGTTGAGGGACATGAGCGGCGCTCATCTGCCGGTCGGCGCGGCGCTGGGCCGCGGCATTGATGCCGTTCAAGCTGCCACGCCGCTGCCAGCACTCGCGCTTGGCGCGTTCATGAACGGATTGCCTCCGGGGCGCGCTGAAGTCGTACTTCTTGGCGGCGCGGGCGGCCGCGACATCGAAGGACGGCTCGTCAGGGTCGTATTCCCAAACAATTCGGATGGATTGCCACTGCTCTGGTGTAAGTCTTGCCATGGTCGTTCACATGAAGAGTTCTCGCAGCATGTCGTCCCGACGGCCCAAATTACTGGGGGGCAGACGCGCGAGCGCAAGCCCGGTCGTGATTCGAGGATGGGCGCGGGGCGCACTCATTGCCCCATTTCAGGCAGCCATGCGGCGATTTTTCCGAGCCGCGCGTCTTGCCCCAATCCAATCTCCGTAGCCCACAAGGAAATTCAATGAAAGACCTAACCGTCCCCACCATCGAGAAAGTGCCTTCCCCCGCAGGTTTCAAAGGTGAGAGCGGTCTGCATGCCATTCTGGTTGATGCACTCGAAAAAGAGCTCCAACACTGCTCGCGCCGTGCAGACCGCATCTACACCATTTGCAAAAAATACGGCTTGTCGAAAAAGCAAGTCCTCAAGATCTCGCCCGCCTGTCAAGAGGAGAAGAGGCTGACTGAGGTCTTGCGCAAGGCAAGGGCTAAGACGTGCTGACCTCGCCCTAGTCGGCTGGCAGCTGCATCTGCGCGTGCAACCGTCGCTTCAGAAAACTGCTCTCTCTCGACGTTCGACCTGAACCCGGCGGCCACGCATCGGCGATTTCCCGTTAGTCGCGCCTCTAAGCGGGGGGTATTTCGCCCTCGGCGCCCGTGTTGATGTGGCGCAGAGCCGCTTTGCACATTCACGGCCGGCTCAGCCTCCCCATGCCGACTCCGGCCAGAAGGTAGGTCAGCCCATGCTCGCAATCAGTCCTAAACTCCTGAGTCCGTCCACGCGACGCAATTGTGGAGGAATACTTGTGACGACGCCTACCCCAATTTGGCAGCTTCAACTCACTGGTGACTCATCAGATCTTGAGCACTTGTCCGAAAACCTTAGCTCGGGCTCCCTTAGAGTGCTTAAGGATTTGCAAGGCTATGTCCTGGAGTCTCAGAATTTCGCGTCCTGCAATAGTTCGGAGCAGGTCTTGGAGAAGTCAAGGGAACATCTTGCGATTCTTAGCGGCATTTTGATGGCCGCGCGGCAGGCTCCGCGCGCGCTCGGCGCTGGCGCTGTCATTCTGAAAAACACAGACGGATCGGGCCAGATTTTCATGTCTTTCCACGAAGAACTTCACGCGCGAGACTTTGTCGATGCGGTGGTGATAGACAGTCAAGGGATAAAGGTCGCACCGCCCCGCCATGTCGCGCGCTCTGTCGTACTGCTCCAGCTCGCGCTCTCAGATCCGGCTGTCGCGAAGGTGCTTCGACTGTTGGCGTCGCCTGACCGAAGAACCTGGGTTGGTTTGTACAGGCTCCACGAAGTCATACTCGAAGAAATAGGTGGTGAGAAGCAATTGGAGCGGCTCGGGTGGGGGTCCAAGACGGACCTCCGAAGATTCAAGCACTCTGCCAATTCCGTAGCGGTGGCCGGAGACTCGGCCCGGCACGGCACCGAGCAAAGTGATGCACCGAAAAATCCGATGACGCTTGATGAGGCTGACGCGTACTGCGGCTATGTGCTGCAGGCTTGGTTAACATCAAAGGGCGCTTAAACATCGAGGGCTCTCATATTTGCGGTGCCTAACGAACTCCGCTTCGGAAAGGACGTTGCCCGGTGGATTTCTTCGTCGAACTGCGTGAACCCAGCGCCTGCAGCGCTCCCGATCTCGACCGCTTCAAACGTCTGGTTCGCAAGGGAGAAGAGGTCCGTCTTCAAACCCTGGACAGCTTGGTTTCGCACGCGCTAGTCTTGGCCCTTGTTCGTGTGGGCGCAGAAGAGGCTGCGGTTGGGGCGCTCAAACGCCCCAATCCCCTTTATCGGAAGAAGGTATTCGCTAAGGCTGGCGTGGCCGATCCGGAGCGCTTTGGACACGAGCTAGGCTGGGTGTACGTCGAAGAAGCCTTCCGTGGGCGAGGCATTGCTCCTGCCATCGTGGGGGCGCTCGTGGCCCACCTGCCGCAAGCCTCGGCCTATGCGACGTCGCTGGAAGTCAACCTGCCCATGCACCGCGCATTGGAGTTGCACGGGTTCGCGCGCGCCGGAAAGCCTTACGCCTCCACCCGGCCGAACAAGATGCTGCTACTGTTTCTCAGGACGTCTGTAGATGACGTGTATTCAGAGGCGGCCGTGACGCCGAAGGAATTCACGTGAAACCAGCCGTGGTCCTGGACAAGAACTACCTGCAGGGCAGTCGCAAGCAGGACATCCTCGCGCTGTCCCAAACTCATCAGCTAGTGATGTCGGGCGCGTTATTTTACGAACTGATCACGACATCGGAGCTGCAACGCCGCCGCTGCTTTGGCAAGCTTCCAGCTACTGAAAATCCGGTCGAATTGGTCGACCATGTTGGAGAGCTTCTTCGACGTGAGTTGAAGACCGGCGAGCCTTGCGGAAAGCCATCAGCCAACTCCCTCGGGATCCGCTTCAGGTTCAATCCTGGCTTGGTTGAAGATGGCTATCAGCTGCCTGAATCGGCACTAGAAGCATTGCGCGATGAAGCAGTGGGCCTGGCCGCGGAGAGTGAACGACTCCTTCAGCTGTCCGAGACGATTCCTTCTTTGTTTACAGGGCTGCTAGCGGGGAACACTGAGATTCGCCAGCAACAACGCGTTAACGCCGAGGCCGCCATCGCCGACGTCAGTCAGATCATGACGTTCTATCGCGGGCTGGCGTCCCCGGATCCACGCTCGCCCTTCCCAAGCGCCGACATTGTTGGACCGGAATGGGGACACATACGATGGGTTCAGATTCAAATGCTCTTTGCCCTTGATCTGCACCTGCGCTATCAAGGGTGCGTCCGAACGGAGCTTACCGACAAGGTCCAGGAACGCCTGGAACACGATGTCCACGACGCACAGCATCTAGCCCTTGGCGTGCTCGAAGGCGCGTTCGCAACGCGAGAGAAGAAGCTTGTTCGCTGGTGGCGGTTGCTTCGGCCTGATGGTGTGCTGTTCGAGTAGCGCGCCACATAACCGCATGTGCGCCGCAAGAGTTACTCAAAGCGCATCCATTGCGTTGGTGTGGTCCACATGAAAAGCTGTCCGTCGAGCTGATGCCCACCCTTCTTTTCGTGATCTTCCATCGAGCGACGCAGGTCGTCCTTGTTTGCTTCGAAATGTAGGAGTTTCAGGCGAGAGAGTGGGTCGCCTTCACGAAGTGCCGCCAAGTCTTCCCCTATGGTGAGCCAAGCCCGTCGATCCGCGCAGGACGCGAATACGGTCCAAGCCGAGTACGCCTCTTCCACAGTCGTGGCCGCGATGAAGTTTGCCCACCAGTGTCGAAAGAGCGCATATCTGTTGCCCCAAACGGACTTCAAGCGCCGTAGAACCTCCCAAGAAGTCTGAGATGGCCCCGTCGGCCAGATCATCTGGTTCACGGCGAACTCCGCGGAGAACGCGTCAAGTATGAGCGCGCGCTTGCGATGCCAGAGATGGGGGGAGGACAGATCACGCTCTATGATCTGTTGGAGCCACGCCCTGCCGTTTCCGGCGAGCGCGGCGAGGACTAGCTCGAAGAGATCAAGATCCGTGTTGCAGTTTTCAATTGATAGAACCTCTTGGCGCAGGGCGTTCACATCCGATGAGTCGGGGACCCGAAACAGCATGAGCACAAGTTCATTTACGCCTGCGACGCCGCGATAGGACACCATCATGAAGCGGTTCAAGCTGCGCCACAAGGAAGCTCCAACGGACGGCTCCAATTCCAGCAATGCCTCGCAAAGACTGACGAAAAGCCCATCTGAAAAGGCCACTCGCCTGCGAAAGGCGCGGCCACCTTCTTCCATGCCTTCCAACCACGTCCCGACGATGGTGCGCGCATGTTGGACCACGATCCGAGCATCCTCAAGACTGATGTCGGCAAGCAAGAGGCTTGCACCCGCTGCACGGGCCTGCGCCACGGCAGCAACAGCCTTGCGCACCGTCTCTTGCAGGGCCTCGGCCGTGGCTTCGTCGTCCCAAACATGCGAAGTTCGCCTAGGCTTGACCGAATATCTCGACTTTCCGTCGGGGTCGTTGCGCGCTACAGAAAAGTCCGCCTCCACTTTGGGAAACTCCAGTGGAGGATCGATTGCCGCGCCGAGAATGGTGGCGGCCAGCTGGATGTCGTCAGCATTCCCGCCCTTTGCTCTTGCCACACGGATCAAGTCGGCCGGCCCAATCCGGTCAGCAATGTTGCTGAACGGTTGGGTTGGCGTGCCGCTGGCAAGCGCAGTCGCACCGTCTCGATTCATCCAACCTTTGCTGGTCGGCTCCCAGTGCCACCCCGTGAGCCAAAGGTGTTCGCCCAGAGCGACCGGTGCCGCCTTGGCGAGGCCAACGAAAGCCAGGTTGCGGAGATCGTGGTCTGCAGACTCAGTGAACTGAAGCAAGTTCTGCAGCGTGTCATCCGGTGGTCGCGTAGCCAACATTGCCAAATAGGCAAAGACCGCTTCGATCGCGTGCCGGTCGCTCGTGCCGCGCTGATTTATAAACTCCCCGAGGGCTCCAGCTGGCATTTGCTTCATAGCCTGAAGCAGGGGAATTGGAAAGTATCCGAGACCGTGATCCGCGAGCAACGCAAGCTGTTCAAGTGGTGGCGCGTGCAGCAGCTCGAACTTAAGCATTTCCGCGGCAATGAAGTGCTCATGATTGGCGTCGGAGTCTGGCCCCGCGTTGCGCATTGACAAGGCCGCGGCTGCCTCTTCAGGCCCCACCAACAGAACTAGCTTCCGCGCAGCGACGGCCGCCATGTATCGCTGGTCCCCACGACGCGATAGGTATTCTCGGAGGAGGCGTCGCGCCACATGAATGTGCTCTTCCGGCTCAAACCGCGCCAATGCCGGTTCAAGCACGTCAAGGTCATAGTCCTCGCGCGAGTGTGAGCGCTGCGCGTGGATTTTTGGCAAATCCAATTCGTATGCGGCCGCTCGGAGCTCCCTCAAGAGATCGACCGACGGCACTACCTTAGGATCGGCAAGGAAGTTGGAGGTGCGATTGATGCGGTAACCCAGGGCCGCGTCCGTGCGGCTCAGCGCCAATCCGACGTGCCGATACTCCAAAGGGTACAAACTGGCTCCTGGATCAGCCAAGTAAGCGGATTCGTAGGCGACCTCTTCTCGCTCAGCTGGCGCTATTGCTATTCCAGCCTGCTCATCCTCTTCCGTCCCGCACATCCAGAGCAGTAGTGTGGCAACCTTGCTCGGTAGCACTGAGTTCAACGGTGGCGCCGCTTGGACTGCCTGTATCGACTTCGCACCGCGGCGCAGTTTCATGCGGGTTTCCTCGGCATCGACTTCATTGAGTAGCACTAGCCACTTCAACCCCTGCCAGTGGGGATCGTGCCACTCTAATGAACTCGCAACTGCAGCCCGCAAGAGTAGCTCCACTGCATCGGCAAGCGGGCCAGGCTTCAACACCGATGCCGTTAGCGACCCAAAGTCCGCATGCTCCGTTGGCACGACCGAAATTTCGTGGCCAAGCGCCAGAACTCGCCCCACCTCGTCTCTGCCAACCATGCTTCGCAGGTGGGAGAGCTGCGCTCCCCGCGACCCGTCAGTCTTAACTGACTCTTCTCTGCGCCGCCCATACACTATCGAATTCCACGCCCGCAGTCGCGACAGGATGTCGTTGCGCGCCGCGGAAGTACTGGGCACCGCTCTCAATGCGTCTGAAGCGAGTTCCAGCGCCGGGGAGCGGCTAAACGGCCCCTCCTCCTCGAGGATGTCCAAGAGAAGATTGGCGAGAGCCGGCGATTGGGCAGCCAAATCACGCCGCGAACGCTCCGGAAACGTCTGGCACCGTAGCCATTCATTGAGGATCGCAGGCAGCAGCCTTCCTGCCAATTGACCTTTCGCCAAACACAACGCTACAGCGGCGTCCAGGATATCGGCCACTTCGTCGATGCCTCTCACTGTGTCCAACCATCCCAGGAGGGCTTCCTTCACATCTCCCTGTGGAGCAAGCTCGAGATGCCGCACCAAGGCAACCGCCAAGGCGAGGTGCAGGGTTTCAGGGCTAAGTTCGAGACTAGACAGGTTACGCCCGCGCAAAGCCGGACCATCCACAATCTGGCCCAGCCGACGGGAGACATCGTCTGCTTGCAGATCACGGCGCGCCACGGATTCAATAATTTGGCGAACTGTTAGCACTGGCAGACGCGGAGTGTTTCCATTTTGCTGCTCGATCTCCTTCATGTACTGCCTCGCAATGGACACCAACCAATCCTCCCAGTCGACAGCGCCAAATGATCGATCTGGCCGATTTAGCGTGTCCTTGCCGTACTCGAGCAGCAACCTATGTACGGTAATGAGCCCTTGTTCGGGCAGAGAGCAGCGAATGCGAATGACAAGAGTCAGCAGCCGCGGAACGCAAATCAGGTCGATGAGGTTTGGGGGGAAGTGCTCCCGTCGAAGATCGTGAAACTGGAGGGCTTGATCGAGCTCGCCGCCGGGAGTCTTGTCGTATGGCTGGACAAGAACGGCGCTCGCTGCCGAGGCCAACGTCCTCAGCCATCCGAGTGTTTCCTCGAAGTAGTAGGTTCGGCACGTCAGGACGACCCGTACGCCGATCTTGAACATCGAGCCTTGCAGAACCCTAAGGAGCTCTTCCCAACGCGACGACGGTGCCTGCTCAATCCCATCCAGCAAGAGCAACAGAACTGTCCCTTCCTCCGGCGGGCGCTGCAGCAGGCGCCTCGCGCGCGCGATCCAATGCAGGACATCACGTGTGCCGGTCGCAATGAATAGCTGTTCGCCAATCAATTCCAACACCCCATACTCAGTCGCACCACGCATTCGTGAAGCGGCGGCACTGGATAGGCACAATGTGATTGGCAGCGCTTCGTGTCGCGCCCTCAGCCAAGAAACGGCCGCCCAAGTTTTCCCAACGCCATCGCGTCCGATCAGGGCGAGAGGACTGACCGTGTCAGACGCTCGCGCCCACCAGGCATCCAACGCCGTGTTCACCAAAACGCGTTGCACTACTCCGGTTGTGCCGCCAGCGACCATTTGATTCAGTTGAGACCAGGATTCTTCCGGTTTCGTCCAGAGCGCCTTCAACCGCGACGTCGCAGTAGAGCGCAATCGTTCGAATCCAAGATTCCAGGTTTCAAAGTTCTTGTGAATCGCCGCCACGGGCTCGGCCGCAAACGGTTTGACCGCTTCGATTTCGCTCAAAGCGATATCCGGGTAGTACTGCAAGAGCAAAGCGGGGTTCCAAACGCACAACGCGGCCAAGTCCGGAACGGCAGTTGCGGATCTTCCCCAGTCGAGAATTTCGACCGCGATGCCTTCCTTTTCGCCCTTCGCCCGCAGTGAAGCTCTCAGCGAACCATCAACGGCGCGAGTGGTCGCCAGTACCCAAAGTTCCAGGGCCGGATCGAGTGTGCACGCCTGCTCTATCTCGCCCAACAACTCCCGCTCACTGAGGGCCGTTGAGTCTTGGTAGCGCTTGCACTCGACTCGAAGGTGCCGCGCCCCTGTTGCCGCTGCATCTGCGCCGGCTTGGTAGCCGCTTCGCAGCACATAAACCGGCACGCCCGCCAGTTGACTGATCACCTCCGCCAGAAAATGCTCAAACTGCATGGCCGCGCCCTCTTGCAATGCACGCTTCACACGTGCGAGGGAATCCGGCTGTGACTTGTCGGCCTGCAACGCGGGCGTGTCCACAAACCTTGTTTTCGGTGAGCGTCCGCCCTTTGCCTTGCCCCCACCGCGCTTGTTCACTGGCGATTCCTCCTTGGGTGAAGCACTCTATACCATCCGCGACGATCCGCGCTTCCGCAGACCTGATGTACGCTAGCCCTGATTGCAGGTCGCCCCTGCTCCAATAGCGAGGTCAAGCATGAATGGATTAGAAGGCATCGCCTTTAAGGGTCTATGGGTGATCGCCCGCCACTTACCAGGCTTCTTGCTTCGGATGTATTTCACAAAACAGCGGCTTGCTGATCTGGTTTATGTTGACATCCGACCTCGGCATGATCCGGTAATGGTGAACCTAGCCCCTCCGGCGTCAGCCACTGTATACCTGCAGATAATCAATTTGGGGCCAGTTCCTGTGGAGCTCGATCGAGCGGAGTTCCGCCTAGTTTGTGGTGGGCATCCCATCAAAACTATATTGGTGAGAAAGCAGACGTTCCCCGTGGGCGAAATCTGCTGGCTCTATTTTCAGGAAGGCATCCAAGATAGCCAAGCAGAACACATCTCGAGATTTGCGGCCGAGAATACCGTGCTAGTTGATGGGCACATCGAGTTCAACTGCAGCGTTCAGCAATTCTCGAAGACCGTTCCTGCTCTCGAAGGAGTCAGGCCGCACTTTCTGAATCAAAATTTCTGGTCGCAGAAGCATCCGTAGCCTAGTCAGCCGCATGTCAAGGCAGCGCGCGGCTCGAACAAAGGTCCGCTGTTTGAAGATTCCCCCATCCTCAATCCTCGAAACAACGAAAGCTCATTCGACCGGGAAGCACGTTTCTCGTACTTGATGCTCGGTGACCGCAATTGTTCGAGCCTCGCTATCCAGTGGAGCTAGGGACGTCAGAGCGAATCGCAACCCCTTGGACAGGCC
Source organism: Ramlibacter sp. (assembly GCA_028292245.1). Classification (GTDB taxonomy): domain Bacteria; phylum Pseudomonadota; class Gammaproteobacteria; order Burkholderiales; family Burkholderiaceae_C; genus Ramlibacter. Next base: position 29,825 of record JAQGMS010000280.1, read on the forward strand.
GGCCACACTGCTCCGCGTGATGCGGAAAACGGCACTTTCGCGGCATTTAACATTTCGAGCTTGCCCGAATCGCGACGAGAGTGTCCCCTGTGTTTTCGGTCTATGCTCGTCGGATGGGCCCGAACACCCTCTTTGACAAGTCCTTTCTTCAAGGACTGAGCCTTGACGAGTCTGTCTGGTTCGATCGTTTCTACAGTCCGGTTATCGCGCCGCTGTTTTTTGCAGAAACCTTGGCTGATCTCGCCAAGGCGCCGAGGGACGGAAGATCGGCTGAGGACGAGGTCGCGATCATTGCGTCGAAGACGCCGGAGTGGTCTGGAACACCGTGTTATTACCATCAACATCTGTGCGTGTACGACTTGCTAGGACGTCCTGTTCCAATGACGGGACAAGTCCCGGTCGCTGGCGCCAGCAGAGTGATGAAGGACGGGAAAGTTGGTGCAGTCATAAACTACCCGCCAGAAGCCAAGGCGTTCTCACGGTGGCAAGCGGGACGGTTTCTCGAGATCGAACAGACCTTCGCTCATATCTGGCGAGAGCGGGTACAGGGGGTGAATCTGGAAGGTTTTCGGACCGCGATGAAGTCAGTGGGAGTTGGGCCAAAGGCTTGCAAGTCCTTAGCCGATGCCAGGCGCTTGGCGGAATGGACCACTACGGCGATGACAAAGAGCGGCGGCCGCTTCGACGCCGCACTTGATGTACTTGGCATTCCGTCCGGTCCTCGAGAGGAAATCAAGGCTCGCTGGAAGTACATGGGCAAACCGGCGTTCAGGCAGTTCGCACCCTATGCCGCCCATGCGCTTGCGGTAGAGGCATTCTTTGCGATCGCAATCGGTGCGCATCACATTGCCGCGGAGCGAGCAAGCAACAAGGTGGACATCGCCTACCTTCTCTACCTACCCTTCTGTCACATATTTGTCTCCAGCGATCGTTTGCATCGCGCCTGCGCTCCAGAGTTCTTGCGGCCGGACCAGATGTTCGTTTGGGGCCCCGACCTCAAGACCGACCTCGGCGCCATCAATCATCACTTTTCTGCATTGCCAGAAGAAGAGCGATCGCAACCCCTCTACAAGCTGGCGAGAAAGTTACCGGACGAACTGCAAGGGCTCACGCGCGACTTGTCTGCTCGCTACGCTCCCGGCAACCTGAGCACACAGCATGAAGTTGACCTGAGCCAGTTGAAACCAGAGGGGATGGCGAAGCTCGCAGCACATGTGAAATCATGGACTGGCGCTGCGCGGACACCCCTATCGCAGGAAGATCCTGGAGAGCATCTAGAGAGCTTGAGCATCGAGCGCAGGGTTAGTCAGCGACGTGGGTCGTGGTTGCAGGTCGGGTCAGAGGTCGGCCCTCCAGCTGACGAGTAGTGCTGCTGGGATTGTGATCGCTTGGCGACGGCAGGCCATTTTCACCCGCCTACGCTATTGAAAAACCACATAGGCGCGGGACAAGGCCACTTCTGAGCCGCTGACATCCGGAGTGACGCACGCGCGGCTTTCGGTCCCCTCGCTGCTTGTTAATGCGCTCGCGAGCGCTTCATCTCGGTTTGCTTTCGGCGCGATTCGGGTGGTTTGCAGGCGCGCCAGTGCCGCCACATGTGCGGTCTGCCTCCATTTGATCGGGGTTCGCTGCGCCGGATGCGCTGCTTGAGCATCCTCCAGTTCGTGCAGTTCCTTACGGCGGCCGCGAAAGCGGTACGCGTTCCCGACACACAGAAAATGAACGTCTCACCCAGTTTCGAGTCGGCATCTCTCGGATTTCCCAGCGAATAGAATCCGACCAAGGTACGCCAGTGACTTCAATCGACCCGACCAACCAACTTGCAGCGCTGATTCGCGGACAAGTGAAGACCCTTCGGCAGCGACAGGCAGCGACAAAGGGCACTCGCACGCCAGTACGTTCGGGATCCGCAGCTCCAACAACTGACTTGGCCACTCTTGTGGCCGCCCGCATCGGATTGATCGACCCTGACGACACGCAAAAAGAGCGCAAGGCTCTGAGAATTTTTCTTGAGACTGTCTTGCTATCCGAGCTGGGTCAAGAACTCGTGACCGATCCGGCGTTCGCCCAGATGGTCGATCACGTTCAGCAACAAATGGAGTCCGACCCCGAATTGGCACATGCATCGCGCGAAGCGGCGCAGCTGCTCCTCAAATCCGCGAGGCGCTAACGCCCTCGCCTACCAGGCAACGTCGCAGCCGTTTTGGCCCCGCAGGGATTCCTTGATCCTTTCGAGCGCCTTGCGATGAATCTGCGATATCCGGCCGCGCGAAAGCTTCATCTGCTGCGCGATCTCCTCGAACGGGACTTCCTGGAAGTAGTGCCTCTGGATGACACTCTTTTCCTGCTCGGAAAGCGAATTCACCAGGCCGGCAACGCGCTCGCGCAACTGCTTCATTTCGGCGTTGCGATAGAAGGGCACGGTGTGACCCTGCTCGCCGCTGTCGACCATGCCGGTGCCATCCAGAATCCATGCGAGGGCGAAAGCCAATCCAGCTTCTGCCACATAGCGCAACATCTGATCTGCCCCGCGCGCGCCTGGCTTGCCCGGCTGGGCGTTGGTCTCTTCGGCAGCAGCTTGCTTGATGTCGGCACGGCGCTGGGCCAGCAGCCTCTGTTTGGCCGCGATCTGTTGCTGCTTCTCGGTAGACTGCTCCAATCCGTCGAGGATCGTGCCGTGCATCCGCCTGGCGGCGAAGGTGCGGAATTGGACGCCAACACCCGGATCGAACCGCTCCATCGCATCTATCAGACCGAGCGAGGCCAACTGGTGGTAGTCCGCGAACTCGATCTCGTTGTGGATGCGCTTGGCGTAGTACGAGGCCGCAACGACGCGTGCATAGGGTAGATGCAAAGTGAGCAGCTGATGTCTGGCGGCCTCGTCGGCGTTGCCGCGCCACAAGCCCCACAAGGCACTTTCCGCCGCCTGCCGATCCTCGAAGCCGAGCTCAGTCGATGCTGCGGCCATATCGCGAGGCCCGTGCGCCTCGGGGGTTGCGTCGAGTCCCATTTTGCGTCAATGAAATGAACCTACCAACGCTCGCAACACGATGCTCCATCCGTCCACCAGGATGAACATCAGGATTTTCAGCGGGAGCGCGACGGTTGTTGGAGGCATCATCATCATGCCCAGCGCCATCAGCACGCTCGAGACAATCAGATCGATCAGAAGGAATGGCAAGAAGATCACGAAGCCGATCTGGAACGCGGCGCGCAGCTCGGACAGCATGAATGCCGGCACGAGTTGCACATTGCTGATGTCAGACATGCTTTCGGGCCGCTTGGCCTTGGACAACTCGACCATCAAGCCAAGATCTTGCTCCCGGGTTTGCCGCACCATGAATTCGCGCAGCGGTCCGCTTCCCTTTTCGTAGGCCGCTTGGACGCTCATCTTGCCGCCCATGAAAGGCTGCACCGCGTCCTGGTTCAGCTTTTCCAGCACAGGAGACATCGTGAAAAGAGTCAAGAACAAGGCCAGCCCGATCAGCACCGTGTTGGGAGGGGTTTCAGGCATTCCGACCGCGTGGCGCAGCATCGACAGGACAATGATGATGCGCAGGAAGGACGTGAGGCAGACCAGCAAGGCAGGCAAGATTGCCAGCGTGGTGAGGCCCACGACCACTCGCATCGCTTGGGCCGTTTCGCCGGAAGGGCTGGTTAGGGGATTGGGTGTGGAACCCGCCGCCGCCGTGGGCGCCACAGCGGCCGGAGGTGGAATCCGCTTGGCCGCCCTGGTAATGGGCGGACTCGCCGATGCTGCTGCCGTGGCCGGGGCGGGCGCTTCCGAAGCCGCAGGCGTTTCATTCAAAGGAGCGGGAGCAGCATTGCCCTCTGGCTGCATCTGCGCTTGCGCCACCGCCGCCTCGTCGGGCAGGTCTTGCGCCATCGCCGTCATTCCGACGGTTAACGCGACGGTCATCGTCGTCAGCGCGCGAAGCAAGGTCATGGATAACTTCATTGGGCACTCTCCCCGTTCGCGGCCGTCAACGGACGACGCGCCAGGATTGCCACCGATGCCTGGGTGCAGCCCAACAACATCTCTTCGCCATTCCATTCGACGACATGCAGGCTCGCTTGCGCGGTCAAACCCGTCTTGCTGAGCACCTTGGCCGCCGACAAAGAACTCTTCGGCTTGAGAAAATCACGCCAGTTTCGATTGAACTGCGGTCGCTTGCCCTTGCGAAGCAGCACGCCGCCCGCGGCCAGAACCGCCAGCAGCACAGCGATCGCCCAGATTGCGGAACCCATACCTGGCGTTGCCGGATCAGAATCCCGCTTGAGCGGAAGATCCGGAAATTTCCCCGAAGCTGAGCGACGTTCGGCCTCGACCACGCCAGACGCCGGTACCTGCGCATCGGCGGACCCGGGCGAAGCCGCGAAAACCTGGCCAAACGCGAGCGACATGAGAAGCACCGTGCAGGCGCGGCGAATCACATCAAAGAGGAAAACACCCTTGCGCATCGCCAGGCTCAAACTTTGAGCGGAACTGGAAGCTCCGTGATACGCAACCCGAACTTGCCATCGACCGCGACCAGTTGACCGCGCGCCACGATCTTGCCTCCCAGCAGCAGGTCGACTGCCTGGTCTACCGCACGGTCAAGTACAAGTACTTGATGCTCCTTGGCGTTGACCAGGTCACCCACTGTGATGTCAACCTCGCCAACGCAGACCTGCAGTGTGGTGCGAACGCCATGCAGCGGATTGGCTTCTCCAAGCACCACGGCTGCGGCGTCTTGGGAGCCATTGGAGTCTTCACTATGCAGCTCGTCCAGGCTGATGACTTGCGCTACGGGGGCACGCGGGGCCTGCGGCTGCGCGGAAATGTAATCGTGATTCATGATGTATTGCTTTGAAAATTACGCGGTTGCGCCGGTGCGCACCAGTTCGATGGCCTTGTGTTCGCCTCGCCGGCCGAGGTATGCGGCGCATACCGGTGCGCCGTTCACGCTGACCCGCAGCGGAGACTCCAGTGGGTGAGCAAGCGGCACAACGTCGCCAACTTGAAGGCTTTCAAGCGTTCCGATGTCCAGCTCGCATGGAGCGAGCTGCACTTTCAACGTAAGTCCACGCTGTGCTATCGCCTGATTCAGCGAAATCAAGTCAGCTCCCTTGACACTCGGCGCTGACGCGACGCGTGCGACAGCCACAACCAATTTGCCTACGCATGCCGCGTTGAGCAGGAGGGTGAGCATGTGACCGCAATCGTTTTGGAGGGAAACCCTGATCGCGCCCGACCAAGGTTTGAAGATTGCGGATTCCGGCTGCTCGGCTGCAGGCGACTCCTTGAGATCCAGGACAACTCGCAATTCATCCATCAGCGAGGCCCAGGCTTTCACCGCGACCGAACGCGCAACACCGTCGGATGACGGTCGCTGCGTCTGCTCGGTTTGAAACAGCCACTCAGACGCGCGCGCTGCGCCATCCTGCGGTGCATCGACCCAGGCGCATGCGCCCGAACCGAGTCCTATCAGTGACCAGTTTGCCGCGCGGGAGGACGCATCCTCATGCGCCAAGCGGCAGACCACTTTGGCGGTCGAAGCCGCTCGTTCATCCGGCAACCAGTCGCTTTGCCATTGGGTCCACGCAGGCGACAGGCGTGCCGACACATCGGCGAGTTCCTGGCCAGATCGCCAGATCAAAGGGCGAGCGAGGGCTGCAGCGTCGTCAAACGCCGGGCTCGATGGATAGAGAACGCTGGAAGCCATGGGAAGTTACTTCTTCATCTGGAAGAGTTCTTGCAGCATGTCGTTGGCGGTGGAGATCACCTGCGAAGACGCCTGGTATCCCCGCTGCATGATCACCAAGTCACTGAACTCCTGCGACAAATCTACGTTGGAGAGTTCGACCATGCCCGAACGCACGGCGCCGAAGCTGCCGTCGCCGGCCACGCCGGTGTGCCAAGCCAAGCTGTTGGTCGCGTCAAACTGGTTGTTGCCTCTGGCAGCGACCGCGTCCAGGCTATCGAAGCGGCCGAGCGACAGCGTCGAGCCCTTGACCGTTTGGCCATTCGAGTAGGCCAGTACCAGCGTCCCGGATGCATCGAAGCTCTGGCTCGTCAAAGATCCCGGCAGGGAGCCATCCTGCGAGGCAAAGGCCAACGTGGAAAGGTTACCGGACGCGTAAGAAGTGACATTGGAGCTGAAATCAAGCGTCAGGGGGATCGCGGCCAGGCCGGCGGCCGTGTAGGTGATATTGACCCTGGAGTTGGCTGCCTGAGGTGTGCCGTTGCTGAAGACGATCTGGCCCGAGCCAACGACGGAGGCGCCGTCCATCAGCTGCACAGTCCAGGCTCCGGGTGTCGTCGCGCCGTCGTTCACCAGATTGACGCTCAACATGTGTTCGCCGCCCACGCTGTCGATGACCTTGACCGAGCCCACCGTCTGCGTGGCGGCAGTGCTCGAAAGGTTGCCACTGAAGGTCGCCGTGGTCGTGGCCTTGCCTGGGACCGTACCCTTACCGGCGATGCTGATCTCGCCGATCGCGCCGTTTGCATCCTGACCCATGACCTTGGCGCCGTCTACCCGGCTGACCAGGACGCCGTCCTCGTTGAACGTGAATTGACCTGCGCGCGTGTAGTGGAGATTGCCACTGTCGTCCCGTACAGTGAATAGTCCCTGCCCGTCGATCGCCAGGTCGAGACTATTGCCGGTCTGGCGCAGTTCGCCCTGCTGGAAATTGAGCACAGTGCCCGCAGTGTTGAGGCCGTAGCCGACCTGCATCGTCCCGGAACCCGAGTTGCTGTTGCTGTAGAACATGTCAGCGAACTGAAGGCTTGAACTCTTGAAGCCGGGGGTATTGAGGTTGGCTGTGTTGTTGGCGATGACTCGCAAGCCTTGCGAGTAGCCCTGCAAGCCGGTCATTCCGACATAGATGGAATTGAGCACGTCGATCTCCTGATGGTGTAACTGTGTGGGTGAATGAAAGGAATGGCGGTGCGGTGGTCTATCAGCGCACCGCGGTGATCTGTCCGAGACTGATGCCCGACAGCAAAGCACCGGACGTGGTGGTGACCGAGAGGGCGGGAGAATCACCCGCCAGTGAAATCGCCGCGACGCTACCGGTCAGGGCTACGCCGCTGCTGGAGGTGAAGTCCACCATGCGTCCGATAAGGCCCACCGATTGAAGCGACGCCTGGTTGGTGATCAGCTGCGACATCTTGTCGTTGAGTTGCTGGGTCTGCTGGAGCGACGTGAATTGCGCCATTTGGGCCATGAACTGCTGGTTGTCCATGGGTTTGAGCGGATCCTGATAGGTCAGCTGCGTGAGCAGGATTTTCAGGAAATCCTCCATCCCCAGCGGATTGGCTTGGGTAGTGGACGGGCTGGCGGAGACGGAACTGACAGTCATCAAATATCCTACGGTTTGAGATAGCTGGAATTGGCTGCACCAAGCGCGCGACCGCCGAGCCCAGGTTGCGATTGCGACTGATCCGAAGCGGCGGTGAATGCTTCGAACGATCGGCCCTGCTCGCTCTCACGATCGACCAGCAGTCTGCCGTTGCATGTCATCGACAGGAGACGGACTCCCTGCGTGGCCATCCAGTGCTGCAGGTGTGACGCCATCGGCCCGACGTCATTCAGCGCCTGAGCGTCCACGCCCAGCCACAACCGCACGCCCTGCGAGGACCATTCGGCGTGAACCCGAATGTCCGCGGGAGCCTCGCCCGCTGTACGGCTCACGGGCTTGGCAGGACTCGCATGCGCGCTGCGCGCTGCTCGATACTCGCGCGCTTGGTCTGCCTGCAACGCGCCTGTCTGCGGCTCGGCGTCGGCCGAGGCCGGCGAAGGCACTGGGCCGGAGTGGATATCCGCTTGTGGGGGCTGCAGTTCCAAGGATGTTTGGCCGTTAGCATTGATAGCGACAGACGACGGCCAGCTTGCACCCGGCTGTGCTCTCGGGCTCGCGGAAGTCGCAGTGAGCTCAACTCTGCCAAAACTCTGCAACGATCGAGCTAGCTCTTGAGAGTCGAATGGGATTTGCGGATCGCGGCTGGGCGTGTCTTGCCGCGCACCAGCAGTGGATGGAGTTGCATGCGGATTTGCGCCTCCATCGTCACGAGCTTCAATGCGGCGCCCCTTGTCCGCCGCGGCTTCGCTTGTCGAGGTCTCTGCACTAGCCGCCGGGGCGGCGGGGGGCTGGCCAGGAGTAGCGCGAGGCGAGCGGGCCTCGACTCGCGCGCCGGGACCCGCACCGACCGGCACCCGGCCAGAGTCGGGCCGAGCGTGTTCGGCTTGGGGTTGGTCCTCGCGAGTCACCTGGGCTTCTCCCTCAGGCTGCTGCGCCTTGCGTGGCTCAATCGAGTGGCCATGCGCTGTATCGCGCGACTCCTGTGTCAGATTCTGGCGAGGCGCCTCATACGCGGTGGGCTCGCCAGCAGGCGCCGGAACCGAAGACTCCACCGTCAAAGCTGTTGCCATAGGCGGCGGGAGTGAGACCGCAAGTCCGCTGGCCACAAGTGAAGCCGTCGCGAGGCCGGCCGGCGGCGCGGCAGGCGTGGGCACGGTTGCCAACGGGGTGTATCCCACCACCGAATGTGCCAGCCACGCTTCCATTTGCAAGCGTTCCATTTCGCGCTGCCAGGCTTGGGCGTGCTCGTCACGACTGCCTTCACTGGTGCGGGTCCCAGGCTTCGCAGGCGTGGCCAATGAAACGGCGGGGTTGAATGCGACGTCCTTCATTTGAAGTCCTTCGCCGTTTCGCGGCTGGTGCTTCGGGCGGACCAGTCGCGGTCCGCTTCGGCATCGATCTTTCTTTGCAACTGGAGCACGTATGCCTTCTGTGAAGCGGTGCGATGCTCGTCGAGCACCTGCACTCTGGTTTGCTTCCGGGCGCACTGCCGGTGGGTTTCACGCACCGACTCCGTCAATGCGTGAATGTCGACTTCGACCTCGGACCTGCGCTGATGCAAGCTCGCAAGGTAGCCCAGCAAGCGCGCGTGGCTTGCCGGGTCGCGTCGCGATTGCCAAGCATGCGCGGCCTCTTCGGCTTGGAGTTCGGACTGTCGGTTTAGGTCATCTCGCGTTGCGCAGCACTCGGCGAGCCGGCGTTTCAGGTCACCCAAGCGAACGAGCTCGGCGTCCAGTTGCCATCGGCGCTGGGTCCGCACGGACTCCAGGGCGTAGTCAAATCCTCGCAGGTCAAGTCCGGCCATCATGCATTCCTTGCAGGGACTTTGGCGCCCGGACTTTTCATCGCCTCGCCTAGGTTGGCGAGGCTTTGCTGCGCGGGCGCTCCGCCTTCGCGCTGCCGCAGCCAGTCGAGCAGCCGCGGCTGCAATGACAGCGCGTGGTCGAGCTGTTTGTTGCTGCCGGCCTCGTAGGCTCCAATGTCCACCATCTGGCGGTTGCGTTCGAGCAGCGCCAACTGCTTGACGGTTTCGATGGCCAGTTCGCGGTGGCCTGGGCTCGTGACGTCGGGCATGATTCGGCTTGCGCTTTGAAGCACGTCGATAGCTGGGTACTGCCCGGAATGCGCGAGCTGGCGCGACAGGACGATGTGGCCGTCCAGGATCGACCGCATGCTGTCCGAAACCGGCTCGTTGAGGTCATCGCCTTCCACCAGCACCGTCATGAGGGCCGTGATCGAACCGCCCGTCGCTCCCGTGCCGCAACGCTCACAAAGCTCAGGCAGTTGCGCGAATACTGAAGGCGTGTAGCCGCGCGCCGTGGGCGGCTCGCCGGCGGCCAGTCCCACCTCCCGCCGCGCCATCGCAAACCGGGTAACGGAATCCATGGTCAGGAGCACGTGCTTGCCACTGTCCCGAAAAAACTCGGCGATGGTCAAAGCTGCGTAAGCTGCGCGGATGCGACTTAGCGCGGGTTGGTCCGAAGCGGCCACCACGACGACCGAGCGGCTCAATCCTTGCGGCCCAAGCTGCTTGTCGATGAACTCTTTCACCTCGCGGCCGCGCTCGCCAATCAGTGCGATGACGTTGACATCGGCTTTGACGTGGCGGGCGATCATGCCCAGTAACGTGCTCTTGCCGACACCGCTGCCGGCAAAGATTCCCATCCGCTGACCCCGGCCCAGAGTCAGCAGCCCATCGATGGCGCGTACCCCGGTTTCGAGCATGTGCTCGATTCGCGGCCGATCCATCGGGTTCGTGGGTGCCGCACGCAACGGGCGGTGCTGTGTCACTTGCGGTGGTTTGCCGGCATCGAGCGGCGCTCCAAAGCCATCAATGACGCGCCCGAGTAGCGCGTCGCCCACACCCAGCAGTGACTGTCTTCCCTGCGCGACCACTTCGCAGCCCGCGGTCAGCCCCTCAACCGATCCATAGGGCATTAGCGCCAAATGATCCGTGTGTACGCCCACGACCTCGGCGAGCACGGGATTGCCTGCGGTGGCGTTGGCGGCATGTGGGCGCGGCCAGACGGTGCACATCTCCCCGACGGCGGCATCCAGGCCCTGGACGTCCATCGCAAGGCCGCCGACTCGGCGAACGCTACCGGCGCGGCGAGTGAGCTGGGCCGTTCCAATGGCCGCCCTGTAGGAGGCGAGTTCCGTCATCATGACGCCGCGCCCTGCACAGATGCCGCAACCTTTCGCTGCACGCGAGCTTCAGTCAGCGCCATTCCAATGGCCCTCAGTTGGACCTCCAGTCGCGCGTCGAGGCTGCCATGGGCGGAGCGGAGGATGACTCCCCCAAGCTTCACCGACGTGTCGCCAGCCCAGTTCCATTTGCGGTTCGCCGGACCCTCACTGGCGGCGAGCACCTCAAAATCATCGGGGTGTACGTGCGCGACCAAGTCGGCGTTGTGGCCATGTTGCTCAAGCAAATGCGCGACCATGGAACGAAGCGCGACAGCGTTGACGGCCTCCTGGCCCAAGATCCTGCACAGTGCCTCGTGAGCCAGGGCAACCATATCTTCCTCGGCGTCTGCAACCACTTGTATGGCTTGCGCGGCCACCTGGTTCACCATTGCGTCCAGGCGTTCCAGGTATTGGCGCGTTTGCTGGACAGCCGCTGCATGCGCCGCCTGAGCTGCCTCTGCCGTTTGCGCGGCGGTGCGGTCAGCTTGCGCCTTTGCTTCCTGCAAACCCTCGATGCGCCCTTGCGCTTGTCCCTTCCGTTGGCCTTCTTCAAATCCGCGCTGGCTCGCTTGCGCTTGCGCGGCGTCTTGAGCCTCGTCGCGTTGCGACCGTTCTTTGGCCTGGCCGTCGTTCCAGCCACGTTGGTATTCGGCCTGCCGGTCGCGCACCGCCGCACCATCCTGGTGGCGTACCGGGGAGACCAACGGGAGAGCGAAACCGGCGGCACCTTGCAGCGCCGCACGGCTGCCCGGGGGCGACAACGCGAATGGCTGCTCGTGCAGGGCAACGCCACGCAGAATCTTGGAGATGCGGTCCATCTTGACGTGCTCCGCGCTATTCACGCCCAGCGCCGGACAAAAGCCCGGACGCGGGTGGACAAGCTTTCCCGCGCCGGGGTCGAAAACGGCGTAGAGGATGTGCCGACCGACAGACGGGCTGCGATCTCCTGACGCAGCGCCTCCCGGAGCTTTGGTGCCTGTGAAAGGGAGGCGGCACTCAGGGCCGACGTCCCAAGCATCCACTGGACTTGACGGCGCTTGGACGCATTCAGCTGCGCCAGCACGCGTGGCACGTCCGATTCGCGGCACATCGTCGCCACTTGCGCTGCCGCAACGGCGGGCTCGCCTTGGAGCAGCTGCGCCAACTCGCCGAGCTGCGCATCCGCTAGCATCCCGAAGGCGCATTCATCTGCCCCTCGCCCGGATACAGCCGTCGCACGTGGGGCCGCAGCTGACGAGACCGAAGCGTGATCCGCTGTATTCAGGGCCTGCCGCACCACGTCGCGGTCAGGCGCAATTCCCAGCGCCTGCAGTTCCTGGAGGAGCCGTTCGACTTCCGGTCGGTGCAGGGGAGAAAGCTTAGCCATCATCCAGCTCTTGTCATCCGCGGCAAGCGCGTGGAGCGTGAGAGCGCACCGGCGAAGCGCGTGCTCGTCCGACGAGGCGATGAATTGGTCGCGTCCGCTCATAGCCGAGCACCCAGGTTCATCTCGTCATGCCCAACGCCTGCCTTCGCGGCGGCCGGTGCTTGCAGCCATTGTTGCATCTGCGACAGAACCACTTGGCGCTGGTCGGCATCGAGCGTCCGCACTTTGCGGACCCGCGAGCGGCGCCGCACCAGCCAAACTACCGCGGCCAGGACGACAGCGGACAAGATTGCCAAACCAAAAACAATCGTTCGCTCGACAGCCACCGGCGCTACATTCGACGACTGTGCAGCGGGCATCGCGTCAGCGGACGCCCCAGTCGCGCCGGCTGGGTGCTGCTGCGTCGCCGGTTCAAAGGCATTGAGGCTCTGCACGACCACCGTGTCGCCGCGATCGCTCACGGCCCCCACCGCCGCCGAGACCAGCAAGCGCATTTGCTCAATCTGCGGCTCATTCATGGGTTGACGGATGACCGCCAGTACCTGGAGTCGCCGGATCGCACCGGCCTGGCTCGTCACCTGCTCGACGCGGCGCCCGACTTGGTATTCGACCTCGCGCTGAGTGTTGCCGACTCTCCCGCCCGCGTCGGCTTGACCGCTCAATGGGGGCCCGGCATCACGTGCGACTTCGCGCTCTTTCACCATGACCCCGGCCGTGCGTTGGCCTGGGTTCGGAGAGGATCCCAAAACATCCTCAGTCGTGACTTTCACCTGGTCCATATTCAAGGTCACGTCGACGCTCGCCAAGGCTTGGCCCGGGCCAAAGGCTCGCTCGAGCACTTGCGTTGCCTTGCGCGATAGCTGGGCCTCGGTCTCGCGCTTCAAATCCAGGCGCCCCGACCCAAGGTCCGCGCCCGTCTCACCCGATGCGACGCGGGTGAGCGCAACGCCTTGTTCGTCAACGATGGTGACGTCCTCCGTGGCGATCCCGGGCACGGCGGACGAAACCAGCCGCTGGATGCCACTGACCTGTTCAGCGCGCAGAAATTGACCGGTCTTCAGGCTTAGCGTGATCGCAGCCTTGGCCTTGCTTGCCGATCGCTTGAAAAGCCCTTCCTCGGGCAGAGCCAGGTGAACGCGCACGTCGCGCACCTCAGCCAGCGACATGATGGTCCGGGCGATTTCGCCCTGCAGCGCTCGCTGGTAGTTGATCTTCTGCGCGAACTCGGTCATGCCGAAATCAGCGTTGTTGAAAAGCTCGAACCCCGCGGCGCCGTGCAGCGGCAAGTCCTTGCCCATGAGCTTGAGCCGCGTGGCGTGTACGACGGCGCCATCAACCAGGATCGTGTTCCCGTCGCCACCGATCTTGTAGGGCACCTTCATGCGATCCAACTCCGCCACCATGGTGGCGGTGTCTTGCGGCTTGAGGTCGGCGAAGAGGACTTGGTAGTCGGTTCGCCATAGCCACACCGCCGCGCCCATCATCGACGCTACGATGACGGCGATGCCCAGCAGCAGTCCCGCGCGCGCCGGCGGGCCTAGCGCGCTCCAATAGTCCTTAAGCACGTAAATCTCCAGTGAAAGTCGAGTCGATGAGGCGTAGTAGAAGTTCAGTCAAGCGTGGTCGAGAGATGCCTAGATTTGCATCTTCATCACGTCCTGGTACGCCTCGAGCAGGCGGCTGCGCACCTGCATCATCAGTTGAAAAGAAAGACGGCTTTCTTCCAGCTGGATCATCACTTGGTGGACGTTCTGAGTGTCGCCCGTGGCGATCCGCTGCAGGCCCACTTGACTGGCGACGAGTCCTTCGTTGACGTTTGCGAGACCTTGGCTGACCATCTGCGAGAAACCCCCGGCGGGGTCCGCAGCGGCCGCACGCGCCTCCGGCACCATGTCTTCAGGAAAGACCGCGGACAACTGTTCAACGGGCACTGCGCCCACGGGCGGAATCGGATTCACGAGTTGCCCCCGATGTCCAGCGCCTTGAGGGCCAGTGAACGGCTGGTGTTCAGCGCTGCGACGTTGGCTTCGTATGCACGGCTCGCGCCAAGCATAGAGACCATCTCGGCGGCGGGATCGACGCCCGGATAGCTGACGAAGCCACGCGCATCGGCAAGTGGGTGGCCCGGCTCGTGAACCATCCTGGGATTGACGCTGGCGGGCTCGACGCGAAAATCCGGTGCCATTGTCGCCGCGCCGGCTGCGTCTTCGCCTCCACGCATCATTGCGGCGAAGGCGCCAGGCGCTGCAGCCTGCGCGACAACGCGCATGGGTGTATACCCTGGCTGGCCTGCGGCTTGGGTCGTATGCGCGTTGGCGAGATTGAGGGCTGCCACTTCCACGCGGGTGCGCTCGACCGCCATGCCTGCCGCGCTGATTGCGAATGTTGGGTTGAAATTCAAAATGAGTCTCCTGAAAGAAGGGTGGCAGGCGTCAACGCTTGCCATCCGCGATAGCAGTCGAAAGGATGGAAAAGTGACGGCTCAGCGCGCGCGTGAGAACTTGAAATTGCACCGCGTTTTGCGCCATGTCCGCCACCTGCTGGTCGAGTTGGACCTTGACAGGTAAGCCGTTGTCATCCAATGCTGGTTGCATCTGTACCTGGACGCCGGCGAGCGACGCACGATCGACACTGCCCTTGCTCTGCAGGTTCCGTCTTGCTTCCTCAAGCAGAGATTCGAATTCCACTTTTTGCGGAATGTAGCCTTCGGTCGCGTGATTGGCGATGTTGGCGGCGATCGCCTGCTGGCGCAGGCTGGCCGCGTCGAGCGCCAGGCTCAACGCCGACGTGGTGATGGATTCGAGGCCGTCAGTCACAAGGTGCTCCTGTTGCGGCTGTGTTGAGAACGATGGGCGTGGTTCATGTCATTTCCTACTGGACGATCAACTCGGCGTGGAGCGCCCCGGCAGCCTTGATGGCGCGCAGGATGGAAATCACGTCGCGTGTCGGTGTCTTCATGCGAGACAGCGATTGAACGAGGTCGGACACCGTGGTACCCGAGGCCAGGAAGCCCGGCCCGCCTTCTTCTCCGACATCGACTTGCGAGTTCGCGACCCCGGCCGTGCGGACGCCATGGCCGGCGCTGCCGATCACAGATGGTTGCGAGATGCTGTTCTGGGTGGTAATCGAAATCTTCAGGTCACCGTGTGCAATGGAGACACGGGCGATGCTCACGTCGCCCCCGGCCACGACGGTGCCGGTGCGCTCATTGATCACCACCTTGGCGCGGCGGTCGGGTTGAACGGCGACGTTCTCCAGACGTGCCACAAACGCGACCAGCTGCGAGCGCTGCGTCTCCGGCACCGCGATCTCGATGCCCGATGCGTCTTTTGCCTTGGCCAACGTCTGGCCGAGTTGGGCGTTGATCGCAATCGCGACGCGGCTGGCGGTCGTGTAGTCGGCCTCGGCGAGGACGAATGTGAGGTTCTGGCTGGAACCCGCGACCTCGCTGCCGGTTGACACTTCCACTACGGCACCCGCAGGGACGGATCCAACTGTTGGGTGGTTCTTCTGAACCACATTGCCGTTCGCGTCGTAGCGATAGCCACCCACGGCCAACGGGCCTTGAGCCAGCGCGTAGATCTTGCCGTTCGGTGCCTTCAGCGGTGTCAGTAACAGACTGCCGCCCACCAAGCTGCGGGCATCGCCCGCGGAGTTGACAGTCACATCCAGTGTGTCGCCTTCGCGCGCAAAGGTCGGCAGCGATGCCGTTACCGTCACCACCGCGACGTTGCGGCTTTGAATCTGGCCAGGGGGCAAGGTCAGATTGAACTGAGAAAAAACATTGGCCAAGGTCTGGCGCGTCGCCTGATTCGAAGGAGAGTCGCCGGTACCGGCCAAGCCCGTAACGATTCCGTAGCCGACCAGTGCGTTTTCACGCCAGCCCTGGAACCGGCCGAGGTCCTTGACGCGGATGTTCGGCCCAACGGCGACGGGTTGTGCCCCGAGGGGCGACAACACGGCCACGCCAACGGCGAAAGAAACGAGAAGATGTCGGATCTGCATCACATTCCCACCCAATCGAGCAATTTGCGCCACCAGGCGCGCTGTTGGCGCTGCGACACCTCGCCCTCGCCCAGATAGGTGATGCGTGCGTCCGCCAGGCGCGTGGACAGCACTACGTTTCCTTCAGACACGTCTTGGGGCCGCACCCGGCCTTCCAGCGTGACCTTTTGCGTTTCCTGATTGACCAGCAGGACTTGCTCGCCGGCGACGCGCAGGTCTCCGTTGGGCAGGACTTGCTGCACCGACACGGTCAGCGTGATCAACACCCGATTGGAGCGCTGTGTCTGGCCGCCGCCGTCGAAATCTCCATTGGTGCTGACGCCGGCTTCGGCGACGCGACCGGAACCCTTGGTAATCGAAGCGCTGAGGTTGTTCTTGCGGCGTGTGCCGGTATCGGTGCTGGCGGACGCGCTCGAATTTTCGAACACCTGGACCGTCAGCACATCACCGACCCGATGGGCCTTGTTGTCTGCGGTCAGTGGACGAAACGTCGCCTCGTCATAGAGGCTCACGGCACCCGCAGGAACGCAGGCGGACCATATGAGGACCGCCACGCCAAGGCCCGTCAGCGCCCGGCACGCAATGCGCACTGGTGAGTGATTGATCACAGCAGGGCCTCCACGCGGCCAGGGGCCACCACCCGCGTGGGGACGGCCGCGGAAGCCTTGCCCCACCGAACTTTCACCGTTTGGCCCAACTCGCCGTCCTCCATGGCCTCGCCACTCGCTTGCAATTCCACGTCGCCGGATTTCAGGTGAAGATCGACACGGTCACCGCGGGTCACCAAATGCGCGGGGGCAACATTGCGGGCTGTGAGTGCCTCGCCACTGCGAAGGGCCCGCGTCGTGCGCATGGGGGCGGCACCGGCGCCGCGGGAATCGGTACCGAGAGTGCCGGCGCCGGTCGACGCGGTAATTTCGACTTCGCGCTTTTGCACCATGTCGGGCGAAATCGCCACGCCGCGACCGACTGAAGCGGGTGCAACCCACCCATCACGGTAAGCGTGAACGGTGAAATTGACTCCCAGCGTCCGAACGACACTCCCATCGACCGCCACATCCAGCCACACCGACATGGAACTCGAAGGCTCGGCATTTTCGGCCAGGGGGCGCGCCTTCAACTCGACTCGCCCGGCCGGCAAGCTGAGATCGCGCGGCACATCCCTCATCTCGATCTCGTAGCGCGATGCGCGCGCGGCCAACCATTGCTGCAGCGCCTCGCGCGCCGCGCGCTCGACTTTGCTCGCGGCTAATTCTTGCGCCTGGCTGCGCACGTGCGTCTCGTCCGCGCCCTTCCAAACCACTTGATCCGAGGTCAATCCCACTTGGCTGCGCACCCAACGGGCGAGCACGTCCCGCTGAAGCACGACGTCGGTGCCGGCGCGCGGGGCCCGCCCGATGGGCAGGGCTACCAAGCGCCGAATGGTGGGTAGGTCTTGCGTCTGGATGTAGGCGATTTCGCCGAGCTGCACCTGAGCGCGCTGGACCGACACCTGGGGCCGCATCTCAATGATGACTTGGCTCTCCACCGGCGAAGCCCAGGCGCCACATGAAAGTAACGCCCAGCACGCGGGCATGCCAAGGGGGAAAGAAAGGTTGCGCATGCGATGTCTCTACTTGCGCAGGTTGTTGACCAGGCCCAGCATTTCGTCAGCGGCTTGCACCACTTTCACGCTGGCTTCGTAGGCGCGCTGGGCCAGCATCAGGTTGACCATTTCATCGACCATCTTGACGTTCGAGGCTTCCAGGAACCCCTGCACGACGGTGCCGCTTCCCTCTTCACCAGGACGCGAAGTGGTTGGCTCTCCGCTGGCATCACTCGCCAGGTACAGGTTGCCGCTCTGCGCCAGCAGTCCCGATGGGTTTGCGAATCGGACAAGTTCGAAACGCCCTGCCTCGATCGGCTGCGACTGGTTCGGCACGGTCACGAGAACACGCCCGTCAGCAGCAACCACAGCCGACTTCGCGTTGTCCGGAATCGCGATCGCGGGCTTGAGCGGGAAGCCGGACTGAGTCGCAAGCAAGCCTTCCTGATTCACTTTGAGGGTGCCGCCGCGGATATAGCCGCTAGAGCCGTCGGGCAGCGTCACCTCCAGGAAACCGTCGCCCTGGATGGCGATGTCATAGGGCGAATCGGTCTTCTTGATGTCGCCGGCGTCAAACACCTTGCCCAAGCCTGTGACACCGACACCGGCGCCCAGCCGCTGCACCGAGCCCAGAATGCCGGACCGCAGGTCTTCCGCGGACGGCTGTACGGTCCCGGCGCCTTGTTGGACCATCAGTTCGACGAACCCCACGCGCCCTTTCTTGAAGCCGGCAGTGTTGGCGTTTGCGAGATTGTTGGCGATGGTGTCGACGTTGAGC
Source organism: Ramlibacter sp. (assembly GCA_028292245.1). Taxonomy (GTDB): domain Bacteria; phylum Pseudomonadota; class Gammaproteobacteria; order Burkholderiales; family Burkholderiaceae_C; genus Ramlibacter. The sequence goes on from JAQGMS010000280.1 coordinate 48,092, forward strand.
TGCTGCGTCTGCATGCCGGTCGCGCCGATAGAGAGTGCTTCAAACATTGATAAGTCCCATTGGTTCGTGGCCGGGTGGCGTCACGAGATGTCTCCGAGTTTCCGAATCGCGACGCCGACCATGTCGTCATAGCCTTGCGCCATCTTTTGCATGCTCTCGAAATGCCGCATGGCTTGAATCAGCCCTGTCATTTCACGAGCTGAGTCAACATTGGAGTTTTCGAGAAAGCCTTGACGCACCTGGATGTCCTTGTCGGACATCTGTTTCATTCCGGTGCCTGCAGCAACCAACCCATCGCCGATGTGCTCGAGCCGTGCTTCGTCATCGAACTGCACTACTTTGAGCTGCGCTAGCGGCGGCGCGTCGGGTGCCGCCGTCGGCGACGTGATCGCGCCGGTAGTTGAGATCAGTGGATGAGTAAAGTTCAAAGTAATTTCGCCGGACACGCCCATCACCGGAAAGCCCTGCGCGTTGACGAGGCGTCCCCTGGCGTCCACGTGCAAGTCCGCCTTGCGCGTATACGCCGGGCCGTTGTCGGTCATCACCTCGAAATAGCCTCTTCCCGCGAGCGCCAGGTCCAGGCTTTGGCCCGTGGACTTGAGCGTCGCCGCCCGCACGTCGCTCACCAGTTCCATGGCGGGTGCAGCCACGGTAGCGGGCACGCCGCCCTCGATATGGCTTGCAAAACTTGCAGCAGCCGGCGCCTGCAGTGTCACGCCGCGCTTGTAGCCCGGGGTGAGCACATTCGCCAGGTTGTTCGCGATTTGCTCGACGCGGGCAGCGTCAGATTGCATACCGCGCAACGCGATGGAAAGAATTTCATTCATGTTTGGACTTCAAAGGTGATCGAGGGCGCTCATACGGTTACGACGCCGTAGGATTTCAGTTCGATGTTCTGCGGGATTTCCGTCAGCGAGAGCACACGCAGATGCGGCATGGCTCGCTCACACAGCGAGCGGATATGGCGCCGCAGGTCAGGTGCGCACAATAGAACCGGCAGCAGGTTGTTCTTCATCATTTGTTCGGCCTGCTGCACCATGCGAGCCATGAACTGCTCGGCCATCTTCGGTTCGAGCAGATACGGTTGCGCATTGTTCTGGGCTGCCTGCAGACCCTGCATCAGCCGGCTTTCAATCAATGGATCGAGCGTCATTACCTGCAGGGAGGTGGATTCGCCCACGAGGGACTGGCAGATCGCATGTCCGAGGCGCTGGCGGACGTGTTCGGTGAGCAAGCCGATGTCCTTGGAGCTGCGGCCGGCATCCGCTAGCGTCTCCAGAATCGCCTCGATATGCCGGATCGAAACCTTCTCGCGCAGGAGGTTCTGAAGCACCTTTTGCACGTCGCCAACAGCCAGCACCGTCGGAATCAGGTCCTCAACCAGGCCGGGATGGCTCTGTCGCACGCGCCCCAGCAGTCGATCGGTTTCGGCCCGCGTCAGCAAGGTGGCCGATTCGCGCCGCAGGACTTCCGTGAGGTGTGTCACCAGCACCGTTGGGCCGTCAACCAGCGTGAACTTCGCAGCGACGGCCGCGTTACGCTGGTCCTCATTGATCCACAGCGCCGGAAGACCATAGGTCGGGTCGCGTGTGACTTCGCCCGGTATGGCTCGCACGTCGCCTCCCGGGTGGATGGCCAGCCACTGAGTCATTCGCGCTTCACCTCGAGCGACGGGCACGCCGTCAATGCTGATTTCGTAGCGATCCGCACCCAACTTCGCGACGTCCCTGAAGCGAACGCGGGGCAGAACGAGGCCCAGCTCCTGCGCATGCTGCTTACGGAACGCCTTGATCCGTTCCATGAAGAGGCCGTCCGCCTGGGTAACGAGCGGAATCCAATTCCGCCCTACATGAATCTCCACCGGTTCCACCGCTAGCGCCGCGTAAGAGTCGTCGGCTCCCTCGATGCCTCCAGGCGCCGGCTCGGCATCACCCGCTGCTTCGCCGTCAGATCGCTCGCGTGCCGTGCGAATGGCTACCGCGGTCACGCCGAGTACGCACAGCAACAGCATCACCGTCGGCACAGCCGGGATGCCCGGCAAGAACAGCAGCCCGCCCAGTGCGCCCGCCACCATGAGCAGCGTCTTTGGAAACGATGTGATTTGGCGCAGCGTCTGCTGGCTCAGGTTGCCGTCCGAGGCCGAGCGCGTGACGATGATGCCGGTACCCACCGATATTACAAGCGCAGGCACCTGCGTGACGATGCCGTCCCCGATGGTCAGCAAGGTGTAGGTCTGCAGCGCCTGGCCCCATGGGATATGGTGCTGCATCACGCCGATCAGCAAGCCACCGACGATGTTGATCAGCAGGATGACAATACCGGCAATCGCGTCGCCCTTGACGAATTTGCTCGCACCATCCATCGCGCCATAGAAGCCGGCTTCCTTCTCGATATTTTTGCGCCGCTTCTGGGCTTCGGCTTGGTCGATGAACCCCATGTTCAAGTCGGCATCGATACTCATCTGCTGGCCCGGCATGCTGTCCAGCGTGAAGCGCGCTGCTACTTCCGAGACTCGCTGCGCGCCGCTGGTCACCACCACGTACTGCACGACGATCAAAATCAGGAACACGATCAGGCCGATCACGTAGTTGCCCCCCACGACGTAGGAGCCCACCGCCGAAATGACCCTGCCCGCGTCGCCGTCCGACAGAATGAGACGAGTGGCCGCCACGTTCAAGGACAGCCGGAACAACGTGGCAATCAGCAACAGCGATGGGAATGTCGAGAACTCCACCGGCCGCGCCATGTAGAAGGTCAACAGAAGGATCAGGAACGCAAAGCTGAAGTTCGTCAGGATCAGGAAATCAAGCAGCGCACTTGGGATCGGTGCGAACAGCACGATCAGCACGGCCAGCACCAGAAGCACCAACGCGATGTCACTGTGCTTGCCGAAAAAGCGGTACAAGGTGTTCATGCCGGTTCGGCGCTTGAGGCGCCCCTCGCGTCACGCATGGCGAACACCCACACAAGGATTCGTGCGACCTGGGCATACAGGCTTGGCGGCACATGCTGTTCCACTTCGAGCTCCCGATACAGCGCGCGCGCCAAGGGAGGGTTTTGGACAATCGGGATGTTGCAGCGAGCGGCGATCTCGCGCATCGACGCCGCCAGTGTTCCCGCGCCCTTGGCTATCAGCTGCGGCGAGTGCATCTGCCCGTGAACGTAGCGCAGCGCGACCGCAACGTGAGTCGGATTGGTCAGAAGCACGTCGGCCTGGGATGTGTTGCGCACGGCCATGCTGCGACGAAGGGATTCGCGGCGCAGCTCGCGCAACCGCGCGCGGATGCGTGGGTCGCCTTCGCGCATTTTGTGTTCGTCACGCAAATCGCGGCGGCTCATGCGCATCTTCTTGTTGAACTCGCGCCGTGTGTACGCGAAATCCGCGAGCGCGATCAGGCAGAGAACCAGCGCTATCTTCAGGGCGAGGGCCGCCGCTTCGCCCACAACCGCTCGCGCCAGCCCTGCGGGCGGGAATGCGGCGAGCTGGAAGAATTGAGGCATCAGGCTCTTGAGCGCCTGGTAGGCGACCAGTGCCAGCACCAGGAGCTTCGCGGCCGCGCGGGCGCCATCGAAGAGCGTGCGCATCGAGAACAGCTTCTTGAAGCCATTGACGGGATTCAGCCGCTCGAAGTCGGGTTTGATCGGATCGGCTGAAAGGATGGGGCCGGTCTGCATCATGTTGCCAATGACCGCGGCGAGCATGAGCGCACCGAAGAAAGGCGCCAGCATGATTGCCGAGTCGCGGAACATCCCCGCCACCAGGTGCCAGAGATTGGCCGGGCTTGCCTCGATACGACCAGCCTGGGACAGCAGGGCGTGATCGAAGCGAAATTGCGCGGCCAATCCATCCCAGCCGCTCCAATACAAGTACGCGGCGGCCACCGTAAAGACGACGGCGGAAACGACCTCAGTGCTTTTGCTGACCTGGCCTTTCTCTCGAGCCTTTTGCAGCTTGTACGGTGTAGCCGCTTCATTGCGGTCGATATCCTGCTCGGCCATCAGCGTCTCACTGCGGCAGGAGCCGAGGCAAATATTCCGTCCCATGTGCGATAGATGGAGGCGTAGATGCGCTCCATCGCCTCACCCATGCCACCGAACCAAAGGGACAGCACCGCCAGCCCGACGACGATCTTGACCGGGACGCCGACCACGAACATGTTCATCTGGGGCAAGTTGCGCGCCACTACGCCCAGCGCCAGTTCGACCATCAGCAGGCACACGACCACCGGTGCGGCAAGCGCGAAACCCATGCCGAACAGGCCGGCGACTTGCTTGATGACCCAAGGCGCAGCAGCGTCAATTGCGAACCCGCGTCCCAACGGAAAGCGTTCGAGGCTATAGGCGATCCCGCGCAGCAGTGCGTGGTGGCCGTTGACCAGGAAGAAGACGATCACGCCCAGCTTCTCGAATGCGGCCGTCAGCACCGGAATCTGCCGGCGCGTGAGCGGATCGAAGACCTGAGCCATGCCAAAGCCGATTTGCACGTCGATCAGTCGGCCTGCAAATGAGATGGCCGCGAAGGCGCTGAGCACACCCAGCGAGAGAGTGGCTCCGAGAGCCAGTTCGCCGGCCGCAGCCGAGACCAGACCGCCGGTTGTCATGGCGGCGGCGTCGTACGCGCTCATCGGCTGGCCTGAGGCCAAAGCGGCTGCCAAGCCAACGAGGAGCAGCACCCGCACCGTGGCCGGGACATCGAAGGCGTAGAGCACCGGCGTCAGCAAGAAGATCGCGGCCAATCGGAGCGAAAGCAGAAAAACCGCAAGCACGAAGCCGGCATCCGGCCACGCCGACGCCACAGGTTGAGCCCAACCGAAGTCCATGTCGCTTCCGCCGCTCAGAACATCTGGGGGATTTGCGTCCACAGCCGGGTCGTGAACTGCGACAGGGTGCGCAACATCCACGGACCGAACACGACGAGCGCCACGGCTGCCGTTATCAGCTTGGGAACAAAGGTCAGGGACATCTCCTGCACCTGCGTGACCACCTGCAGCAAGCTGATGGCCAAGCCAACCAACATGACCAAGCCCAACACTGGCAGACATACCAGCAGCCCGGTCCAAAACAGATCCGCCATCATCGCGATGGCCAAGTCGGAATGCATTTTTCTTTCCCTGAAACTCGAGCGTGACAACTCGTGCGTGCAGTTGTATAGGCAACTGCGGTTGCGAAGCGCGCGATTCTAGGGATGGGAGTAATGCAAGCGTTATAAAACGGCCGAGCTTGTGCAGGTAGTTTGGACTTCTGTGAATATTTCCAGGAATTCCGCGCGGACGTGACTGCGCCGCGACGCACGCATGCGTCGCGAAAGTCTTCGCCACTCACAAAGCGGCGCAGTGCCGCTACTGGAAAGCGAATGGCGGATTGCCGAGCGTCAGTCTCGGCTCAGAATATCCGCAACAGGGACGCCGAAAGGCCCGGCCTGCTTGGCAAGTATTCGCATTGCCAGCTGCTTGAATCGCACGGGGTCCGCTGTGTCGCCCGCCAGCACCATCTGGGCAAAGCGCGCCGAAAGGCACTGGGCGTCAAGGCGCAACGCAAGGCTGATCGCGTCCTGCGCTGCCTGTTGGTTTCCCTGCAGGGCCGCCACAGCAGCGAGCCCGCCATGTGTATCAGCGAAGTTACGGTCCAATGCCAATGCTCTTTGAAATGTCGCGCCCGCGTCCTCGAGTTCCCGCCGCATCAGCTGGCACCACCCGAGCGCATGCAATGTGCCGATGTGCTTGGGCATGCTTGCCTCGGCGAACCGCAATTGTTCCCTTGCGTTGCTCAAATCATTCTTGAGCAGGCTGGCCATCCCCAATCCGGCCCAGCTGCGGCCGTCTTGGGGGCTGCGGGATACCGCCTCCTCAAACAACGCCGTCGCGGCGGCGGCATCGTTGTGACCAAGCGCCACCGTGCCTGCGGCCGCAAGCGCCGCCAACGGCCGCTTCTCTCCTGACAACGCCGCAAGGCTCAGGCGCTGAGCCTCCTGAAGCTCACCGTTGTCGAGGTGCAGCAAGCTGAGGGCGGCCAAAAAATCCGCATCACTGCTGCACCGGCCGGCGTGAAGCATTGCCAGCGCGATAGCAGGAACAATTTCACGAAGGTGGTGCAGCATCCGCAAATACAGGGTGAGCACGTGCGGCGGCGGGTCGCCAGCCTCCACGTAGGGTTGCAGCACCGCGCGCGCATTCTGGTGCTGCCCCTGGCCGGACAGCGCGTAAGCCAGGCCATAGGCGACATTGACATCGGGGGAGCTGGCCAGTAGCGCCTCGAACGCAGCCTGCGCTTGAGCGAGCTGGCCCTGTGCCAGCAGCACGTTGCCTTGCCGATGTTGCACTTGTGGATCTTCAGGAAACAGCTCCAACGCGGTGTCGCAGTGCGCCCGCGCCGACGGGATGTCACCGGCTTCCAATGCCACATCGATCGCATCGATCAGCAGAAGGGGATTGCTGGGATCCTCTCGCAAGTGGCGCTCGAGGCGCGACAGGCGAGCTGCGGGGGATTCAGGACTTGGTTGATTCATAGGTCAATGCAAGCCGCCAAACTTGCCATAGTTCGAGACGAGGACGTGAATAGACGCAGCAGCGTTGGCCATCCCCGAACCACTCGCCGCTGGGGCGTTGTTCGACTCCTGAACGGCTCGCTGGTCCAGCGTCGCCATCACTCGGCGGACATCTTCACATAGTGCAGGATTGTCCTGGCCGCGTGGCAATCCGGATTCGAAATGACGTCGAGCAGAATGAATATCGTCCGCCACCACGGCAGCGAAGCCACGCACGAAATGCACCAAGGCGTCCGCCTCCTCCAGCTGAAACAGCGGCTCCCACGTGACGAGGCCAACGGAAGCACGGCCGCCGCTGAGCTGTAGCAGCCCCAGCTGATATCGCGCGACGTGAAAGCGCGGAGCCAACACAACCGCACTTGCCAGTGCGGCCTCGGCCTTATCGGAGAGACCTAGCGATGCGTATTCGGAACCGATCAGAAAATGCGGGACCGGATTGGCCGGGCTGACCATGCTGGCCTCATGAAACATGTGCAGCGCTTGCTCACTGTTGTTTGCGTGGCTGGCAGCGAGCCCGGCACTGAGCAGGGCACTTTCAGGAGCGTCGGTCCCGCCGGACGGGAGAGTTTTGGGCGGAGATGTCATCGGGGAGTGTCCTTTGGCTTCCCACTATATCGACCGATTTTGCCAATTGTTTAGCGCCCAGCCAGCCGCCCGTTGGCGTCGTAGCTAAAAGTCTTGATCTCCGAGCATTGCCTTGCACGGGAGCGCCTGCGTTGTTGGCGCCGGAGCGCGGCCAGCAAGCCGAGTTGCTGGCCGGCACGAGCGCCGCCTCACTAAGTGGCTGGCCGCGTCGCGACTCATCCTCGCGTCCGACACCCACGAGTTGACCATGTTCGTCCTGAGTGGGTTGTCCATTCCGACGCGAACTACAGCAATTGCGCATTCGTCCTCTAGAAGCGTTGTGCAAAACCCCACCCTGTTGGCGACTGGCCGATTGCATTGCCAAGGCGTCAGTAGTGATCTGCTTCGCACTCATCCAGTGTTGCGTCGCCGTAGTCACGCCGGTGGTCACGACGCCGTACGCCTTATTTTCCGGGCAAGCTAGCCACAACCTTTGCGAAATGCGACTCCAAATTGACAGCTACTGACTGCAATTGCTCAGCGCTGCTTCTTGGTGTGTTGGGCAATCGCGCCAGTAACTCTTCAATTGAAGGGCCCGCTCCTTGATGCACCAACGACATTAAGAAGAACCATCCGGGTCCTTTGTCGAAGAGGGCGAAATCCGCGCCGGGAACACCGACCTTGCAATTTACTTCGCCGTCAATAGCGGAGCGATAAATTACCAGCCTACAAACTGGCGATTCGTATAGCACAACTTCTTTCCTGGCGTGCTCCAAAGTCGGAGCTGCTACGCGTAAGAACCCATTTGACGAAAGAAAATTGCCCAGAACTCTATGTACCATTTCTGAGAAGGCTGTCTTCATTTCTATCTCACCTTATCCCATGAATTCCCCTCTCTGACATAGCCATAACTTTCGAATTGACTTCCAGATGGAGTTCCTTAGGTGCTGTCTGCTCTGCCGGAGAGGATATCAGCAATGGTTTTGCCGCGTAGCCACATTGATCGACAGCTCGTTCAAGTTGACTCTTGAGAATTTGCTCGTTGACGCTCCATGCTTTGCAGCGTGAATTTTCCCAAACGCTGCGTCGATTCTCTGCTCATTATCTGTTCCCTCGCAAGCTTTGCCGGTATTCGGCCAAGTCTCGAGTAAGCTGCAGAGTACGAGTTGTCGGCATATCAGTGCCTGCTGTCGTCATGCAGGCAGTGCCGATGACCTATAGTGACCGGGCTGCGCGCCGTGCACTCACGTTCGCCGCATGCAGACAACAACGCTGCGAACTCGGGTGGCGCGGCCACCAATGCAGACTGGCTTTGCGGCGATCAGGAGGTTGGAGTCCAGTTCGATTTGTAGGCGTCCGGGCCGAGGCGCTTCTGCAAAGCAAGCAGAACTTGATATTCGCCAACTTTTCCCGAAGCAATTTTCTGCGCATCCTCGGCAGTGATTTCGTCTTCCCGCCATATCGGTTGGTGCGAGCCCGCGTCGTAGCGAACGTAGTAATGATCTTCGCGCTTAACTACTTCGAAGTAGTCGTTCTGAAGAGTCAGGCCAAACAGTTTCTCTTCCATATTTACCTAACTTTGATTGGTGTGACAGTGTAGGCACCAGGAGCAATTGGCTCAATCACGGCCTCAGGTAGCCCGCCGTTCGTGTAGCCGCCGGGATTCCACAGGCGGTTCGCTCCGACCTCATTTCCTGTTGGGATTCGCAGGCCACGCGGCTGCGGGATATCGACGCGTACAGGAGCCGCACCTAGGTCGCCGGATTGCAGGCCAAGCAACTGCTCTAGCCTGCGAACATCCCCTCCAGCCTGTGCAATCGCTGCATCAGCAAATGTCTTTGGCATAACCCACGTTTCCCTGCGACCGATCGTGCCATTTGGAACCAAGCCTTGAATTCGAGTTGCACCACTTTCAAACAAAGAAGCGTGGGCATCAATCATCGACTGCGAAAGGTAGGTGTCCGGTGCAGGTCGCAGCCCTTTTGAGGTGTTGATGATCGACCAACCCTCACTGGGATCGAGATAGCTCACGCGCGGTGAAATCTTCTGCGCCCAACCCATAACGCTTCCAAGCACTTTGCCCACAGCCAAGCCGCCTATCTCGTTGGCCGCCGCGTCGGGAAGCATTTGCGCGACTTGGAACTGCATCTGATCGCCACGTACTGGATCCACGCCGCCCAGAGAATTCTTGAGGTATGCGAGTGCCGGTGAATCTCGACTAACACCGTTCCAAGCCGTCACGCTCGGTGCGTTGGCCTGCCTGGCTGCGTATTGCTGCTGGATCAGCGCTGCACTTGCATCGCGCATGTTCCACCCAGCGGGTAGCGACGAGCCCGACGCGATTTCTCTGGAGTCGGCATCTATCGACGACCACAAGGGGCGCACCTGAACAACGCCGTTTTCATCAACCCACGATCGGCTGGGTACCGTGCCGCCATCCTCGTCGTCATAGGAGTCGCCCGGCCCCGCGTCGGTCAGAACAGCATCCCCCAGTGCGTTGCTTGCGTAGAGCACACCCTGGGGTCGAATATTGTTCTGGGGCGCAGCACCTTCGACTAACCTTTGCCAGTTCTCCGCCGTCGGCACAAAGCCGTCGGCGTTCACCTGTGGCTTCTGCCCCGGACTACTATTCGCATCGACGAACCCATTGCCCAGTGCTTGGCCAAATGCATCGATCGCTACCTGTTGCACACTGATCCGACCGCCGCGCATCGCGGCCGTAGCCATGCCTGCGGTAAATCCGCTCAGCGCTGACCGCGCCACGAGGTCGGCGCCCGAATAGGCGTTTGTACGCATGCCGTTATTGTCTAACAATCCCAGCTCACGGTTCATCCCGGAACCCACCCCGGCCCCCACCGCAGAAGCCGCGACCGATTGCCAGGAGAAGCTGTGCTGCAGCCCTGTGGTAACGGCGATACCTTGCGTCAGCGCGTTGCCCACCGCGGCGCGGGCGATGGTGTTGCCCACGCTGTTGAGGGCGCCACCGGTGAAGTCCACCCCGGACAACCCGCCGCTGATGCCCCCGCTGACGGCGCTCAACGCCAATTGCTTCCAGCTGAAGCCTTGCTGGATGCCCAGAGCGTTGCCCACCACCTGGCCGGCGAGCGAGCCGGCAGCCCCGCCAACGGCACCTGCGATGGCCATGTCGGCGGCCGAGTAGGTGGCGGCGGTCGAGAGGGTGATCGTGCCGCCCTCGATCGTCGCGCCGGTCACCGCAATGGCTTCGGGCTGGGCGTAGCTTAGAAGCTCCCATTGCTCGGTGATGGCCGCCACCACCACGATCACCACCAGGGTGATGATCTGCCCCATGCCCCCGCAGCCGCCGTCATCGGCCTGCGGCTGGGGCAGCGGCATATAGGGAGTGGTATCGCCCACCACCCTGGACGGGTCATAGGGGCGGAAGGTGCCTGCGTTGTTGGCGCTGAGCTCCGTTCCGGGTACCTTGAGCACCTGGCCGGCTGTCAGCTGCGAGTTGCCCGTCAGGCCATTGGCGTCGGCGATGCGGTACCACAGCCGGGAGTCCCCATAGACGGCCTGGGCGATGTTTTGCAGGGTATCTCCGGCCGTCACCAGGTGGGTGCTGTCGGCCACCTGCGGGGTGTTGCCCGCGGTGGCCGTGAAGCCAAAGCCGAACTGCGCCGTGGTCGTGAAAACCCCGGTCCCATCGGCCGCGCGGGCCTGGGTGTCGTCCACCACTTCGCCATAGCGGCCCAGCACCTCGCCGTTGACGATCAATTGGCGCTGCGCGTGGGTGCCCTGCAGGGCGAACAGCACCTTGCCAGTGGCGTCGTTCACAAAATGCCGGTCGTTGGCCGGCTGGTTGGTGTCCTGCACCCCTGTCAAAAACCCGTTACCGTCGTAGCTGGAGGTGGTGAGGTTGTCCGCGGTGCCGGCGCGCTGGGCCCGCACGGTGCCTTCCTTGTAGCTGTCGCCCAACTGGTAGTCGTAGCTGTAGCTGGTGCTGGCGTAGCTGCCGGTGAGCTCGTCCAGGGTGTAGGCGCTCAAGTTGCCCGCGCCGTCCCAGCTGGTGTAGTTCAGGTCGTACTGGGCGGTGCCCAGGCTGTCGTACACCCGCTGGTTGGCGAGCCGCCCATTGGCGTCGTAGCTGAAGGTCTTGATCTCCGAGCCGTTGCCTTGCAGGGCAGCGCCGGCGCTGTTGGTGCCGTTGAGCGCGGCCAGATAGCCCGGTTGCAGGCTACCGGCCTGCGCGCCGCTTTGCACCAGGTGGCCGGCCGCGTCGTAGAAGCGGTCGTCCACCCGGGTGCCGTCCCGGTCGATGCTGGCGATGCGCCCCAGCGCGTCGTGGCCGTATTGCTCGGTGGTCAGGCCCAGCTGGGCCTTCCAGCTGTCGGGGGTGGTGCGGGTGACAAGAGTCGGCTCGGTGTCGCCGCTGTAGACCAGCTCGTCGTAGCTGGTGCCCGCCTGCAGGGTGACGCGGTGGCCCATCCAGGTGTCGGCGGTTTTGTGGCCCACCAGGTCGTAGCTCATGGCGTGGCCGCTGGTGCCCAGGTTGCCCTGCGCGTCCACCGCGTCGGCCAGCGTTTGCCGGTTCATCGCGTCGTAGCGGAAGTAGCGGTCGCTGTCCTGCGCGGTCTCGCCGGCCGGCTCTCCGTTCACCCCTTCGGTGATGACGTGGGTGGTGATGTGGCTGCGGTTGCCCACCTTGTCGTACTCGATCGTGACGTGCGCGCTGGCGTCGGCCACCCATTGCATGCGCCCAAGCGCGTCGTAGGCGATGTGGTTGTCCTGGAACACCACGCCGTCTTGCAGGGTTCGTTCGCGGATCCGGTTGCCCGCCTGGTCGTAGCTCAGTTCGGTGACCGTGTCGGTGGACTCTTCTTGAATACGGGTGAGCTGGCCCGCGCTGTCGTATGTGTAACTCAGGTCCTGCGTTCCGCCTTGCTGGTGGGTGAGCTGCCGGGTCTTTTCGTCATAGGTATAGCTATGGTGCGTGCCGCCAAAGTCGGTGTGCCCGGCTGCAGTGAAACGGCCAAAGTAGTCATAGGCCCAGGTGGCGGTGTGAGCGTTGCCGTCCAGCTCGGCCGTCTTGCGCCCTTGCGCGTCGTAGGCCATGCGGGTGGTGATACCACCGGCGATGGTCTGGATGACGTTGCCGCGCAGGTCGTAGCTGTAGGACGTGCTAGCTCCCCCGGTATCGGTCTGGCTGGTCTTGCGCCCGGCCTCATCGTAGAAATAGCTCTCCGACAGGGATTGCAGGTGTTCGTCGATCAGGGTGTGCGATGGATCGCTGTCAATGTGGCGCACGTCCACGTCGGTGTAGGTGACCGAAGTCAGGCGCGAGAGCTTGTCGTAAGCGTAGTTGGTGGTCGGGTTGAAGTTGGCCTCGACCTTGGTGGTGGAGGCGACCTTGTCGCCGAAGGCGTCGTAACTGTTGGTGACGCCGCCGCCATCAGCGTGCGCTTCACTCACCAGGTTGCCCGCGGCATCCCAGTACTGCTCGTTGGCGTTGCCGTTGGCGTCGATAACCGCGATCTGACGGCCCATGGGGTCGTACAGCATCCGGGTAACGGCCACGCCCGAACCCGTGGTGTTGCCGTAGGCGTCGGTCTGCGTCTGGCTGGTGATCTGGTTGTTCGCGTTGTATGTGAAGCCTGTCACCCAGGCCAGGCTGCGCGCGTCGTTTTGCTTCAGCACATTGCCCCAGCGGTCCAGTGTGCGCTGGACGATCGTCTGCCGCGGGTCGAGGACGATGGCCGGATCGGGATGTGGCGTGATGCTGGGCACGGTGCCGGAGCTGCCGGGAACAGGGACGTTCAGGCGCCCGAGCACGTGGCCAACGGTCGCGCCGTTGGCGGCAACCAGCGTGAGCTCGGCCTCATAGATTCCTGGGAGGATGGTGGGCGGCACCACGACGCTCTGGATGCCATTGGCAGTCTGTGCCGGGAGTTCCGTCCAATTGGCGGTGCCCCACACCCGGTAGCGGAAGGTGGATGTCACGCCCGCCGCAGGGGCGTCCCACTGGAGGATGGATCCGCCGTCGTTGGTCAGCACAAAGGCCGGGTTGGAAACGCCCGAGGGGGTTGCGGTGAGGGTGAAACTCTGCACCGAGCTGATTGCCGCCGACGGCTGCTCGTTCGCCGAGGAGGTGTAGCTGGTCGGCGTGTAGGTTCCGTTGTTGACCTGCACGTCCGGCGTGACCGGCGTCGCCGGATGGGTGATGACCGAACCTTGGGCCTGGGCGGTGCGCTGGCCGTTCGCTTCGTAATAAATGTCCACCTCATAGGTACCCGGGGCCAGGTCCGTGGGCCGCACCCTGGAAACCTTGTAGCCGTCCGCATCGATGGTCGTCACGTATTCGGCGGTCCACCAATAGGTCGTTCCGGTCTGCCGGAAGAACGCCTTCGCGACGCTGCCCGCCGGGGCATCCGGATAGCGCGCGCTCCACCCGCCGTCCGCGTTGGCCGTGAACAGGACCGGTATGACTGGGTAGTTGACGTCCGGGTGGTACACCGGGGGGACGTAGCCGGTCGATGTCTCACCCATCGTCGGCGGCACGGCATCTTCGTACGTGGTCAAGTTGCCGGTGGCCTGCGCCACGCGGGCGCCGCCTTGCAAGATTGCGAGGTCCAGCTTGTACACGCCTGCGGGCCACACGTCGCCCACGTCGACGTACTGATTGGCACCCGACGTCACGACCGATGCGCTGGTGTCGGTCCATTGGGTGGAGTTCGGCGGCTGGTAGCGGAACTGAGTGGTCGTTCCAGCGGCCGGAGTTGGCCATTGCATGCGCCAGCTACCGTCGGAAGCGGGCAAGAACTGCACCGCGACGACGGGATAGTTCACCGCCGGCGTATAGACCGCGGCCACATAGGTCGGCGTGGTATCGGAAATCGTCGCCTTCGTCGGCGCGATGGAACTGACGGTGAGCGTGCCTTCCGACTGACCCGTGCGAGCGCCGTTCTTGAAGAAGTACAGATCCACTTCATAGTTGCCGGGCGCCAGGTCGGCTGCGACAAACGACGCCTTTTGCGTGGTCGACGTGGTGACGATGCGACTCGTGAAGCTCAGCCAGGGCGAGGTTCCGACCTTGCGGTATTTGAACTCCGTGGTGTTGCCGGTGGAGGGCTTGTTCCATTGCAGCGACCAGCTGCCGTCGGTCGCGCTGGTGGCGAAGATCACCGAAATCGGCGGGTAGTTCACTGCCGACACATTTTGTGGCGGCGTATAGGCAGGCGTGGTGTCCTGCATGCTGTGCGTCATGCCGCTGCCGCTTACAGTCAGCAGGCCGGTCTTGAGCCCGACCACGGTTCCGCTCGAATTCACCAGAGTGAGTTCGAGGTCCCACTCATCGTCCGCCAGCTCGGAGGGCGCGATCGCGCGGCTTTGCGTGCTGCCATTGGTCTGGAAGCCGGTGACCTGATTCCAGACCGTGCCAGCGTGCCATTTCACCCGGAGAGACGCCGTCGTGCCGGCGGGCGGGGTGGTCCACGACAGCGTGGACCCGCCGGGACCGGGGGTGGCCACCCAAGCAACGCCTGGAATGGGCGGCGTGCCCGACGCGGGAATCGTGTATCCCGCGGTGTAGGCCGGCGTGGTGTCCTGCAGCCCTGCAGCGGCGTAGTACGGTGTCTTGCCGACAGTGACCAGCCGCAGCGCTTGCTGCATTCGCGTGCCGTTGCTGGTGAAGTACACGTCCACATCCCACTTGCCTTCGGCCAGGTCGGTCGGGGAAACAACCAGCTTCTCGGTGGTCGAAGTGGTCGTCAACTTGTCGTTCGCGCCCAGCCAGGGTGTCGTGCCCTGCTGGCGATAGTTGACCGTGGTGACCTGCCCTGCCGGCGGCTTGGCCCACTCCAGCGTCCAGCTGCCGTCGTTGTTCGCCGTGAAGGTGGCGCTGATGACGGGATAGTTCTGCGCCGGCTGATTGACCTCGGGCGTGTAAGCGGGCGTGGTGTTGATCAGCGATGCGGGGATATCGGCATCGGCGTAGATCGTGACCACGCCGGTGCTGATCTTGATGATGCCCGAGGCATCGGTGAGGGTCAGCTTGAGGTCGTAGCTGCCCGGCGCGAGTTCGGTGCCGGTCGCGTCTGCCACTTGCCGGCCGTTCGCCGTGGTGATGCGGTCGCTGTTGTCGAACCACTCGCCGGTGACGGGATCGAGGAACTCAAGCTTGGTGGTCACGCCCGCGGCCGGCGCGTCCCAGGACAGGTTCCAATCGCCGTTCACCAGCGCCTGGAAGGCCAAGCCGCTGACGGGCGGGGTACCGACCGCCGGGTCGGTATGCGCCGGCGTGTAGGGCGGCGTGGTGTCCAGCACCGTCGCGAGTTGCGGGATGCCCGCATACACGGTGACAACGGCGCCCGAGTGGGCCACAGTGACCCCACCACGCTGGAACAGCAGTTCGGCGTCGTATACATCCGGCGTGGATTGGGGCGGCATGGTGAAGACCTGCCTGCCGGTGCCGGCTTCCGTAGTGACCGCCGGCAGGCCGTCGATCCACTCGGTTGCACCCTGGGCGCGGTAGTGGAACACGACCGTCGTTCCGGCGGGCGGAGGCGCCCAATCCATGGTCGCCCGGCCATCCGAATACGCGTGCAGTTGCACACCCTCGATGGGCGGTGAGCCTATCGGGGCAATGATGTTGAGCTGACCGGTGGCGTGAGCGACCGGCTGCGGGTCGCCCGCGTTGCTGTAGACCAACTCGTAGTCGTAGCTACCGGGCAGCAAGGCAGACGCGTCGACGCCGCTCGTGGCGCCAGGCATATCGGTCACGGTGAGCATGCGCCAGACATCGTTGCTGCCGGCCAGCCGGTAACGCAGCGTTTGCACCAGGTTGCCCTCGGGCTTCGCCCAGCTGTATACGCCCGCGGACGTCGTAGTAATCTGCGCCGCGATCGAGGCGATGACCGGCCGCACCAGCGAGTAGGAACCCTTAGCGGTGGAAACCCAGTCTGAGCTGCCCGGCAACTTCATCTTGACGTCGTAGAGCCAGGTTCCGTCCGCCATGTTTGCGGTATCGAAGCGCAGCTGATCGCCGAAATTGGCGACAGCGATTTCCGTCAACGTCGTTTCCCCGGCCTTCCCCACGTAGACCTTGACCTGCGTCAGCGGGTCCGTCGGCGCATCGATCGTGACGCAGTTGCCCAGGACCACCTGGGTGCCGTTGCTGGCTGCAGGGGTGTTCTGTTCGACGACTTTCTGCCAGACGCCGTACAGGTCTTTCTTGTAAACAATCAGGCCGGTCACGTGGTCAATGCCGCCCTCGGCGCCCGAACTGTCATTCCACTGGAACACGGCCCCCAAGGCACCTTCCTCAGCAGTCAGGACACGCGTGATGGTGCGCCCGACGCCCGAGCTTTGAGCTCCGGCGTAGTGCGTCACCTGCTCTGTCTGCGGGTCTTCGAATTCCTGGTCCTCTACCTGGTAGGCCGCCGTCAAGTAGCTCAGCTCCACCTTGATGTCACCGGAGCCGAGAGCGGCCAAGCTGCCCCATGTCAGCGCCACGGAGTTGGGATGAATCCAAGTCAGCGAGGACGCAGTGATGAGGAGACCATGGTTAGGCGGCAGCTCCGAATACGCCGGATACGAAGGTGTGGCCGTGACTTGGTCCGCGGCAATGGTGAAAACGGACGCCACGGCCAGGCCGCCTTGCGCTTCCTGCCGCGTCGGCTGGCGCTGCTCGATAACCCGGCCCAGCTTGTCGTAAAGCGTGATCGTGCGCCGTCCGGCAGTGCCGGTCGCCGCGGTACCCTGGGTCATCTGGGATACGGTGATATCGCCCGCAACGCCGGTATTGCGGATGTCCATCGTCGCGCGGCCCAGCACGTCGTACACGGTGATGCGCTCGACTCCATCGCCCGCGTTGGTCCTCCAGACGCGGCCCGCCTTGTCGTATTCCCAATGCTCGACTTCCTGAGTGTCTACCTTGCGGCTCGTCATCTCGCCGAACCCATTGAAAAGCATCTCGGTTTTCGTGCTGCCCGAAGTGCCGTCCAACGACGCCGCTGCGGGTTGGGTGCTGCTTGTCAGGTGGCCCGCCTTGTCATAGCCGAACACCTGATAGATTGTCGAAACGCCGCTGTTCTGGGTGACGGCTTGCCAGGTCTTCGCCACGTCGCCTCGCGCGTTGTACGAGAAATAGTGGCTCACCCCTTCGGCATCCGTGGTCTGAATGGCGCGGCCAAAGCTGTCGTACTTGGCGCCTTCCCATCGGTCGTCCGCGCTCGCCCCTACGCTCTCCCCGGTCGCCGATGCACCATTGGCTCGCCGCGCGGTGAGCACGATGTCACCAAGGACATTGCGGTAGTACTGGGTGAGCGGCGTCACCGTGCTCGTCGAGCCGGTGCTTGCCGCGGGCGTCACGGTGGCCGTCACACGGCCAAGCGCGTCGTAGTAGCTGTACGTGCTGCCCTGCTGCGCGTCGATGCTGCGCGTGAGGTTGCCGACGGCATCGTAGGCGAAGGTGGTTTCCAGGTCGGTGCGCTCCGTGATGAAATGGTTGAAGTCGAGCTGCACCGCATAGCTGCCTTCCGCCCAACCCGCCGGCAAAGCAACATACTGAATGGCCCCGTCGGTCTGGGGTGTCGCGCTCTCCCACGTGGAACTGTTGGGCCGCTGGAAGCGGAAGCTCGCCTCGCTGTCGCCGGTTGGCTTGGGCCACTGGATGACCCACACAGTGTCTCGTTGTGCCACGGCAAGGCCGGCGATGCCGCTGCCGGTGACGCCAGGCGTCCCGTTGAATGCCGGAGCCGCAAAGGTCAGCGTACCGGTTTGGGACGCCGTGGCAATGGTGCCGTCCGAATACAGCACCTGGATGTCGTATGAGCCGGGAGGCATGTGGGGCGCAAAGGAGACGCTCTGCGTGCCATTGGCGGTTTCGATGAGGTCGTTGGCGCTGGTCCAGGCTTGCGTGCCCTGGACGCGCCATTGCACCAACACCTGCGTTCCCGACCCCGGCACCGGCCAGCTGAACACCGCGCTGCCGTCGTCGCCGTGACCAAACACGAAGCCCGTGATGCGCGCCGTGCCCGAAGCCTGGTAGGTGGGATCAGCAGTTTGAGAAGCGGGCAGCGTAACAGTGCCATTGGCTTGGGCATAGACGCCGCTGTGGCCGCTGACCTCCACTTGCCAGCGCTTCTCACTGACCTTGCGGCCGGCCGCGTCGTAGGTGTAGGTCGTCTTGCGGTCTTCAGCCGAACCCACCACGGTCGGTGGCGTCGCTGCAGCGGGCACGCTACTCCAGTTCCCCGTCACTGCCTGCGCGGACTCGGTGCGCGACTCCAGCTCTCCGGTTGGGGTGTAGGTTTGTGTGGTGAGGTACCCCATCGCGTTCAGGATGCCCACCTCCAGGCCCCGTTGATCGAAGAAGTGGTCGGTGGTGGCCAGGAGGCTGTCGCTGGACCCCTCGGTCGTACGTATTACGTCGCCGAACGCGTTGAACACATTGTTGGTGGTCTTGCGCCATTGGACCTTCGTCTCTATCGCCTCCGGCTGCGCCTCGGTCGCCGGCTTGACAAAAACAACGGTGGTGTCCGGCTCTTCCACCTTCGAGGCACGGCCGGCTTGGTCGTACGTCGTCGTTATGATCCGGTCCGATGTGTTGGAGAGCGCCGCTGCCAGGTCGAGGGCTTGTGCGTAGGTGATTGTGACGGGAACGCTGGTGAGCGCGTTCGCGTATCGCCTCAAGTCCGTCACCTCGCCAAAGGCGTTGGGCGTATATCCGACCACATAACCCAAGGCATCGACGTCGAAAGCAACCCGTCCGGCCTTGTCGTAGACCTTGTAGCTGGCGTTTCCAGACGTATCGATGCTGCTGATCGCGTTGCCCAGCGGGTCGTAGAAGGTCTGCGTGCTCAGAACCTGGGACGCCTGTTCGCTGCGCGCAGCCAGGCCGGTTGCACCGTTGGTCGCGGGATTTTCGGTGGCGTCATACACGCCCACCGGCGGAAACTCGCTACGGACTTGGCGACCCAGTGCGTCATAGAAGTACTTCGTTGTGCGGGCTTCGGGCAGGCCAAGGGCCTCCGTGCGTTGCGTGAGATTGCCCAGAGCGTCATAGTCCAATGCGGTCACCAGCGCCACGGTCGCTTGCGAACCTTGGCCCATCAAGTCGCCTTCCGCGTCAGCGGCGGCCGTGTACGTCGTGACCTGCGGCGATGTCTCGCGCGTCATCCGCCCGGCGGCGTTGTACGTATATGTCCAGGTGTCGGACTTGGCGTTGGTGTATGTCAGCTTCGAGCTGAGCGCATCGTACGTGTAGGTCTCGGCATGGTTGAGCCCGTCCGTGTTCGACTTCACACGGCCGGCGGCGTCATAGGTGAAGCTGTGCACGCGATCAAGCGCAGGCAAGGACGCGCCGATCGACCACTGACCAATCGCCGTGGCGGTAGTCGCCGTACCGGCCGTCAATGCCTGCGCGTACTGCACTGTTTTTTCGGTTCGGCCGAGCGCGTCGTACTTTGACTCGCTCACATAGCCGAGACTGTCGACCGAATACACCTGGCGGCCGGCAAGGTCGAAGGCGCGCTGAACGGTACGGTTCTGCGCGGGAGTTGAGGGAATGAGACTGCGGATGTCCGAGTCGCTGGGATTGGCGGACAGTCCCGCAGTAGAAATGGTCCCCGCGTAACTGGTGGTCTTGAGGGCGTTGCCCAATCCGTCAAACGATGTTTCGACGACGGCGCCGGTGGCGCTGACGCTCAACACTTGCCGGCCCGCACGGTCGTAGACGTAGCGCTGCGCCCTGTCGGTCGCCGTGTTCAGTTCGAGAGCCGCTGCAATGGCTACGGCGGTGTTGCTGGCACTGGCCGCGATCGGCTTCTTGTAAGCGATCCTTTCCGTGACCTGCCCCTCGGCGTCGTAGTAGTTGCGCGTCACCCCGCCCATGGCATCGACGCTGTAGACGACTCGCCCGGCATTGTCGTACGTCATGGTCGTGATGCGATCCGACGGCCCGGAGGCGGTCACGGTGGTGGGATCTGCATTTGGGGTGATGGCGCCAGCGTATTGCACAACTTGAAGCACATTGCCGGCGGCATCGTAGATGCGGCGCGTCACCGCATTGGCCCCATCGACACTCCACAACAAGCGGCCCGCCTTGTCGTAGACCTGCCGGATGCGAGCATCGTGCGAGGCATCCGCCTTGGAGGCCAGCGCCGCCAATACCGAGTTCTCTGTCGGCGCCGCAACGGGGTCGAGGGTGACCACCGCGGCGTAGGCCGTGCGGTCGATTACATTGCCGTTGCCATCGTACTTTGTGGCCACCACGCCGCCGGTGCCGTCCACGCTGTAGATGGCGCGCCCCAGCCTGTCGTAAACCGTGCGCAGCCGCTGGTCGCTGGGGCTGGCGGTCACCGCGGGAATGACATCGGGTGAGATGCCCAGGACTGCCTGGGCATAGGCGACGCGATCGACCATCCGGCCGGCCGAATCATAGGCGTACTTGACGATGGCGTAGTAACCGTCCCCCACCGATGTCCCGCTGGCGGCGATGCGCCCGTCCTTGTTGTAGATGTTGTATGCGATCTCGTCGTGGGTCGGGTCCACATCAGGCTGTGCCCAAGTCGCGTCGATCGTCAACGGCGCGTTGGCCAGGGAAACGGTGTCCAGGTAGCGCACTGTCTTGACCACGCGGCCGGCGAGATCGTAGACGTTTTGCTGAACCTGCCCCATGGCGTTGACGACGTACAAGAGCCGGCTGTCCAGGTCGTACACATAGCGCGTGACGTTGCCGTTGGCATCGGTCGCGCTGGTGACGTTGTCGTTCAGGTCATAGGTCCAGGAGCGCGTGAGGTTCAATCCCGTGGGATCCACCTGCTCCATCTTGCGCCGCCCCAATTTGTCATATGTGTATTGGGTGACGGTGTTGGCCGGCGAGGTGACTTTCAATACGTTGGAAAGTCCGTCATAGTCGTACTTGGTGACAAGGTTCAGCCCGTTCGGATCGAGTTGCCGCTCTTTGAGCTGGCCCTTCAAGTCATAGACCAGCTTGGTCACCACGCCCGCCGCGTCCGTGATCTTGACTTCCTGACCCTTGGCGTCGTACTCGTAGTGCGTGACGACATTCAATCCCGTGTAGCCCGGGGCGTTCGGATCGACGGTTCGGGTGATCTGGCGATTGGCTCCGTCATACCCGAAGGTCACATTGTTGCCGTTGGCATCCTTCGTTGAGATCAGGTTGTTGACGTGGTCGTATCCGTTCTCCACGGTCGTGCCATCGGCCAAAGTGGTCGCCTTCAGGTTCCCGTTCTTGTCGTACGCATAGGTGGTGACGTTGTTCGCGCCGTCCCTGACGGTCAGGGTCTGGCTCAGCCGCGTGAACATCGTCTTGAGTTGAACCCCCTCCGGCAACGTGACCAGCATGCTGCGCTCCGTGGCGTCGTAGCTGTAGGTCGTGACGTTGCCCAGTTCGTCGGTCTGGGTCAGAACCTGGCCGAACGCGTCGTATGTGGCGTGCGTACTCGCAGCCATCGGATCTGTTTTGGAGACGACCTGTCCCAGGCGGTCGTAGCCCCACCCGTGCGCCAGATTCATCCCGTCGAGCACGCTGCTGACGCGCCCGAATTCGTCGTAGTTGTTCTGGACCACGCGGCCGATACCGCCAACGTCCCCGGTCGTCTTGGACAGCAGGCCGCGCCGGTTGTAGTCGTATTGCGTGGTGACCGTGTTGGTCACATCGATGCGGTCGGCGCGGGTCTTGAGCTGGCCGAACGCGTTGTAAGTCAACGTGCTGATGTTGCCCAACTCGTCGGTGCGAGTCGACAAGAGACCGCGCAGGCTGTAAGCCAGACCCACCTTGCTATCGACAGCCGAATTGGCCAGCGCCGATATGGCATTGGACACGGCCGACTGGACCAACCCGCCCGTCATGCCCGCCAGGGTGCCGGCGCTCAAGCTCGTGCCGTAGCGCACGGTCTGGGTCAGCTGTTCCAGTTCGTTGTAGACGTTCTGCGCGATCTCGCCCAAAGCGTTGATCGTGTACACCAGCTGTCCGTCGCTGTCGTAGTAGAAGAGCGTTTTGAAGCCGTTGCCATCGGTCATCGAAGTCCGCTGGCCGGCCAGGTCGTACGTGTAGCTGGTGCCGTATTGCGCCCAGACGGCGTCGATTTGCGCTTGGGTGGCCTGCGCCGGCAATGCGGCGAGCGCGACACTGCCTTCCCCGCTGAGTTCGGCGGTAACGCGGCCGAGCTTGTCGTATTTGGCCTGCAGCGTGCGGGCATCCGTCGTGTTCCAAGCTTTCTCGGTCTTGGCCAGGTTTCCAACGTTGTCGTAGCTGTACTTGGTCGTCGTTCCCGACGCGTCGGTCATCGTCGCGACCTGGTTCAAATCGGTGTACGTCCACACCGTCGTGCGATCTTTCGAGGCGGGATTGGCGTTCGCCGCCGGGCGAAGTTGCGCCATCGCGCTGGCCATGGTGATCTGCGGCGACGCAATCAGTGCCTTCGCGCCAAAGCGGGTTTGGCTCGACAAGTTTCCATTCGCGTCATACGCGTTTTCCGTGAGGAAGCCTTCTCCGTCGACCACGCCGACGACATGATCCTGGCCGTCGTACACGGTCCAGGTGTGGATGTCCCGCGTGTCGTCAGCCTGAGGCTGCAGCTGGGCCAGGGTGCCCGACGCCCAATAGGTGCTACTCGTGCGGGTGGCGTAGCTCACCGTGTGCACCAGACGCCCGGCGCTGTCATATTCGTTCTTGCCCAGGTCGCCATCGGCATTCAGCGTCGCGACCAGGTGGCCGTCGGCATCGTAGAAGAAGCGGGTGCGACGGTCGTTCGCAGCGTCGGTTCCGGCGGTGGGAACCACTTCCGAGGCCGTAGTGCTTGACGTGATGGCGCCGGTGTAGGCGTTCGAATACTGCGTAGTGGCGATTACGCGTGACGCGCCGTCGTATGAGGTTTCGGTGAAGTAGCCCAGTTCATCCACCGATTTCACCAGCCGGCCCACCGCGTCATACAGATTCCACGTCTTGCGATCCGAGCTGGTGCCCGCCGGACGTAGCGACGCCACGGTCACGCTGGCAGGGTTGCCGTTGGCGTCGACCAGGGTCGCAAGCTTGGTTGCCGTCAGCTTTGTTGCATAGCGGGTCGTCGCGGTCAACTCGTCGATGGCGTTGTAGGCGTACTCCTCCATGCTGCCGTCGCCGTCGATCTCGGCGATTTTCCGGCCCGCTTCGTCATACAGGTAGTATTGCTTGACGCCCAATGCGTTTTGCGTCATTCGCACCCGGCCGTCAGCGTCGTACCAGTACTGGGCGGTGCCCAGCGCAGTGCCTCCGTCCGCCCGCGTGAGCGTGAGCAGCTCGCCCGCAGTGTCGTAGGCCGCGGTAGTGGCCAGCCCGTTGGCCAGCGTTGTGATGGTCTTGACGTTGGCGTCGTCGTACACGTTGACCGACAGATTGCCCAAGGCGTCGGTCGTGGTCAGCGGGCGGCCCAGGCCGTCATAGGTGTAGAACGTATTTCCGTCATTGGCGTCACCCGTCGTCGCCGTGCCCGATGGCGTGACCGTCTGGAGCAGCTGTCCGGCGGCGTCATAGACGTATTGCGTGACCGACTTTCCGGTGGCCAAGCCGACGCCATCCGAGCCGGTGGCCGCAAACCGCGTAACCGTCTTGGCCTGGCCGCGAAAGTCATAGGTGATGTCGGTACGGACGGCGAGGGATTTGTTGGCCGTGGCGGAAACCCAGCTGGACAGGCTTGATTCGTCGAATGCCGTGCCTGCGTACGAATTGCCCGAGAATTCGAGTTCGGCGATCCGCTGCCCCTGACTGTCGTAGCGGTACTCCGTGACGTGCCCCTCCGCGTCCACCACGAACCTCAGTCGGTCACTCGTGTCATACGCATAGTGCGTTGTCATCGCTCCAGTGGGAGTGCCGGTGCCCGCGCCATCGGGATCGGCCCCGGTGTACAGCGCCTGTGTCAGCAGCTCGTTCTTGGTGCCGAACGTGCGGGTGATCGTGTTGCCCAGGGAGTCGCGTTGCAGCGTCTGATTTCCGTTGGCGTACTCGTAGGTAATCACATTGCCCAGGGCGTCGGTCTGGGAGATGACGTTGCTGTCCGTGTCGTAGGCGTAGCTTGTGCTCTGGCTGGTCCCTCCAGTGATCGCAGGGCCCGTGATATTCGTCAGCCGGTTCGAGGCGTCGTAGGTGAATACCGTGGATGTGCCGAGCGGATCGACAACTGTCGTCTTCTTATTGGCCGAGTCGTAGCTGATCGTCGTTGTGCGCGTGGTGCTGCCCACCGTCTGGACGATGCTGGTGACCTTGCTTCCGTTGTACGCAAATGTGGTCCTGCTGCCGTCGGACTGCGTGATGGTGCTGATCTTGCTGTTCGTGTATGCGTAGGTCGTGACGTAAGTCTTGCCATCAGCGACGCTGTCATCGGCGGGCGTCAGGTCGACGGTCACGCTGGTCAGTTTGCCGCTGTTGTAGGCGTAGCGCACATGGGACAGCGTCGTCGTCCCATCGCTCTTGACGCTCTTCACATCGGTCAGAGCACCGCCGTTATAGGTGAATTTGGTGGACTCACCAGACGCGTCAGTGATAGAGCTCAGCTGCGAACCCGAGTAGGCGTACGTGGTTGCGTTGCCGCTCGCATCTGTCGATGAGAGGATTTTCCCGGCGCCGGAACTCCAGTCGTATAGCTCTGTGGTTTGGGTATCGCCGTCGGTCCAGGTCCATCGGTGGGCCGAGTTGTCGTAGGTCATCTTGTCGTAGGCCCCGGCGCCATCCTTGTTGACATAACCAGTGCCGGAGACGTAGGTGTACACAAGCGCCATGCCGTCAATGTCGGTGCGCGTGATGGTGCTGCCGTTGGCATTGGTGAAGCCGGTCAGGCTGCCAAGGGTCTTGGACACCCCGATTCGCCATTCGGTGCCGGTCTGGCCCAGGCCGTTGTAGGTACGCACGAGGGAGTTGTCGTCGCCGACACTCTCCAGCGTGTCGTCCTGCCGCTGCAACACGAGGTTGCCCGTCACGGCGTTCACATAAGCCTGCTCGCCCGAGCGCCCGGTTTGGGCATTGCCACTCGCCCCACGGGCGCCGATGAGGCCAAGGGAGGTGTTGATCAAGCCCAGTCCGCTGCCACCGACAAATGCAACCATGAAATACTCCGACAAATTACTGAATTAGTGGTATGCGCCAGGTAGCCCCGGAGCAATCGGCCCAGCCATCGCGATTCACCGCTCGTGGCTTGGCCCGTCAATCAGTACATCGGGTGATTCATGGATTTGTTTAGTGCCGCGAGGAGCCGCAAATGCCTCACGCGCATCCACGCTTCCTGAGGACCTTCAGTTAGGCTTTTCTTGTCCGCAGAGAAGCCACAGGGGCATGCGTGGTTAGTGCCCTCTCATCGGGTTCAACGAAGCCGAAACGGACCGTGGTTCGTCAATCTGTTGGACTTGGCTCGCGCGTCCGTGGAGAACGCTGCATTGCAAACTCCGGACCAACATACGTATGTCAGAGAGGGGGCCGGTCACGCCGTCGAGTGGTCCCACCTCTGGCCGAGGCGGCCATCGCGACTGAGCGTTCTATCTGGGGTTCTGCGAAGACAATACGTGCTGCATAGAGGTTTGCAGGCACAGGAGCTTGTTGTGGGGAATCTAAAGTCGGAGCGACACCATTGGTGGCCAAGATGTGTGTCCCGCGAGTGGGCCGCACAAGACGGAACAACTGGATGGATGAGGCCGGATGGGACCGTTATCCGCGTCCCGCCAGCCAAACTGGCCATGATCGGAAATGGCCATCACATCAAGCTCGCCCCTATGGGCAGTGCCACTCCGTGGGATTCAAGCTTTGAGCATGAATATGATAATGCGGACACCCACTTCCCCGCCGTGATCTCATGGCTGGGAAGTTTGGATCGCCACTGCGACTTCGAGCGCCCACTTCGCGAAAGGTTCGTCTCGCAACCAGCGGCCGACAACCAACTGCGAGCATTGACGGAAAGCGCAGTGTCCTTAGCTGTTCGAAGTCCGCGGAACCGTGAGGCATCGGTAGCTTCGGCGGAGCGTCTACGCGGACCTCTCCCTGAGCGTGAACGCAATGGTCTGATCGGTGCCAACATGCAACGGTCACAACGCCTCATCGCCGACAGCATCGGAGCAAACGGGAAATTTGCGGTTCTTTTCACGGGTGGACGAGAGTTCATCTACGGGGACGGGTTCTTTCACAACGTCACCGCCGTCCATAACCCACCGCAGAATCCGAAAATTCTCGCCCCGATAACGCCAACAATCAGCGTAATTGTTAGCCGCCCGTCCCGGTTCACAGTCGAACCTCGCCTTTCGACCATGGTTCTTAGTGATGCTGAAGTTGAGCTCTGCAATCACGCAGTTCAAGTCTACTCTCGCGAGGCACTTTTTTTCAGAACCGAGAAGCCGACGTTGCACGACGCATTTAGCCGGCGTGAGCACCTCAAGTACGCGAGTCCAGACAACCCCTTGGAACGCTTAATCCGAAGTATCCCCGGTGTTTTTTCGTCAGGTTGACTCCGCCACGGGGGATGATTTGGTATGCGACTGCTCCTTGCCACTGATATGGCATCCTCAAGTTGCTGCACAACTGTGCGCCTTGGATGCCGGGTATCCGGATGGTCGGTTTGACCTCGGAGCTGGACGGGGTGAACATGCATCTCGCATGTGGTCAGCAGCAGGTCGTAGTATTCCGTCGCCCAAAAGTACGGCGTCAATACCGGTGTCGCGTAGGAACACAGAGTTCAATGTCCGCTGTGACGTGAGCCTGCAGAGAGTGCGCAAGTGCGCGCAGCAAGGGCGGCGCTGGGCGGCGGCTGAAGCATCCCCTGAGCGCCCAGTCGAGCGCAGGTCCAGGGTGGAGCGCCTGTCGGCTCATGAAGGGCTTCGCGAAAGCGCGCGTCGCTACCGACGTTTCTCATTGAAGACCTCAAGGCATTCCGCGTACGAGCGCTCATTCGAAGACCACGCGCCTAGTGTCCGGAAGCCTCGCGCCGGTAGCCCCCGATAGACCTGAATGGCGCCTGGGCTGCGCGGATGTACCCGGCTCCGGTGCCGTTCGTGAACACCCTTCCTTTGGCTCGCCAGCGAAGCAGGCTGGGCCACCGCGATGGCGTTGGCGAGAGCAACCTGGTGTGGACGATAGCTTCTGCGTGTTTTTCAGCATCGTGCCCCGACACTACTCGGTAGCGCTTGTGCGTCTGAGTTTCTCCGTCAAGTACCGCGTAATGCAGCTCATAACGGCTGCCGAGCCTACGCGCCTTGACGGCACGATACGAGTCCAGTACCCACGGTGCGTCACCCAAATCGCGGAAATAGACGTTGGCAAACGCATTTAGGAATTGCTGCTCGTTGAACGCGGCGACATCGGCTTCGCTGCGCACCTCCGCCCAGCCCTTCTCGTGAGGCACACTGTATACATCGCCATCGTACGCAACGCACAGCACCCTTGGGCTGAGCGGCAAGAAAACCACCGTCCCACAGGACATCAAGCCCGGCGACTTGTGCCTCACACGTTCATCTTCTTTGTGCCAACGATTGGCGACGACGGCGGGGTCATCGCAGGTCACGAACGGCCTCGAACTCTTATTGCGGACAAGGCAAACCTTCAAGTCGTCAAACAGGTGCATCTGCTCGCCAAACGCGCGCATAGCCGACTGGACCGCCTCCTTGATCGATGGCGCGAAGCCTGAGACGGACGTCCCGAGGGATTGTTCCATTCCGGCGAACATCTGAACGGCCCGCATCGAAGCTGCTTCAGTCCTCATGTGCTGGAACAGCATGAAGGTGCGCAGCACCGTCCTATCACCGTCCGTGAGCTCGTACTTGGACGACTGGATGCGGGCGATTGCCGCGGCATAGCCGCCCTCCACGTACTGGATCGCGCTTTCAAGCGGCTCACTGTGGCCGTAGAAGTAGTCGCCAGAGCACTGATTCTTTACCGGCGCTGCGGGAATCGTCCGCTCCCGATCCAAATTCAGGAGATTAATGGCGCGCCTTTCGCCGTCGACCGTGAAGGCATTCAGGTAGCACCGGGGAACGAAGTGCTGATTCTTGTTGGTTGCCACCTAGCGAGATTAACCACCCGAACCTGCCGCGCGCAAGGGGAGCCAGCCCGGCGAGATATGCGAGTCACCGGCTAGCGCCCTAGTGGGGCGAGTGTGTAGGGCATGCGGATCACACGGCTGCACAAAACACGCCCAGATGGGGCATGCCCCGCACTTCGATGGCCCTTTCGACCCGGGCGAACATTGCCCTGGACCACTGACTGGCGACAATGTTCGATTATCGATAGTTAGTGCTTTTCAAGCGAATCGTTGCCCGCATTGTTTCCTTTGCCCCAATACTTCGCATAGGACGGACCCTCTGACTTAGGAGGATAGAGAGGCTCCGTCACCTTGACCGGCGTCGGCATCGGAAAGTCCACGCCGACCAGAATAGCCTCTCCCTGCCCAAGGGTAGGCAAGAACGCTGCAGCAGACGCATCTAAGCTCCCACAGGCCTTTTCAACTACTTCTCTGTCGCGCTCGTTAATCAGACGATGAACAATGAACATACCCATTTGGCTGAGGACATCTTCCGGGATATCTCGTGGACGTTGGGTTGCCAAGATCGTAGTCAGGCCATA
The DNA here is from genome assembly GCA_028292245.1 of Ramlibacter sp. Lineage (GTDB taxonomy): Bacteria > Pseudomonadota > Gammaproteobacteria > Burkholderiales > Burkholderiaceae_C > Ramlibacter. The sequence continues at coordinate 76,756 of JAQGMS010000280.1, forward strand.
CTTACGCCCTTCCTTCGCAATCAAGCCGAAGGCGTCCAAGTGAATGCGGTTTGTCTCGTCGCCCATGTTCTTATTTAAGAACTGGTGTGCCTCATCAAGCACAACGACCGTGGGGGTTACTTTGAACCTGCTCTCTCGTGCAAGGCCCAGCAAGTGACGGCCTAGCGCGTTCGTCAGCAACTCGCGAGCGTTGTAGTCGAACGGGAGATCCTCCATCGAAATGCGCATCACAGGATCGTCTGAGGACAGGAAATCTGCAATCTTTTCTGTAAGGGAACCAAAGGCTTCAGGGTGAAACAGGCAGCGAAGAGATCTCGCTCGTGTTATCGAGAAGACCTTTGAGACTAGAGTGTCGCAGTATCCCCGGATGCGTTCGTCGTAGTTTCCCCATACCGCGTGATCCGGATGATCGCGGGTACCACCGCTCTCGAAGACGCACTCCTCGTAAATCTGGCGGGCCAAGTGCTTTATGAGGTATTTCGCTCCCTCGGCTTCTATCGCGGCCTCATTCTTGTTCACGGCATAGTTGAAGTCCTTCCGCGATGCACCCATCTTTTGGTATGTATTGGGCTCCGCGTCGCCGTGCAGGACGTAATTGAGCTTGAGGCTTCTCAGCGCCTCTCTTAGTTTCGGAACCTGCGCACCGGGACTCGGCTGAAAGATCGCGAAGAGATCGGATTCAGTCAATTGCCAGTAGGGAAACGCAACATATGTGCGCTCATCCTTGTCATCCCGCGGTTGCCCCCCAAGGTGGAACGACTGAACCCCGGTTGTGAAAGTATGGAATTCACCCGTAGGGTCCACGAGAATCACTTTACCGCCAATCCGCGCCGCTTCTTGAACAATGCGCGCGACAGTCCAGCTCTTCCCGCCGCCCGTAGCTCCCAATACTGCGCAGTGGCGGCCAAACATGTGCGCTGGACTAATATTGACCTTAGTGCTTAGGTCCTGCGGGATGGTTGCCAGCTCAATTACTCCCGCCGCACCAGCGTTGTTGCCTTCAACAATGTGCTTCACCAAGAGCGGATGAGCCGAGTAGACATGTTGGCCGATACGAGGGTGATATGGAATCCCTGAAATAATCCGACCCGTTGATAGCTCTAGAGTCGTCAGAAGCTGGACGAAGCCAATTGGATGCGCATCCGGAGGCGTGCCTATCGTTGGTTCCGCTTTCAAGCGCTCACTATCAGGCAGCTTTACCTCCGTGATGCGTCCGAGAACTGCCACACCTTCTCCCTCAATGAAGACGAACTCGCCCACCTGTCCGCCAAGAACGGCGTATCCCGAGTATTGCCGGGACGTTACGCTTGCGGCATAGGGAAGATTAACCTTCGCGGCGTCCGGGCTGACATAGCTCACCGAGCCAATGTAGCGACTGGGATCAAACGGACTAGTCGCGAGTTTTGCAACCATCAGACGGCACCTCGCAACTGCCGAACTCGCTCAATGTGTTGCTCAAGATCAGTCTCAGCCGCGATGTCTGGAAGATGTGGAACGATCTCTTGGAAGGTTGCGCCGATCAGCGCCAGACGAGCATCCCCATGCTCGATCAGGTATTTGACCTTCGTGAGGTGCGGATTCCGGCTTTCGGAACCATGCTTCACGCCTGCGGCGGTGTTCTCCGGTCCAAGGGCCGGATCACAGATTGCCACCTTGAGGTGCAAGTTCGAATTGATTGCCGAGAGGACGGGCTCAGCAATGTGGTTGTCGTTGAAACCAAAACCCAGGATCAACAAGCCCGTATCCGGCTGGCGTAGCGCGGCCTGAAACGAGGACATCATTTCAAGGTAGGGCTGCTCAAAAGACAACTCGTACTTTGTGTTTCGCGGATAAACCAGAAGGGGCGTCGGCGTTGCCGGGTCTTTCTCAATTTCCTTCGTCAGCGCATTCCGGGTCCAGTCCACCGATCCATGCAGTTTGTACAGATGGAAGACGTTCGAGATGAAGTCGTGGCTGTCAGGATTGCTGTCCCGCTTGACGACATCGTAAGAGAAAAACAGGCTATCAAAAACCTGGGGCGTCGTGTGTGAGAAGCCGTCGATGACAACGTACCGGCCTTTGCGCGCGGCATGCTCAAAGCAAAGATCATAGTTCGTTGTGAACACCTTTGCGCGAAGCTTTCGCGCGGAACGCCTTGCCAGTCGTCTCAAAAAGTCAGCATGCAGACCGAGATCATCGTCTGCATCTAAGAATCGAACCTGATCACGGACTGAATCCTCCGCGACTTTGATGAAGTCTGTAATCTTCTGTTTGCCGTCGTCCTCGTCCACAAAGTCCGCAGCAAGCTTGCAGTACGACAGAAGTGCCTCGATATTTCCCTCAAGCGACGTGGGGAACTTAGAGAGCGCTACGACTTCGTCGAATGCCGCTACATTGACGTGCTTCACTGAGGTCCACAGATCGCGCATCATCGGCGCCATGCGTTTACCCACCTTCGGCGCGCGCTTCAACGGCTCGCCGGCGGGGGGCGGCTCAAGATTGACATGCAAGGAAGTCCCAAGCCCTGTCAAAACGACGAGGTTGTTGCATCGGAAGCAATCAGACAGACTGCGCGAAACCTCGGCCAACGCCTCGTCGGGAAGGACTTTCCCATTTTCGTCTTCGACAGGCTTCTTGACAACACGCCAAGTCCCCCCGCTGCGATATGTTAATACTTGCATGATCTCCTCCGGCCCTGACGTTACGTCGCCTGTTGACCTTTTGCAAGTTTTCGACGACTGCCTAGCGGGAGCAAGAGGCTTCGCCACCCGGCCCAAGGAAAAGCTGCGTACACAAGATGTATGAGGGACAATGCCTCTGAGGCGAAGACAGACCGATGATCACACCAAGCCAGATCACGAATGCGTTTGATGGAAATCTAGCCATTTTGTTGGGCGCGCTGCTCATGCGCAGGGATCTTCCAACTGAGTTCGTCGGAAAGTCATGGGACGATGTGCTCGGGACCCTTGCTCGACGCAGGATGCGAATCGCCTTAATCGAATCTCCAATGTATCGGACAAGACGGTACCGCCTGGGTAAGCAGGTTTGGGAGAGATTTCCCGACGCGGATCCCCTCGAAGACCATGTATTCCCTTTGGACGCCTGGAAGGATCCACTGCTAGCCAGGGCCAAGCATGAGAACTGGCACATAGATGCGGCGAGTCTGTCCGCATTAAGGACGTTCGTGCTTCAACACTATGTCACGGCCGAGATACCAGCGCCGTTACATCATCCCCGTGTGCTGCCGCGAAACCGCATGCCGACGGGGTGGCGGTACGAGGAAGAGCAGTCGCTTTGGGCACGGTACCGTACAAGCTCCGTGACAGAGCTCGTAGGTCGCCCCCTTCGCGTACCAGGCGAGGCCGACTCGGACTTCGAATCCATCTGATCGTTGATCCGCAAGGTGCGTGCTTTGCATGAGGCTCACGACGACTCCCTTTTGATGCGGAGCGCCGACGACTAGCCACCGACAATATGCAGTTATCCATAGCCAGGTGTGTACTGTCGGCCCCGCGATGTTCGATTAGCACTAGCACGGCATAGAGGTCCGTTTTTGGCCGAAAGCGGACATCGGCAGTCATGTCCAGCGAGTAGGTCGCACTGAGCTTGTCCTTGAAAGGCCAGGAGACACGTTGCCTTACCTGAAGGATTCCGAGCGGGACTGTTGGCAGCACCTACATGAGGCGCGGAACATGCTATGTCCCTGAGCGCTCGTCCTCCCCCAAGCCATCTCCGTCGGCGATAGCTTGATCTGCTTCTGGAGGATGCTGCAACACGTAGAGATGAACTCCCATGAACTGATGCGCGACCCGGCGCGACTGCGTCATAGTTTCGGGTGGATACTCTTGCGGCGTTTCAAGTTCAGGCCCGTAGCGCTGTCGCAAATTCGCTGCAACGTACTCACCGGCCAGGAGGTGTGTCACGGAGTTGTACTGTTCTCGTCGGAAATCTGCTGGCCTGGGAAGGCCGCTTTCCATTCCCCAGGCTTCCCCCACATAGGAGGCTAGGAATGAGTCAAGTTCTTCAGGATGCGCGTCGAACGTTGAAACGAGTTGCTCGCGCACATGTTCTGGCGAGGTTCCGCGCGCCCAAGCCCAATAGAGAGATTGGGCGTCCTTTGGATGCGAGCTGTACAAGGGTGCTTCTGCATTGGCTTCTTCGATGCGCGCTGTGAGAATTTCCCAGAGTGGCACTTCTCCTTCGTCGACAAGGACTCTCCGCTCAGACGGAGTATTTTCGTAGTTCCGGATCCACCGAATGCATTCCATCGCAAACCCAACCGGCATCGCCATGCGGATCGCCCGCTCTGCCTCGACTTGCCTGTCATCCGGCGACGGAATTTGACGCAGGAGACCCGCGATCAGCATTCCCGCCTTGGCGCGCGTGTCAGCTAGGACCATCATTCCGCGTTCACGGGGAAGCAAATCGCCATTCGCCGCAAAGGTCGCTATGAGTGCCGTCGCTTGTTCGACCGTGATGGTTTCTTCTCGTTGGCGTAGTCGGGCAACCAATCTCGGAAGCCCCTGGCGAACCGCAAACGCCTCGAGAAGAACTCGCCTTTCCGCAGGTGACGCCTGTGCCGCGCCCTCACACAGCGCCGCGACATGTGAATCGGGCACATCACCGACCGGCACGCTGTAGGTGAAGTAGCGTTTGAAGTACTGGGTAGAGCAAACCTTTTGCTCTCTCGCCCAGATTGAATCCCACTCACCGCCGTATCCCATGCTGCCGATACGCGGGAACAGTGGTTCGAGTAGCCGGGACCTGACGACTGCACGCTCGTCATCCAAGAGCGTGGGCGTCGCTTGCTGGATGAGAGTGTCGATGCGGCTAACGGCTTCCGGCCCTTGATTGCGCCGTACTTCACGGTCACCTTGGAGAAAAAGAACTGGGTTGTCGCGTATCGCTGCGTAGAGTTCGGGATAGATGACACGAATCCCCTCAATCAGCATCAGCTCGGACGGGTTAACTTCGCCTCGAAGTATTGGCAGTGCAAAGAGAAGAGCGTTGGACAAGAGCTTGGCCCGGCGCGGAGTTTCAATGTGAGGCAAGAGCGCGTCATCGAAATGCCTTACGAACGCATCAACTTGAGGTTGGGTGAGCGTGACGCCGGCGTGATTTACAGCGTTGTCTACCCCCTCTAACGCAAGATGACGGAGACTGTTTTCATCAACGGGAGGCAAGTGAAGTGGCACTTGGATGATCTTCTCTAGGAAGGCTCGTCCGGCGGCGGCACCTCCAGCGCCATATCGTTCACCCAAGGCTGCCGAGACGACTGCATCGTCGAACGCTAGCACGTATGCGGTATGCCGGAAGCTGGCAGACAACTTGACCAGCTTAAAGACGGCGTGTGTTTCATCACGATCCAGCCTGTCAATGTCATCGATCAGAATGACGAGGCGCTTCGTCGCCTCATCGAGCATGCCCTCAATGCGCGACCGAAGTTCATCGAGGCCCACATTTGACATGGCGTCGCCCAGCCCCTTTGCTGCTGCGCCCGGGCTGACTTGAACCACACCACCAATTGAGAGTGACGCCAGAGAAAGCACGCTGCCATACTTCTGAAGCAGACTTCCAGCTTTCTCTTTCATGTTGGGAAGTGACCTCCCCATCGCATCCGCTAGAGTGGCGAAGAACCCTCGCAGGAGTAAGTCTTCAGTTTGAAAGTGCCAAGGATTGAAGCGCACGACGATGATTTCGTCATGGGTCTTCAGCTCCTCCTGCATCATCTCGAGAATAGATGTCTTGCCGTCTCCCCAAGGCCCGTAAATGCCTATAACAATGCTAGAAGGATCGGAACGAGTGGAGAGCGTCTCAGCTATGCGCGTTGCGAAGGGAGCGCGATTGAACCTATCTTCGCTTTTGCTCGCGATCGGCTGGTCGGCAATGTATTGATCTTTGGCATCATCCCCTCCTGCCGGGGTCGCGCCAGTTACAGGCGGGCCGGCAAGCGGAGCATCCCTTGACGGGTACTCTGCCTTCTTCTTGAAGAATCCGAACACTTCACTCTCCTCCGCTAAAGTCACTGTCGGAGAGTGCCGTACAGTCAGCCGAAGGTCAATGCCTAGACTAGTGAACGTCCGCTTTCGACCCAAAGCAGACATGCTAGGCTCGAGCCCGGACCTTTTCTCGCCACTGGCACAGGCAGTCTGCGAGCGGATGAATTAGATCGCGAATCTATTGATCAGAGCTTCGGCGACGTGACGGGGCGAAAGGCTCACTGAGGAAGCGGGACTCAATCGGAACCGGCGTTGCTGTACTCTCTTCAATGCATTGGGAATCAATATGGACAGACAAGACCTCATGAATCGCTTGAGCGCCCTATGGGCAGGAAGCACGGTGACCAGCAGCCAATTTGCTCCGTGGTCCTTCGGCATTGAAGTTCCAGGCCATGGGGTGAGACTACTTGTCATCAGCGAGAAGTGGGCGAGCGACGCAAAGGTTGAGGACGTGATTCGGCTAGCCAGAGGGCTTCAGCCGGGGGAGCACTTGATCACTAGAGAGGGCCGCCTTCATACTGCATCGTCGGGACCGGCTGTTCGCTTCGATTTTGCGCTCTGCGATCCGCAGGGCCAAGTCACGGCGCTCATCGAGGCGAAAGCTAAGGTCAAAACGAATGTCGATTGGGCGATCGAATGGCGATTCAACTGCATTGCCCGCGCTACCGGGCGCGCCCCTCCGTCGATGCTGGTCGTCGCGTCCGACTTCGTGTACGGATGGAGCGCCGGCGCTGGGGCAAGAGAGGCGCCTAGCTGGACTGTTGCCGCCGACACACTGCTGCGTCCTTACTTCGAGCGCCTGCGCCTTGATCGGGACACGGTCAGTCCTCGAGTGTTCGAGGATGTAGTCCGCTTGTGGCTTCAAGACGTCGTGGAAGGGCGTACCAGCGCGCGACCAGATGCTATGACGAAAGGCTTCTTGGTCAATTCACAGGGCGCTCGGGTCCTGGAGGAGTTCGCCTGGTGAGAGTCTACGTCGAGAGCAATTTCGTTCTTGAACTGGTACTCGAGCAGGAACAGCACCAATCCTGCGAAAGGCTTAGCCAGCTTTGCTCTGACGGAGCCATCCAGATCGCGTCGCCTGCGTATGCTTTCGTTGAGCCGTATCAGACACTTATTCGCCGACGGAAGGACCGAAAAGAGATGCAGCGTCTCATCCAGCTTGAGCGGTCCCAACTCGGCCGTACGGCTTCTCTCGCTGCAGACGTTTCAAAGCTGCAGGACGCTCACGACCTCCTAGTGCGCGCCAGCCAAGACCAGTTCGATCGCTTTAAATTGATTCGTGGCAAGTTGCTCGCCGACTGCGAGGTTCTCGCTCTGGATTCCGAGTCGCTGGTCCGGAGCGATGAACTGCTTTCGAGGCTGAACATTTCGCTGGAGTATCCAGACGCAGTTATTTTCACCGCAGTTTACTTGGACGCATTGGACCGCGCCGCAGATCAGAGCTTGTTCTTGAACCGGAACTCGAAGGACTTTATAGACGATCCGGACGTCAAGATGGCCCTGAACTCTGTTGGGTGTACGGTCATAGCGAACTTCGACGACGGACTCGCGCGGGTACTGAGTTCACTTGGCCTCGAAGCGTAACAGTGCCCCAAGCAAGGGAACCACTCCTACGTTCGCTCTACATCGGGGAAGACGCGCCATTGTTCGGCGTCAATCCGGCGCGCGGTGCGCCCCTTCTTCTGCCCATGGGGCAATCCGGCTACGCCCGGTACGCTCTGACTTGAATGTCTGCTCATGGCCGAAGCGGACATCAGCCGGCGAGCAGGCGTTCGAAGTGCGTCATGCGCTGCCTGAACTCAGCGTCGATGCACTGGAAAAGGCCACGCGACAAGAATCGAGCGACAGTTCCCATCGCCTGCGGCTGCACATTTGCTGGGGTCGCAGTGAGTGCGCCATGTGCAAACGCGTGCCTCAGCGCGCCGGCGAGGTACCACGGGTTGCAGTCGGCGCTTTCAAGATGTAGGGCTATCTGCTCTTGATAGGTCCGATTGACGTGCGGATGGGTTGCCGTGAAAACTCCGTTTTGGCCGTTCAAGTTTCGGATATTCTGAAGGAAGGTGGCGCGTTGGATTTCAGACAGCAAGGATCCGCTGTCTTTCATTTCCACCCCGGTGCACTTCAACAAGAACTCGAACGCAGAGTACGTTAGCAGGAGCTGCACTAGACCCGAGTAGCTTGAAGCAGTGTCCTGCGAGAGGCCCTCGAACTCGACTGAGCGAAGACTTCTTGCAGCTTTGTAGCGCGCAGCAAACCGATTGATATCCCCGATCGGCCGAGCGAAGAGAAAGACGCCCGTGCCCAGCTGCGGGGCGTACTGATCGAACGTTGACCAGCCTGGCGGATACGAGGCCAATGGATTCGGCAAAACCAGTGACGCCATCTAGAACCCCCTCCTTTTGCCAGATGCTACGTCATATGTCCGCTTCCGACCCATAGCCGTCGCCTCCAGCCGACGCTAGCAGCTGGCCCATGTTGAAATTCGATGTACCTGCGGAACAGTGTCACCGCGGGTCTTCTGAAGGCGGCCGTGACTTGTCGAAGATTCCCCTGCGGATGCTACCGTCGGGCCTGCGCATTTCCCCCTGGCCGTGCGGTCGTCCGGTGGACACCGCACCGACATAGCGGGCTCTGTTGGCCCACTCCATCACGCCCTGGCCCTCGGGCACGTTGTCCTGAAACTCCCCCGCGTATCGGACCATCGACTCGGGTCCGCGCGGGAGGACTGTCAGTTCCCCGCGGCCATGGCGCCTGCCGTGGAGCCACTCGCCTTCGTAGATCGCGCCGGAGACCAACGTCATGCGGCCCATGCCGGAAAATGACCCGTCCTTGAACATGCCAACATAGCGGGCGTAAGCATCGGGATTGTCGCTGGGCGGGTAGACCACCGTGGCTCGCACGGGCTTGCCCGCGAGCCAATCACCGTCCATCGAATCGCCTTTCGCTCCCGTGTACTTTCCCTTGCCTTCGCGCACACCATTCACCCATTGCCCTACGTAGGAGCCCCCGTCCGCATACCACATGGTTCCCTGCCCGTTCGGCCGTCCCTTGAAGAAGTCACCTGCGTACTTAACGAAACTGGTCGCGGATGCGGATGCTGGTGGCGTGAGAGTGCCCCGGCCTTCATAGGCGCCGTCGACAAACTCACCCTCGTAGTCGCCGCCGTCAAATAGCTTCATGTGACCGCGGCCATGCGGCCGGCCGGAAGAAGGGCTCTGGGTCGTGGCGTTCGTTTCGCCCAGGTACGTCGTTCCGGCATTGGTGACGTACTTCTGAACCTTCGACAACTCGCCGCTGCGGTCGAACGTGAGGGTTACTTCCTTTCGGTCGCCCGGTTGAACCGCCGCGGGAAACGCGCCGACCCATGTCCCCGCGGGAATGCCACGCGCATAGCCCCCCTGCCACTCGGTGGTCTTCACGCCCCCACGCCAGAACGTCTTCGTGCCCGGGCCATCCGCGAGTCCATCGACGCAGCGTCCGGTCCAATCCATTTCGACGTCTTGTGATAGTGGCGCCGATTCCCGCATCGCGCATCCCGAGCGGGAAAGGGACACAAACCCCGACCGCTTGCGCGCCGCCTCTACGTTGCGCCCATTCGGGAACTTCACCTGGTACGCCAAGAACTGCCAAGCCTCGCTGGAGCTGCCCAGGCGCTTCCAGTGCTCGTCGTCCTCTTCCGCGGTGCGCGTCGCGTTCGCCAGCTGCGCCGGCGTGGGTGCGTAGACCATGCACCGGCCCTCCAGCAGGCAGGCGTTGTGTCTGAGGTTGCCCGATCGCGTGGGCGCTTGCGCGTTCGCAGTTTCGGTGCGGACCGCATCCGCGACTTCATCCAGCGCGTGCAACAGAGTGATGTCCGTTCGTTTCAGGTGTTGCGCGAGCGCCTTCGCATAGGGGCTGTAGCGACCGTCGCCTTCGGCGGCCGTTCGGCCTTCCGCAGTGGCATATGCCACGAGCACGTTTTCCGCCTCGTCACCGCGCGAGAGGCCCTTGTTGCCGCCCTTGCCGAACGGGTAGTCACGGCACGCGTCCAGTATCAACAGCGCGACGCGCGAGTTCGTGTTCTGGATGGCTTCGACAAATTCACGCACGGGCACCGCGTCGCGGCGGATATTGTCCGGCGTACGGATTCGCGCATCGACCGGTACGAGGTAGTTGCCGCCGTCGCCCTGCACGCCGTGGCCGGAGTAGTAGATCACCACCACGTCCGCGTTCATTGCCTTTTCCTTCAGCTCCCGCGCGGCGTCGTGCAAATCCGCGCGCCCCAGGTTGGTGCGCACGATGACCTCGAAGCCCAGGTCTTCCTTCAGCATGCGCGCGACCAATTGCGCGTCGGCGATGGGGTTGTTCAGCGCGAGGGGCGCCGCGTAGGCGTTGTTGCCGATCACCATGGCCACGCGCTTTTGGGCAAAGGCATGGCTGGGAGTCAAGCCCCAAACGGCCACGGCCAGCGCCAGCAACCAGATTCGGAATTTCAATGATTCCATCGTCGTTCACCTCCCTCAGGTGGCCCTATCGTCGCACCGCGAGCCGCACAACTCAAGGGGGGTACGTGAGGCATTCGCGCGGGCGCTGCCGTAGTTGGATGGCCAAGGAGGACTTTCCCGTGCAACTGACATCCCGCCTGCAACCGTCCGAAGCCCTGCTGACGCTGGCCGCGGTTGCTATCCTCTGGCTTGCCGCGGCGCCGGCGCCGCAGCTCCTGCCACCCGCCGGTTATGTCACGGCGGAAGTGGCCGCGCTCTATGGCGACGGCGCGCTGGCGCTGTGGGTCTGCGCGGCGGCGCTGACGCTCCTTGCGGCCCTTCGAATCGGCCGCGGCCACCTTCCGCGCGCTTGTGCGTTGTCGCTGATCGCAGGAGCGTGGGCGGCGTTCTGGGGCCTCACGGCCCAATGGCCGCCGCTGGCGTTCTCACGCTGGTCTGGCGACCACGCGCACGCGCTGCTCGCGGGAGCCGTAGCAGCGCTCGCCATCGCACTGCTCGTCGCGCGCCTCTACGGCACACGGCGCTGGGCGTGGCAGCCGGCACGTGCCATCGGCTCTGGCTGGGGGGTCCCAGGCTTGGTGCTGTTCTGCGGCATCGGCGCACTCTGGCTCATGGACTACGCGGCGCATGGTCCGGCGCGATTCCGCGTGCATGGCAGCGCCCAGACCCACTACGCGCTGCGCCAAGCCTTGGACATCGCCATCCTTTTCATGCTCGTGTCGCTTCTCACGCCGCTCACCGCACCGATGCTGCGCGCATTGATGCGCACGCTCTCGTGGTTCGAGGCATCTCTCCGCTGCCGCCTGCTGCTCGCAGGCTGCGGCTGTACCTGGGCCGCACTGCTGGCCGTGACGTACAAGCCGGCATTTGCCCACATTACGGGCGAACTGCTACGCCTGCCCTACTTGGTCCTCTTCGCATGGTGGTGCTACCGCTGGATCGATTCGGCCATGAGTTTTCGCAGGTTGGCAGGACAAGCTGCGGCAGCGTGGGCAATCCTTGCGATCGCCTGCTTGCTTGTGCGCGAGTCGGGCCAGTTGCTCCTGTGCACGACAGTCACCGCCGTCACGCTCTGCGGGCTGCGCGCGCGCGTGGCGCTCGTGCAGAGTCGCTGGCGCGGTCCGCTTGCCACAGCCTTGGCCGCGTCGGCCGTGGGGCTGATAGGCGCGCTTGTCTTCGTTGCGGGCGCCGCGCTGCCGCACGTGTCCGCGCGGATCATGGCGATGGAGCAGCCCTTCAGCGCATCGGTGGACTTTCTTGCGATCAACAAGTGGTTCATCGCGGAAGCAGGGTGGGCGGGCTTCGGACTGGGGCATGTCCCTTGGTGCGGTTACGCGGCCTCGCTGGCCGGCTCGTGCGGCGGCGCGGCGGGCCTGCCGCAGCAGCTGCCCATGGACTATGTGTTCGTCGGTCTCGCGGGCGTGTGGGGGCTTGCTGGCGCGCTCATGCTGACGGCCGCGCTCCTCCTGTGGCTCATGGCGCTCACGGGTGGGGTGCGCTCGGGCGCTCGGGCGGCGATGAGCGTGGTCCAGCTGCGCAAGTGGCTCGTGGGCACCTGGTGTCTTGCAATGGTGGTGCAGGTGTTCCTTACCGCGATGGGCTCGCTGGGTGCCTTCCCGCTGACGGGTTTGCCGCTGCCCTTCCTGTCGGTGGGGCGATTGGGCATTTTCACGTCGGCTTTCGTACTTACATGGGCAGCAACCGAACCGGAGGCACACACATGACAGGACTTTCCCTCGCCACACGCGTCACGGCCACGCTCTCAGCCGCGACCATCTTCGCGCTGGGCATCGCCGCGCATCACGCGGGCCAAGACATCTCGGCCGGAGTGTACAACGACACGCAGCGCGCCCTGCGTCAGGAGCGATTGCTCTCGGCAATCGTCCCCGCACGGCAGGCGGCACCGATCGACTGGCTTTCGGCGCGCGTGCGCCGCGCCGCGTGTGGGCTCTTCGAGTCTTCGTTCCAGACGCATCGGTGCGCCCAGCGCCTGCTCGGCCTGGACGATGCGATGCACACAGCGAACGCCGCCCTGCGCACGCTCGGTCCGCCCGCAAGAGGCAAGGCGAACCACCTGTTGGCGACCGTATACGCCGTCGATGGCGAGCGGCTGCTCGGCCTCCTGGAAGACGGCTCGGCCACTGCGCTCTCGGCAGCGCGTGAGCTCAAGCTCATGGCCCGAATCGACGAGCGCACCGCGCAGCCCTTCGCGGGCATTGTGTGGCGCGAGCATGCGAGCGGCCGCACGCAAGAGGCGCGCTTTGCCGGCGGCTCTTTCGCCCGCATAGAAAGCCCATCGACTACGCGCGCCAATCCGTGGGCGCCCTTCAGCGGCTGCGCCTACGCCCAGGAGGCCGGGCCGGGCTACGTCGACACGCACCTGCTGCATCACGACGGCATGCCCGCGCACTGCATGCACGCGCCGCGCGAAAACGTGATCGTGGACGGGATGAGCATGCCCGTCGGCTGGCCCGCCATCGCGCCGCACCTCGTGGCCGCCGCGAACAAGGGCACCGTCGCCAGGCCGAACAGCGTCACGGTGTACGCGCGGCCCGTTGCCCAAGGCGCACACGCGGTCGCCGGCATCGTTCGCCGCGAACAGTCCGCTACGCAAGGCGTGGCGGACTGCATGACGGGTAGCACGAGCGCGTGCACCGCGATGAGCATCGACCCGCGCGCCTGGCAATCGCGCTACGAGTTCGCCGCAGTGCGCCGCATCGGCATCCTGATCGTGGACATTGCCACGGGCGAGATCGAGGCCGCCGCGAGCGCGCATACGCCGTGCTACACGCAGCACCACGACGGTCCCGGCACTTCCGCCGCTTGCCCGCACCTGCCCGGGAATCCCGCGCGGCGCGACGCGATGCTGACCAACCATGCGCTCTTCGCGGAAGCAATGCCCGGCTCGCTGGTCAAGCCGATTACCGCGATCGCGCTGCTAGCCGATACTGCCTACGCGTCGTACCTGCTCGGGCCAGGCGCGCAACAGCTGCGCAAGGACATCGCCGAATCAAACAGCAAGGCGTTCCACGACCGTCTCTTCTGCTCGGACACCAAGTTCATCCATTGCACCCGTCCGCAGCGTCTATCTGACGCCGCCGCTGTCCTCGGGTGGAACGAGGGCTGCGACAGCGGCGGCCCGCAGCGCTGTGCCGTGACGAATCTCGTCGATGGCTCCGCCGCGCCTGGCGGCCTGCCTGCCTTCACCGCACGCGTCGGCATCCGCGAACAGGGGCGCGCGGACGGTGCGTGGGAAGCGATCCCCGCCGCCTTTTCGCCCGCGTGGGCAACCGCGTGCCAGCGCGAGGGCTGGTCGAAGTGCAAGGGAGGCACCGGGAGTGCGGTCGACCTGCTCGCCGACGTGTGGGGGCAGGGCAACGCGCGGGCAACGCCGCCAGGCATTGCGCGGATGTTGGCTTCGCTCGGCACCGCTGCCAACGGCGACGCGTGGGTCGGGTCGCCCCACCTGCTTCATGCCACCCTGCCTGCACTCGCCGCGGCGTCCGACAGCAACCGCCGCCCCGTGCGCATCGACCGGCGCCATGCGCAACTGGTGGTTAGCGGTATGTCGCTCGGCCACCACAAGGGGGGGACGTCGGCCTCCGCATGCACCACTGTCGCCAGTGCGCACGAGTGCAACGCGATCGACTGGGTCGCGGGCAAGACGGCCACGCCGGTCTTCAACCATGACAGGCTCACACTGGACCAGCGCCGGCGTGTGTGCGGGGATGTGCTGCAGCGCCGTGCGCAACGCGCGGGCGACCGCGAGCTGGCCTTCCAGTGCGGCGCTGGCCCCGTCAAGTGGTATGCGGCGCTCATCAAGAGCACGCGAGCGCCGGGCGACCGCTGGGACAAGTCGATCGTCGTCATCACCGAGCGCAATTGGGATCGCGCCACCGGGCTGGTGGACAGCCCCGGCGACACTGGCGTGAACATCGCCGCACGCGCGGCATTCGAGTCGATCCTGAGGCTCTATTGATGCAGGTTCCGCTCGCATCGCGTGCCGCTTCTGCGCTCATTCAGGCGATGCACGCCCGTGCCTGCCTGCCGGAAGCCGTATACCTCGACGTGCCGGCGCCTTGGCACCTGTCAGGGCCGCGCGCCGCCGAGATACACGCCGCCGCGCGGGACTTCGGCCCGTTCGCCATGCGCCAGAACGCGAGGCGCTTCGCCTTGCGCTTCGTCAACGGACTGGTCGATCCGGTACTGGTCGTGCACTGGCGCGGCATGCCGCGCGCCAGCCTTGTTGGGATCCCGTGAGCCATTCCGGCAGCGCCGCCCGTACTTCATGCATCGACAACCTTTTCTTGTCCAAGGAGAACGTTTATGCCACTCGCACAGGAGCCCGCAGGCGGCCTGCTCGCCATACTCAAGCGCTTCATGTTCGGCTACGACACGACCGAGATGCCCGTCGGCTTCGAGCCTGCAGGGCATGAGCCTTCGCAGTCGCCCATCGCCCAGCCATCCGCCGCTTACCTTTTCGCGGCATTGGGCGAGGCGGCTACGAGCTTCCTCGGCCGTTTCAGCTTCAGCGAAATGCAGCGCTTGCAATTCAGGCTGAAGCAGGTCGACGTCCATGTGCCCGCGCACATGGCCTCGCTGGCGGAGTGGCTGCTGCAGACACCTGCAGATGCGCGGCGCGAAGCGGCCGCCACCAAGCTGCGTGTGCTCGATCCGGACTTCTGCCTCGACCTCACGGGCTTCACCGCGTGGAACATCTGCGTCGGCCAGCCGCCCAACCCGTCGCATGCCGGCGCCGTCGTGGAGGAGTTGCACGTCTACACACAAGGCGGCACCGGCCACCGGGGCATCCAGTTCGCCTTCGTCGGTGAGCTGCACAACCACGCGAGCCTGACGCGCAGGCAGCTCAAGGAACAGCACGAGCAAGGCGCGCGCAAGGTGGCCGCCCAGGCGGGCGCGAAGGGCGATGGCCACACCCTAACCTATCGGCTCGTGGGAAACGGCGAGATGCGCATACACACCCGCTTCCCGCTGCACGTGGGCAGCAGCGACGACGCCGATGTGCGCCTCGCGGGGCCGGCTGTGAGCCGGGTGCACGCCATGTTCGAGATCGGCCCCAACGGCCAGTTGGGCGTGCGCGATACCTCCACCAATGGCACCTGGCTGAACGACACGCGCCTGCGCCACAACGAATTCCATCCGCTGGGCGCACGCGGCGCGATCCGCTTTTGCGCTGGCGCGGGCGATGCGCGATCGGTGGAGCTGCACTACACCGTGTCCGCCAATGGCCGCGAAACCACAGAGCTGGTCGGCTCCATCTCTCGCCAACTCGATACGACGCCGGTGCTCGGGCAGGAGCCGACACCGCGAGCCCTCACGCAGACGGTGGGTCGGATCACCGTCGAGAAGTGGTTCGGAGACGGCCACATGGTTCGCGAGGCGGCCGCGCGGCTGCCGTATGTCGTGTCGCACGGCAATGCGCGCGTGCGCCTAAGCCCGACGGGGCAGGCCGGCTACGTGCTTGGCGAGCTGCAGTCGGGCGAAGCGATGTTGGGTGAAGCGCCCGTGCCACGCTTCTTCGTCTTGGCCGTGGACGGCAAGCGCGTGCTCCAGCTGGGGCAGGGCTGCAGCGTCGCGCTGCAGCCGCTCGCCAATTGAAGCGGCCCAGTGAATACTGAAATGCTGTCGCTCGCCAACGTGCACTGGGTAGTCGTGACAACGCGCGTGGCTGCGTCATCACCGCGGCCCCACGTGCGATGCGAGGATGCGATCGGCGCGGCACTGCTGCCGGATGGCGGCTGCGCACTCGCCGTGGCCGACGGTGTCGGATCCGGAGCGCTGGGCGATGTCTGCAGTGCGGCGGCCCTCGCTCATTCGCTGGCTGAATGCGTGCTTGCCGCGCCTAGAGCCTGGCAAGTGCACAGCATCTTGGCGGGCGCCGATGCCGCCGTGCGGGCCGCGCTCGAGCCGCACACGTGTGCTCGCGGCGCGACGACGCTGGTGGGCGCTTGGCTCGATTCCCAAGGCGCAGGCTTCGTCGGGCATTGCGGCGACTCACGTGCGTACCTCGCACGTATTGGGGCATCACCGCCCCGCATGCATCGGCTGACGCAGGACCACAGCTATCGCAATCTCGGGCTGCCCACGCCTCTCGCCGGAAGCCCGGACGATCCGGCGCGCATGCTGGGGCTGGGTTGCTGTGACGCCTCCGACGTGAACGAATTCCGCGTAAGTCCCGGTGACGTCGTGCTGCTTTGCACCGATGGCGTGCATGCGCACGTGCCGGCGGACTGGCTGCAAGGCAGCGTGCTGCAGGCCGTCGGCAGGTTGCGAGGGATGGACTTGGAGGGCGCGGCCGAAGTGCTGGCCACACTCGCGCAGTCGCTGGTGGCGCATGCGCGCCTGCATCGCAGTCGGGACGACGCTTCGATTGCCCTTGCGTGGCGGCGAGGTTTGAGTAACGATGCAGGATAAGGGGGGTTTTCATGTCGCAGTTCGTGTTGATCGACGGCACCAATCTCTACCTCGGTGCACGCGAAGAGGAGTACCGGCGAGAAGGCGACTTCCGCAATCCCTGCCTCGACGCGGTGGAGTCGCTCATTGCCAATTGCATGGCCAATGGCATTGCGTTCAAGTGCTACTTCGACTCGACCAGTAAGCACCACTTCGCGAACTGGGCCCGGGACACCGGAGAAGCAGGACACGAATTGCTACGGCGCTACGAGGCGCTGTGCGGCCTCGGAACGAACTACGTCCAAGTAGCCGATGCTGCTATGGAAGCCGACATGTTCAAACTGGGCGATGCGCAGGTACTCCTCAATGCCGGCCACGACGTCTACATCGTTACCAGGGATTGGTTCCGCGACCGCTTCCACCTCTATCCCCGGTTGCTGGAATCGGGAGAGCGCCGCGGCAGGCCGCGCCGCTGCCTGCTCTTCGCAACGTCGACAGTCGAGGACAAGCGCTTCCTCGTCTTTCCGCGGCTCCTCCAGGGCGACGGCCAACTTCACGAGCTGCGCATCCCAATAGCGGCTCACGCCGACATCGTGTCGCGGATCAGAACGTGGGCGGCTGCCAAGCAAGGGCGTGCGCAACCAGCGTCGGAGCCGAATAGTGAGGAGCCGAGCGTGCCGGACCCGGAGCCTTGGCCGCTAGCCGTCGGCGCGGATCGAGTGCCGACGCTGGTGGTGGATCGGCTGGCGAACCTGTTCGTCGGCGGCTTGCGCCTCTACGGCAACAGCCACGTCTACTCGATGGGTCTGCGCCGCTCCGCGTTGGTCGAGGCGGGTTTGACTACATGGCCGATCACCCTGGGTCGCAGCGACGACCAGGATTTCGTCGTGAGCGAGTCGTTCCCGTCGGTTTCGCGTCGGCAGCTGGTTTTCGACCGCGGAGAGGCACCAGGGCGCATCACCGTGACGGACTCGGGCTCATCGAACGGCACGTGGCTCAACGGGCACAAGCTCGCAGTGGGTGAAGCGACGAGGCTGCCCGACGGGCCAGGCGTCATAACGATGGTGGGCTCGGGTGAGTCCAGCAGCCTCGCGGTGCATCTGTTCTATGAGAACGGTGCGGAACAGGGAAGCGAGGAAGAAGAGCTCGTCACGGATGGCGCGCCCATCCTGCACGTGCGACTCGCCGGTGGCCGCCAACTGCGTTACGAGATTCGCCGCTTGCCGTTCACCGTGGGCACGGCTGTATCGGGCGAAGGTGCATCGCTCGAATTCCCCGAGGTGATCTCAGTGTCGCGCGAGCACCTGCAGATTGTCAGCGCGACGGGCGACGAGGGCTTCCTCGTGCGGCCGCTCGGACGCAACGGAACGTGGTTAAAGGGTGCTGCGCAGGATGCGCCGTTCGTGATGGCGTACTCCGACGAGGTCGTGCTGTCGCCGAAGGATGCGCAGACGGGCAACGTCGCCGTATGGATTACCCGCAACTAGAGGATCAATCGCGCATGTCCCTGCTGTCGTCCAAAGAGAAGCTCAATGTGCTTCGCATGCTGGCGAAAGCTGGCGGCCCGAGTGAGATTACCGAGATCCGCAACGGCGTCGAGATCGTGCGCAAGATGGATGGATCGGCGATGAAGATCGTCAAGTCGCACGTGGGGAGCCGGCAGACGACCATGAACGAGACAACGCTGGCGCTTGCGATGCAGCACGCACGCAGGAGGATGAAGGCTCGAGAGGGCGCGGAGTTTCCCGACGTGACGGCAGCGGTGGACCACAAAGAGCACGTGACCTTTCTGCAGCCGTTCGCGGGACTGGATCTGGACGATCTTACGGACCTGCTGCGCTGCGACCCGCGCCGGCACAGCCCTTTGTTCCAGCTATCGATCTGGTGTGGCGTGCTGCGGGCGTTGCGAGCCATCCACAGGCGCGGTTTCCTCCATTGCGATGTCCGAGCCGACAACTATTGCGTGCGGGTCGACGTCAGGCCAAACGGAAGCGGCCTCGAAGTGACGCCCGATTTCGCTTTCGTGCACGCGGTGGACTTTGGATGTTCCCTCGGCCCACTGGGCGGACGGCCCGAGCAAGTTGGGGAATTTCCGTTCATCGACGAAAGCGCGCTCTACCTGAGCCCGCAATACTGTGCGGCCCGCAAGCTGCGCATTCTCGGCCAGGGCGATGTCGGTCTTGCGCTCGCCAAGCTCACGCCTAGCAGCGACCTCTGGTCGATCGGTTACCACGTTCAGCGAATGCTGGACGCGGACGCGACTTCGCCGGACCCGGCGGTCGAGCCGCCGTTCATGCACGCGCCCGCAGCACTCGAACTGCTTCTAGAGCTACCGCGTCGGCTCGGCTATCCGGACGGTCTGCCGGTCGACCCTACGCCTATGGTGCCTGGCGAGGGAGGCTCGCTGATCGTGAACGTGGATCTGCACGACAAACTCATTGAGGATATCGAGAAATTCACATTGACCTGGAAGTGCGGACCGGTGATCGTCGACGAGTGGCCAGATGTAATCCATCCGAAAGACGAGACGGGCATCCTTCCACCAACGACCGTGCCTGCTCCGGCACCAGCTCCCCGCCCCTCACGCCATGCCATTGCGGTCGCAGGGGTCGTCGCGATTGCGGCCATCGCAGTCGCCGCGTGGAAGATGAGACCAGAGCCGGCACCTGCAGTTCAGGAAGCGCCGGTTGCAATCGCGCACGCCCCCGTGCCGCCGGCACGTGTGGTGACCATGGCCGACTGCCTTCCAACTTTCCGGGAACTAGATGCGGTCCTGGTGCGGGGCCAGTCGCCTGGCGCATCGCTTCAATCCAAATTGCATACCGCTCTCGGCGGGTGCCAATATCTGATCGATCGCCCTCACCTCATCAACGCCGATGAAGCCCGAGTCGCATTGCTCGCTGCGGGCTATTATTCGCTGCACCTCGGCCTGCCTGTCGAGGCAGAGCAGTTTGCGCATCAGTTCCTGCAGCGCTACCCCAAGGAGTACTTGGGCCACTTCCTCATGGCCAAATTGCGAGCCAGCGAAGGCAACGCCGCTGCCACGCTCGAAGCGCTCACACGCGCGGCGGAGCGCGGCCTCACACGCAAGAACTTCGACGACGAGCGCGCACAGTTCAGTTTCCTCGCGGGCAACCCGACGTTCGCGAGCCTCGAGCGAAGGCTCAAATGACCACCAATCGGAGAATCGCATGCATGCGTTCACGCACGTTTTCTACGCAATGCTCCTGGCTGCCCTTGTACTCACACCCAGTGTGCACGCGCAGTCGGATCGCGGCAACGATCCATCGTTGTCTCCCGAGCTGCTACAGGAACTCGCAACCGGCGGCACCAAAGGTGTGGGCGCCGACTGCTCGTTCATCAAGCTGGCCAACTGCCGGTTGCCGACTGCCAGAGTGCAGTCCCCCATGACGCGGCCCGCTGCGCCTTCCGCAACCCCAACGGCTAACACGGCACCGCTGACAGTTGCCTCACAGGGCGGCTACACCGGCTTACGCTTCGGATGGCAACATGAAGACGGCCGCCCGGCCGCGAGGGACCATCGCTTCAAGACGAGCGACTTCGTGAAGCTGTGGGTCGAAGTCGCCGAGCCGGGGTACGTCTATCTGGTGAGCGTCGACGCCGCGAACAAGCCGATGCTCTTGTGGCCGATGGGCGGCGACCGCAATTATGTCTCGCCCGACCTGCGCGCTATCACCCGCGCGCGATTCGTCGGCAAGCCGGGAGTCGAACGCGTCTACGCACTATTCACGCGCGAGCGGCTTGACGGGCCCGAGGTCTTCGCACTTCACGCGCATCGCGTGATGACGGCGCCGACGCCCAGCACAATGAACATCCAGTTCGCCGTGCTGGATCGCGAGGGCCGCATGAGCGAGTCGGGCGTTATTGTGTCGGATGAAGGCCGCGCGAGATCCAAAGGGTTGATGGGCGTCGGCACGAACTTCGAAGCCCGCCAGTCCAACTCCGTCACCGCCGATCCCGGCGGCGTTGCTCTGGTCGAGCGCGCGCTCGTCGAGCGCTTTCCCGTGCAAGTGCTTTCGCTGGACCTCATCCATGTCTCGCCCTAGAGGGGCCCTTGATCCGCAGTGGCAGCGCGTTCAGGATCTCCTGATCGCCTACCTGGAGGCGCGCACTCAGGGGCCCGTCGAGACCCGGCAACGCGACGAATTGTTTGAGGCGATTTATGCAGCCCTCAACACGCTCGCCAGGAAGATCGTCGCAAAGGGCCAACCCGATCGGCGCGCGACACCGATGTCCGAGGAGGTCGTCCTACGCGTGTGGCGCAGGTGGCAGTTCACGGACCTGATGACTCGATACGATCCGAGCCGAGGAAATGCCTTCTCCTTGTTCTACCGACTGCTTCGAAACGAGTGGCAAGACTGGATGGACCACCAAGCCACACAAGGCGACCCCCTGGCGCTGGGTCCCGAGGATTGGGAACTGCTGCTGGAACAGATGGCCGGAGAACTCGCGGCCATGCCGGTCGGCCATCCGTTCGGATCACTCCCGCCCCAGCCGAACGAATTGCTTGAGCGCAAGCAGGCGAGCGACGAACTGCATCGGGCGCTGCAATCGCTCAGCCTATACGAACGCAACTTGCTGAAGATGCGGCGTGAGGAAGATCTGACGGCTGCGGATTGCGCCAAGCGTCTGGGCGTGTCGAAGGCAAAAGTGGATCGCGACCTCGCCAGGATCGTCAAGATTGTCAAGACGGCCTACGGCGCAGGCGCGCGCTGAAGCATTGCGCATGGTACGGGCGACAATGGGGATGAAGGCCACCATTTCGCTTGAGTTTCTGCAAAGCTGGGGTGATGATTGACAGTCCAAGAGGTGAGTGATGAACCGACGCCTGAGATGCCCGAGGGCTGGCAAGCTGATGCGGGGGCTCCTTTGCTTCTTCATTTTGGCGATTGTCAGCGTTTCTTCGTCGTGGTCCCAGGGGACCAAGCGCGTTGCACTCTTGATCGGCAATTCGAGCTATGCGATTGGCGGGTTGACGTTTCCGCACCGTGACGTGCAGGAAATAGATCTGGCACTGCGAGCGGTGGGCTTCGAGCCGCCTGTGATTGTGCTCGATGGCGACCAAAGGCGCATGAAGCGTGCAATCCAGGAATTTGGGGTGCGGGCTCAGGGCGCGGACATCGCCATCTTCTACTACTCGGGCCACGGCGCGCAGTCTCGCGGAGAAAATTACCTGCTTCCCGTCGACTCAAACGTCGTGCGCGAGGCGGACTATGACCTCGACGGAGTGGCAGTTGATGCAGTATTGCGCCAAATTTCGATTGCTTCGCCCCGGGCCGCCATAGTCATCCTGGATGCGTGTCGAGACAATCCAGTTGCAACCTTCAAAAGTGGAACGAAGGGACTGGCCAGGATGGAGGCGCCCGCAGGAACGATGATCGCGTTTGCCACCGCACCGAACACAACAACTCCCGACAATGGCCTGTACGCACGCGTATTGGCTTTCCACTTGCGGCGAACCGATGTCGAACTACTGGATGTTTTCCGCGATGCTGCCGCTGAAGTGATGAAGACGACAGGCAATAGTCAAATACCCCGCGTCGGCGAAGTCACCATTACTGACCGCATCTTTCTTGCATCGACGAGTTCTCCGTCCAACGCCCGACACGAGCCAACTCCTTCTCGCGTGGCGGGGCTTCAGGTAGCCGCGAGCGCCTCCCGTCCGGGTCGAGTGGCGGAAGACGGTAATCAAGAGAGATCGACAGTCCAGGCCATTGCGCCTTCACAGCACGAGGCCCGACTGCGATCAGTGCCCGTCACGGTAACACTTGCCAATGTCTCAGCTCGAAAGAACGAGTTCGTCGCGTCCATTGCGATGCGCAGTGACGAGACCAACTCAGACCTGGGAGTCGCGCTTCTTCCAAACGATCAGGGCGGATGGGCCTGCGCAAGCTTCAATCTCACCGATGGCCAGGGTGGAATCTGCCCTGCGTGCTGGGGGGGTTCTCTGACGAGCAACTCGGCGATATCTTCGTTGAAGCTCTGGCGTCAAGGTGGTCCGGATCCATACTTGACTATCCCCCCAGGCGGCGCCGTGCAACACGTGATCTACTTTCACAAAGCGAGGTGTCTGTCCCCTATCCGCGAGAAAGGCAATCTTTCAGTTAACGGAGAGTTCGTGATTCGTCGAGCCGACGGTTCGCCTGTTCGTGCGGCTGTCTCGTTCAGTGACGTTCGGCCAACGGCAGAATGAAGGCCCGCACCGGTTCGAAGGATTTGCCAGCAGTCCTGTCCGGCACAAGAATCAAGGATTCAGGAACCATGCGTCTGCGCATCGTGCTCCACGTCGTCTCCGGCTTGCTGCTGACGGTGGCCTCCTCTGTGTCCTCCGCCCAGCGCGTCGCCCTGTTGATCGGCAATGCCCAGTACGCTTCCGGCCTGCCGCCGCTTACTTACCCCCTGCAGGACACAGCCGCGCTCGACCAAAGCCTGAGACGCATCGGATTCGACGTGCATCAAGTTCATAACGCAGACCAGAGAGTGATGACGCGCGCGATTCGCGATTTCTCCGTCAAGGCGCGCGACGCGGAGGTAGCAATCGTCTACTACTCCGGCCACGGCATGCAGTCGCGCGACGAGAACTTCCTCATTCCAGTTGGCGCTGCGATCGCCTCAGAAGCCGACCTGGAGATCGAAGCAGTACCGCTGCGTGGTTTGATGCGCCAATTGGAAGACGCCGCTCCGCGTACCACGGTCGTTATCCTCGACGCCTGTCGCGACAACCCGGTGGCGGGCCGCACGAAGAGCGGCACTAAGGGGCTGGCCCGCGTAGCTAACCCGCCGTACAACACGCTCATCGTATTCGCGGCGCAGGCAGGCGCGACTGCCTCGGACAATGGCGTGTTCGCGCGCGAGCTGTCCCGACACATCTTGGAACCGAGTGTGGGCATCCGCGCAGTGTTTGACAAGGTCGGACGGGCGGTACGCCAGGTCACCAGCCAGAAGCAGATCATCCAGCGCGACGACCAGCTCGTGGAAGACGTTGTGCTGATCGCCAATGCCGGGGCCGCATCGAGCGAGCACCTAGCGCTTGTGGAGCAGCGCTCCTGGGACATTGCGAGCCGCGCCAATACCGAGCCAGCGTACAGGGCGTACCTTACGGAGTATCCCGAAGGCCGCCAATCAGCGGCCGCTCGGGTCGCGCTGGCGGGCTTTGCTTCGGCCACGACGAAAGTTCCCCTGCCAGCAGAGTCAGCCCCGCAGCCCCTTGAGCGGCGTGTTCCGTTTCGTGATGGGTCTTCGGGATCGATGCGTCTTACAGGCACGCGTGCTAGCGGGACCTACAAACTCGGCCGCGTGACTTTTGCATTGCCACCTGGAGACTGGTTCATGGTGCAAATGAGCGACACCGTAACGGGTTCCAGCGCCGGTGAGAGTAATCGGCGTCCCGTCGGCCGAGTGACCGGATTCCAAGTCGATCCTACCGAGAGGCGCATTTCAGGCATGGTCTACTTCATGGCAAGTTTGATCTCGACACCGAACAACTCCAGTTGGAACAATACGATTTGCGAGTTGCCAGGAAGCGTCCTCCGGCGAAGCGTACTGGAAGGCAACACCATGAAGCTGCCGGCGTGCCTGGTGACGAATTGGTGGAGACTCCCTTTTGAGAGGCCATCTGACGGGGTCGGATCCGTCTTGTGGGACTGGACGGTCGAAAACGGTGTGACGCCTCCGAGGGTGATGGTGTGGACGCGTCACGCGAGATATCAAGGGTCTGACTTCTTGGCGGCTGTGCACTATGTGAATCCAGAAGTTCTCGGTTTCGTGTCGACGGATGACTGGAGCGAAGCCGCACTTGATCGCGACGCCGACAAGTCCGATTGGGTCAACCGCTTCACGGATTGGGGCGTCCTAATGTCGGCAACAGCTGAAGGAACATTGAACGGTGGGTCTCCGCTGAAGGCACCACTGCCTCCGTGGCCCCGCGCGACGAAGTAAGTGCGCGCGCGGAGGGAGTTGTTCTCTTTGGGATAACGCTCGACGCGCCGGAAGCCCGTACTGATGGAACCATGCGAGGGTGACCATGCCCCGCACGGCGCCGCCATCCGCCGCCCGCTGCTACCAGCAACCGGCTTCGGCGCGGTCATGCGTCAAACCACCGCGACCACCCTCTCACATCGCGTCCAGTTCGTGCGGGGAACGGCCATGTTCGGCGTCGACCCCCTTTGTGAAGCCAGGCAACCGCCGTCGCCTCGTCCGATCATCCGCGGACCAGGTCACGTGGTTCACGGTTTACCGCGGGAGGAGGATGGATCAAATATCAGTGTGTAGTCACGGACAAACTGAGCATTCGGCGTCGTGACTTCTAGTGCAAGGTCAATGAATGGACTGGCGACCGGAGTGGCAGATTTGAATTCCACCGCGTGTCGGCCATCAACGGTACGAACGACCTTTGCCGTGATTCCTGCCAAGAAGTCATCATTCTCCAGAGAGCCAATGCCAGGGACCGGAACGACGCGCACTCGAACATCGACCAATGACAGAGGTTCGCCGAGATTGAGCTCCAGTGTCGCGTCCACCGGCTCACCCAAGGAAGACTTCACTCGCATGCGGCCCAGCCGGATGCCTGGCGAGTTTTCAGCGGTCGATCGCGCGCCCGGCTGATCGGCGCTGACAACAAGTGCCCCCGCCAGCTGGCCGGACGATGGATCGCGATAACTGCAGTCTGCTCGAATCCCAACCAATCGTTCTTGCGTGCGTCCGTCGGCGTTGCAGTCAATGTAGAAGTACTCGCCACTCGAGGAGGCGCTGGCGAGCTTCAGGTTGAAGCGCCCGCCGTTCTTATGTACATCTGCAAGAATCGCACTACGTGCACCTCCTGTGAGGATTCGCTTTATGAATCCCCCACGAGTGCCATGGCCGACGTAGTGTTCAACCAATTCAACATCGACGCCAGTCCAACCGATGATTGCGTTTCCTGCAATGTCAACTTGAGCAGTTATCGCGGGCCTTGAGTCGGTGCAGCCTGTGTCCCCTGCACTACATGTGGCCGTCCCTGATCGAGGTTGTGCGAGAGCTGAGGGCCCGAACCCGTCGGATGAGTCATCTAGCCGGACCGGCTTTTCGCCACCTAGCTGCGTGGAGTCATAGCTGCGCCCAGCAGCTGTCTCGGTCCAGATGTTGGTGTAACCGGTGCGGCTCGTGTAACTGCCGAAGTGATGGACGTCTGATGGCGAAGGCGTCGCGGCAGCTATTGGATCTTGCGAACACCGTCCCGTCAAGCACATGTCGGTGCGCAGATTGCCGTAGCGCATAGGTCTCTGCATGCCTCCGGTGAGAGCCTCCACTCGCAGGGCGACGCGATCAAGGAGGGTGAGCAACGCCGTCGAAGCGCCTGGGCCCCCAAGCTCCTGCGCTAGCGCACCGGCATATGGACTCGGCACGTCACGCGTTCCATCCCGGGCCAATCGGCCAGACTCCGTCGCGAATACAACCAACATGTTTCGGGACTCGATCATCGGGGCGGGGGCCATGCCCTTCGGCAGTGACTTGAAGCGCGGCAAACCGTTGGGGATATCGCGGCACGCGTCGACCACAAGTACCTGGACGTTCGCGTGTGTGCGTGCCAGCGTCTCAACGATCTCGTCCACGCTGATGGCCGTGATTCCCAGCTCCAGGTCGACATCGTCCAACTGACTCATATCCGGCACGTCGACCGGCAGGAGGAAGTTCTGCCTGGCCGCGCTGGAAACGCCATGGCCGCTGTAATAGATGACGGCCGACTCCGCGCCTCGCGCCTCGCGCGCAAAGCTGGTCAACGCGCGCAGCATTTCCGCCCGGCCCAAGTTGCGGCCGGTGATCACCTTGAAGCCATGGCTCTTGTCGAGCACTTGCCCGATCGTGGCAGCGTCCAGTGTCGGCGCATGCAGAGGGGAAATCGAGCGATAGGTGGCGTTGCCAATCACCAGGGCTACCCGTTTCGCTTGCGCGTGGCAGATGGCCGGAAGGAGAACTGCAAGTGCCGCCACGGCGAGGCAGCGCAGGATTTTGCAGTTCATGGAACGTGGTTGCACGGTGGACCCATATTAGCGGCGCTGCACCGGTCGTACAACGGGGATGCAAAAGCCGCGGGGAATCCGTACTTCGGAATTACCCCGGCGACGACACCAGCCAGAACCGTCACTGCTGCCGCAAGTCCAAAAGCTGCGCATCGGGGCCGCATCTGCGGACGTACGTTGCGCCGAATCGCCAGCTGCGCCGTGTCTCAGCCTCCGCCGCGGTCTTCGAGGCGCGCGGCGGAACCCGAAACCGAATAGTCCAGGCCGGGTTTTCCTGGAGGCGCTACCGCTTCGATTGGCACGGGAACCGACGTCACCGCTAGCAGGAGGAGCCGTCGCATTCCTGTCGGTGCGCACGCTCACGTCTCCTTCCGGCCGCAAAGAAGACATCGTGGCCAGTGGGTCACGCAGAGTTCCTCCCTCGTCGGAGAACGAATCAGCAGCACGGCGTGGGAAACGCGCCCAGGGCGCAACGAAAACATGTGCCAACACAGGTCCTGCCGATCTCCGGCTCTCCTCCATCAACCTGTGGGGCGTCAAGCCCATCTTTCTTCACTTGGAGCGGATTCTGGCGGGCCAATAGAGGCGCTCGGAGGGTCGGAACGGCCGGCATCGAAAATCGCAACAACGGGTGCTGGGGCCTTTACAGCCCGATATCTGCCCGCATACAATAACTGGTTGGACGTACAGTCCGTCCCCGGACGCCCCCCGCTGCGGGAGCACTGGGATCATCGTGAAGGGAAAGACCGTGGCAAAAGAAGACAAGGACATACACCTCAAGGTCATCGTGAATGGCAAGGCGGTTCCGCTGAAAGCCGACCCCGACGCTTCCCTTGGAAGCCTCGTCGAAGAAGCCCTGGACAAGGCCAAGGTCGGCGACAAGTCCGACCTCGACCGTTGGGTCTTTACAGACGCCAATGGGCAGCAGCTGGACAAGACCCGCACGCTGGCCAGCTTTGCGTTCGCGCACAACGCGGAAATCTTTCTGAACCTGAGCGCTGGCGTCGTCGGCTGAGCGGCTCGTGTACACCGACCCGGAGGTCGTTCGCCGCAAGGTTGATCGCGAGCTGCGTGACTTCGTAGAGCGGATTGACCACTACCGCGCGCGCGGCATCTGGGTGCTGGAATATCGGTTTCCCACTCTGCTGGTTGCGTTTACGACACCTAATTTGAAGCCGCATGCCATCGCTCCGTATGGGGTGTTGCTGGACCTGAGCAACTACGACGTGGAGCCGCCGTCTGTAACCTTCGTAAACCCGTTCACGCGCGTTCCGCTCAAGGGCGCGCAGATTCCTACGGTGCTTAGGCGAATCAGGCTTTTGCCTTCATCTGCCGAGCCCACGGATACTCAACCGACCGCGAACGGCCAACACGTACCAAACGCTGTCGTGGAACAGCTCTTGGTGTATTGGCCGCAGGAACAGATACCGTTCGTCTGCCTCCAAGGCGTGCGCGAGTATCACGAGAACCCCGGCCACACAGGCGACCCCTGGTGGCTGCATCGAGGTAAGGGCGCGGGCAGAATCATCCGCTTGCTTGACCTCATCTCGAAGTACGGAACTGAGGCTATGACGCAACTTCAGTTCAAGATAGATATCCAGATTGTTGCCGCGGATGTGGTGGACCCAGCATGAGCGAACTCGCCGATGTTATTGAGCTGCGCGTCCCAGGAGGCGTTCTGCGTGACGGGTATGCATCGATGCGGATGGCAGGCAAGATGGGGCTCGAAGGAATGGTGCTTTGGGTTGGCCAGCAAGACGGACAAGTGTTCAACGTGACCCAGCTCATCATTCCTCGGCAGCGCGGGCTGCGGACACCTGACGGTCTGTGCGCTGTCGTCGATGGCGACGAGTTGGCGCGGCTGAACATGCACCTCTACCGGAATTCGCTTGAGCTCGTCGGTCAAGTGCACACGCATCCGGGTGCTGCGTACCACTCCGAGACCGACGACCAGCACGCCATCGCAACCACCATCGGCTCCTTCTCAATCGTTGTACCGAACTTCGCTGTGACCGACTTCCCCCTGACTGAGTGCGCCGTCTACAGGCTGGACTCGAGCGGCCACTGGGCAGAGGTCGACGAATCGCAAGCGCCAAACCGAATTATTGTTGTGTAGACCGTGGCACTCGCAGACTACTTCCACCGCAATGCCCAAGCCGCCGCAGCCCTGGTCAGCGGCTTCGACGCGGAGATGCTTGCCAAGAAGCTGGAGAAGCACGTCATCGGCATTGTGTTCGACGACTCGGTGCGCACGAGCCTGGAGGCGCAGGCCACGATCGACCTTGTCCTGCGTCTTCTCGCCAGGCTCTACCCCACCCTGACCATCGTCTCGCTGGGCGACGTCAAGAAGAAGCACGTCAAGCCGCTGCACGCGTTGGTCAAAGCCATCAACCCGAAGATTGACATCGAGAGCGACATCAGAAAGGCCACCAAGCTGCTCGTTGTCGGAAGGACTCCGGTTACAGTATCCGGCAAGTTGAAGCGGCATACTTGGTACTTGGGCTCCGACAACTGGATTGCCGGTGTGTCGCGGAACGCGCCTGTAGGCAGCGGCAGCAGCTCGAATCCCCTGGCCGCCGGCGCGGCTGCTTGCATTGGCGCAGCGAATGTGTTCCGCGCTGTCTTCGCCATGGAGGTCGGCGACGAGGCCCTGGACGACGAACTTTGCGTATCGCTCATCGACCTGTTGCCCGCGACTGCAAAGTCTCCCAATCCGCCGCTGCAGGAAGTTGAACTGCAGGACGTCCACTTGGCAGGGGCCGGCGCAATAGGGAACGGTACCCTTTGGGCACTTTCGCGGTTGTCCTGTCGAGGCAAGCTGCACGTCATCGACCCCGAGAAGGTGACGGACAGCAACCTTCAGCGGTACGTGATGCTCACGGACGGCGACCAAGAGAGCGAGAAGGTCGGACTTGCAGCTACATGGCTGAAAGGGAACAAGCAGCTCGAAGTTGTGCCGCATCCGGGCGATTGGGCAGAGCATATTGCGGCAGTCCAGTACAAGGCGGACACGGTCTTGAGTGCAGTGGACTCTGCCGAAGCTCGCATCCAGATTCAGGCGAGCCTTCCGCGCGTCATCTTCAATGGGTGGACGCAGAAAGGCGAAGCTGGAGTCTCAAGACACACGAACTTCCTCGGTGCGATGGCCTGCCTGGCTTGCCTATACATCCCGACCGGCAAAGCGGAAAACGAGGACGTGCTCGTTGCTCGCGCGCTCAAGCTACCTGAAGATCGCCCCATGATTGAACAGATTCGCCGACGCCTTCAGCACAACGTTCCTACTGACGCTGCATTCCTACAGCAGATTGCGACAGCGGCCAACCTTCCATTCGAAAAGCTTGCGTCATTTGAGAATCTGCCCCTGCGCGACTTGTACGTCGGAGGTGTTTGTGGCGGACAGGTAATGGAGTTCCACAAGGCTGCCATCCAGGTTCGGGCAGAGGTGCCGATGGGCTTTCAGTCTGCGTTCTCGGGCCTCTTGCTTGCGGCAGAGCTCGCGCGGCCTTCACCCGTCGCCGAGACAATCACTCAAGTTAACTTGATGGGCACGTTTCCGAACCGCCCGAGCCGGCTTAGAACCAAGGCGAGCGCGCTACCGTGCCTCTGCGCGGACGAAGACTTCCGCGCGGTGTACATGGAGAAATACGGCGTTACGGGTTGAAGCCCGCCGCGGTTTGAGAACTGCGCAGCGTTAAGCACTGACAGCGAGGGGCAAATCGCGTCGAAAAAGTCACCTCATACGCGTTCGCTCGACTCAAACGCGAGGTAGTTTCGCAAGGCTCACTGCAAGCGACCCTGACTCTTATAGCGACTCGTCTGACGAGTCCGCAGGACCCGAAGCGGCAGATTGAGCTGATGATGCAAAAACTACAGAACTTCGTTGACCTGATCAAGGCCAACCTAGCGAGCGCCTCTTGTGACGGGTACGGCAGCTGCTTGGTTATCGCTCCGTCGATCGGCGTTGCCGCCCGGCGTTGAGCGGTCGAGTTCCGCCCAGCTTTCGGTACTCGGCGTGGTCCCGCTGAAGCTGGTCCTCGCAGTAAACAATGATCTCTCCTGCCTGCCTGAGCACATCCTTTCTGACAAATCCAGAAACCATTCCAATACGGTTTTCTTGGTCGAGCCTATCTTGCGCCGCCGCGCTGTCCCGATAGCATGAAGCGATCCGACGCTCCAGTTCTTCAAGTGCCCGTTGCTTGTCGGCGGTAGCTCTTGCTTCAACTGCTCGCTTTGACTCCGCCGCCGCCTTGTTCAGCGCATTCGCCAGCATTCGCCGCGCTTGGGGCAATCTGCCCTCCAAGTCGTTGGCGATGTAGTCGTCGATGAAGGCTTGTATTTCGTCGACAGTCTGCATGCTCGCGAATTTCTGTCGGTACGTCTCGAGCTGCACGCGCTGTTTCAGAGGGGCAAGTTGTGAAATGAGGCCATCGGGATCGTTTCCCCGGTACAGCGTCTCGAAAGCGGCGATTGCTTCCAACGTTGTGGCGTCTCTGAACGCCGAACGGTAGCGTTCAATTCGCTCGCGCTCCCTTGAGTCGACCTCCGCCCGTTTGAACTCGTCCAGAAGGTCGAAAGCCCGCGCTTCTCGCAGAGCATCCAATGGGAATGAGTCGTTTCCGACCACATAGAAGGCTTTGCCGAACATGTCGGCGTACACGGCATGTTCACAGCCGCTGCCGTCGCGCGGATTCAGCTCCGCCGACCAGGCTCCCATCTTTCGCCGCAGGCATAGATGGATCGGCCTTAGAGCAGGAATGTCAGAGGTGCTCCGGACGCGCCCCAGCTTCCAGGCCGCCTCGCGCGGATCTGCGGCGCAGGCGAAACCTGAATGGAGGGCCGCGGCCAGCCCAAAGGCCGAAAACCATAGCGATGCCGATAAGTTTTTCCGCGAGCGGTTGGGCGATTTTTCTCGGGTCATGGCTTCGTCCTCGGCGTGTGAAATCGCCTCGTTCCGCTGTTGCTCAAGCGATGCCGGGCGTTGCGGTCGTTTTGTACCATATAAGCGGGTGCAAATAGGGTGCAAGCCAAGGACATTCATGGCGATGGCCTCCCGCGACGACCCACTGATCAACGCTTTCGCCTCGGAGCTCAAGGGGCGCCGGCAGGCCATCGGCATTTCTCAAGAGGAACTTGCCCACCGGGCCCAGGTAAACAGGACCTACGTGGCGAAGCTGGAGTTAGGGCAGAACCAGCC
Source organism: Ramlibacter sp. (assembly GCA_028292245.1). Lineage (GTDB taxonomy): Bacteria > Pseudomonadota > Gammaproteobacteria > Burkholderiales > Burkholderiaceae_C > Ramlibacter. Next base: position 108,848 of record JAQGMS010000280.1, read on the forward strand.
GACGCTCACCACACTTTCCCGCTTGGCGGCTGGCCTTAGCATGGGGTTGGTGGAACTGATTGAGGGAACCTTGAAGAGAAGGCCCAAGGAAACGACTCGCCAACCGTGAAAGTCCGCGCGCCTTCCAAGCCCTAGTCCTCCGCGGTTTTGGGTCCCGGAGCGCAAAGGGCTAGGTGGCGAGCTCCGAAACCAGGTCCCGGAGGTCCTGTGTGACGCTGCCGTAGCAGACGATCCGGATATCCAACGCAGAGTGCCGCATCATTCGTATGGCGCGAGCTATGGCGCCATTGACCCAGGTCAGGTCGTTTCCGAAGGCGCCGCCACCCAGCCGGGTCAGCAAGACGATGTTGCTGCCGCCACGAATTACATTGAGAATCCCCGCGAGCAATGTGGCTTCGTAAGCTGCTTCGAGAACAAGCGAGGCGAAGCGAGTCCATCGGGTCTGCTGGGCTTGGCTATAGGCCACGGGGAGCGCCGAACAATACGCCTGCGTGACTAGGTGCTCCCCATGACCCACGTCGGTGACTTGGACATTCCAATGTAGGCCGACTCGAAGCAGAGATCGAACTCCGTCGTATTGTTCGTCCGTCATCTGCTCCAGAAGACGATCAATACGTTCGAGTCCCTGCCCCGTACACAGGGCGTAGCCATTCCTCATGGTCCACAGCCGATTCCCGGCATTTCCAAGCGCCTCCCCCACGTCCGCAAGGCAATCGATCTGCCGCGTGCGCCTCTGCCCCAGGTGACCGTCCAGCGGCACGAGATAGTTCCGGAAAATCGTCCCGGCACCGGCCGCAATCGCACATGCGGGCCCTTGAGTGCGGTCTTGCGCATACGCCGCCACTCCTTGCTCCGGGGTCACCGACGGCCCTACCATTTCAAGCAGATTGAATTGAGAGGCGACCTGGAAAAGCGCCCTGCAAAAGTGGGGTTCCCCGTGCAGCTGACGTGCGTCACCCACGATACAGCTGACACGAGGCCGTGAGGGAGGCAGGTCCATTTCGGCGACTTGCAGGCGCAATTCGCCGAGTGTCGGCGTCTCCAGGGTGCCGACAGCGAATCGATTGTCGGAATGCGTCGAGCACAGGCACCCGTTTTCCACCGAGAGCTTGGACTGCGTCTCGTCGTAGGGCAGTTCGCGGAACCCCGTGATCTTCTCGAACCAGTCCATCACCCGTCCGCACCCAAAAACCGTGGCGCGTAGGACGCAAGGTATTGCTCTTGCGCTGCCGTCTCCACCGCCCCGGGGCGCGCCGCACGGATCCTCTGAAGAGATTCAGCGCAGGTCGCACCCAGTTCCATGAGCAGCATGCATCCAACGGTACCGGCTCGGCCCAGGCCCCCGCGGCAGTGGACCAAGACCTTCCCGCCACCCTTTAGGGTATCGACGGCTACAGCCCCTTCACGCGTCCATGCCTCATGAAAGGCACCGTCAGGCGGGCGAAGGTCGACGATAGGCATCTGGTACCAGGCGATTCCTCGCTCGCCAAAGGCTTCGCCAAGGCCGGGCACACGAAGCAGTGCAAATTCGTGGTCTTCGATCAACGAGAGTGCCAGGGAGGCGCCCCAGGAGTGAATGACATCCAAGTCCACATCGAGATCGCGCCGCCATGGGGCGCCGTACAGACTGTCTCCCCACTTCCCCGGGCAGAACGTCACTCCAATGACACCAGACGCCCAAGGCGCGCAAGGAACACTCGCAATATGAAGGGGATGGGAAAAACTGGTGCGCGGCCGCATGCCGAGCAGTTTCGCTCTACCTCGGCCAGTAGGAAACCCCTTTGCCCAAAGCTAGAGCCAACCCGTGGATGAGCGCTGGAATTCTCAGCGGCTACACAGCGGCTACATGAACGACTGAATCGAAAATTTGGTCGATTTTTGCTACTGTTTTAGTAGCTATAAAATCAGGCCAGTGGCGGAGCAGGTGGGATTCGAACCCACGGTACGGCATAACCGTACACCGGATTTCGAGTCCGGCGCATTCGACCACTCTGCCACCGCTCCTGATTCGGTATCGCGTGGTGCGAAGCCCGAAATTCTAACCGATCAGGGCTTGAGCGAGTCGGCACCGCCCATGTAGGGTCGCAGCGCCGGCGGCACCGTCACCGAGCCATCGGCATTCTGGTAGTTCTCCAGCACCGCCACCAGCGTCCGGCCCACCGCCAGCCCCGAACCGTTGAGCGTATGGACGAGTTCGTTCTTGCCCTGGGCGTTCTTGAAGCGCGCCTGCAGACGCCGCGCCTGAAAGGCCTCGCAGTTGGAAACCGAGCTGATCTCGCGGTAGGTGCCCTGCGCCGGCAGCCACACTTCGAGGTCATAGGTCTTGGCCGCGCCGAAGCCCATGTCGCCGGTGCACAGCAACATCACGCGGTAGGGCAGTCCCAGCTTTTGCAAGATGGCTTCGGCGTGGCCGGCCATCTGCTCGAGCGCCTCATAGCTCTTGTCGGGGTGGACGATCTGCACCATCTCGACCTTGTCGAACTGGTGCTGGCGGATCATGCCGCGCGTATCGCGGCCCGCGCGGCCCGCCTCCGAACGGAAGCACGGCGTGTGGGCCGTCAGCCGGATCGGCAACTCGTCCTGGCCCACGATCTCGTCGCGCACGAAATTCGTCAGCGACACTTCGCTGGTGGGGATCAGGTACAGGGCCTGCTGCTCATCGCCTTCGAAGCCTTCCTGCCCGCCCTTGGTGACCGCGAACAGGTCAGCCTCGAACTTGGGCAATTGGCCGGTGCCCTGCAGCGTGGCGGCATTGACGATGTAGGGCGTGTAGCACTCGGTGTAGCCGTGCTCCTGCGTCTGCACGTCGAGCATGAACTGCGCGAGCGCGCGGTGCAGCCGGGCGATCTGCCCCTTCATCACCGTGAAGCGTGAGCCGCTCAGCTTGACGCCAGTGGCGAAGTCGAGGCCCAACTTCTCGCCGATGTCGACATGGTCCTTTACCGCGAAATCGAAAACGCGCGGCTTGCCCCATTGGCGGACTTCCTGGTTGGCGTGTTCGTCGGTGCCGACGGGCACGCTCTCGTGCGGCAGGTTGGCCACGGCCAGCAACAGGGCCTGCATCTCGGGCTGGATCTGCTCGAGCCGGGCCGTCGAGCTCTCGAGCTCGGCCTTGAGCGCGGCCACTTGCGCCATCGCGGCGTCGGCCGACTCGCCCTTGGCCTTGAGCTGGCCGATCTGCTTGGACAACTGGTTGCGCTGCGCCTGCAGTTCCTCGGTGCGGGTCTGGATGGCCTTGCGTTCGGCTTCCAGCGCCGTGAACGCCGCGACGTCGAGATAGGCCTGCGGCTTCTTTCGCGTTTCCAGGCGGGCCACGACCGAGGCCAGGTCTTTGCGTAACAGGGTGATATCGAGCATTTGACGATTTTAGTGGGAGCGCCGGTGTGGCTGGAGTGCCGAGGTCTTTTGAACGCAGAGGGCGCAAAGGGTACGCAGAGGACGCAGAGAAAACCTTCTGAATTTCTCTGCGCCCTCTGCGAAATCTCTGCGTCCTCTGCGTTCAAAAAGCGCGAGCGATCCAATCCTGCCCGCTACCTGGATTCAGCTGAGCGTTGCAGGATCGAGGTTTGCCCCGCAGATCACCAGGCACACTTTCTCGTCGGCGCGCGGCCTGTATGCGCCGGTCTGCAGCGCCGCCAAGCCCAGCGCCGCCGCCGGTTCCACGGCCAATTTCATCTGCTTCCACAGCCACAACTGTGCATCGCGGATCGCCGCATCGGGCAGCAGCAACGAATCGCCAACGTCGCGCTGCGCGATCTCCCAGGCGATGGCGCCGATGCGCTTCGCGCCAAGCGAATCGGCCGCGACGCCGCTCACGGCAACGTCAACGGGCTCGCCCGCCTTGCGCGCGGCGTGCAAGGTGGGCGCCAATTGCGGCTCCAACGCCACCACGCGAGCGCGCTGGCCGAACCAGGCTGCGATGCCGGCGATCAGGCCCCCGCCCCCCACGCTGACCAGCACGCTGTCCGGCCGGCCGCCCTGCTGTTCGATCTCCCGGGCCAGCGTGCCGGCGCCCGCGACCACTTCGGGCTGGTCGTAGGCGTGGGTGAGCAGCGCGCCGGTCTGTTTCTGCCGCTCCAGGCAGGCTTCCAGCGCTTCCGCGTACACTGCGCCGGTGACGACGACTTCGGCACCCAGCTCGCGGAGCTTGGCCTGCTTCATCGGGCTGCTGACCGTGGGCACGAACACTTCGCACTTCACGCCCAGCGCTTTCGCCGCGGCCGCCGTCGCGATGCCGGCGTTGCCACCGGAGGCCACGATCACGCCGCTGGCCGGAATGCTGTTGGCCAGCAGGCGATTGAGCATGCCGCGCGCCTTGAAGCCGCCGCCCACCTGGAACTGTTCGAGCTTGAGCCAGACCTCCGCGCATTCGATGCCCAGCGCGGCACCGGGCAGTTTCCACAAAGGCGTGCGGCGCAGGAAGGCGCTGTAGCCCTGCTCGAACCGCAGCGCGGCCGCGTCGATCTGCTCGTGGTTCACAGCCGCAGGCCCTTGGGCAACGGGAATTTCACGGTTTCCTCGATGCCATCCATCTTGCGCACGGACACGGCGCCCAGCGCCTTGATGCGCGCGATCACTTCCTTGACGAGCACTTCGGGCGCCGATGCGCCGGCGGTGAGCCCGACCCGCGACTTGCCCTCGAGCCAGCCGGATTGCAATTCATCGGCGCTGTCCACCATGTAGCTGTCCACGCCGAGCTTGCGCGCCAGTTCGGCCAGCCGGTTGCTGTTGGAACTGGTGGGGCTGCCCACGACGATCATCACCTCGACTTGGGGCGACATGATCTTCACCGCGTCCTGCCGGTTCTGGGTGGCGTAGCAGATGTCCTGCTGCTTGGGTTCGCGGATCTTGGGAAAGCGCTGCCGCACGGCCGCCGAGATTTGCGCGGCGTCGTCCACCGACAGCGTGGTCTGCGTCACCACAGCGAGCCGCTCGGTTTGACGGGGCTGCACATGCGCCACATCCTCGACGTCTTCGACCAGGTGGATGCCGTGATCGAGCTGGCCCATGGTGCCCTCGACTTCCGGGTGGCCCTTGTGGCCGATCATGATGAATTCGTAGCCCTCCTTGGCAAGCTTGGCCACCTCCACATGCACCTTGGTCACCAGCGGGCAGGTGGCGTCGAAGATCTCGAAGCCGCGCGCCTGTGCTTCGGCCTGCACGGCCTTGCTCACGCCGTGCGCCGAGAACACCAGCGTGGAACCGGGCGGCACTTCGGCCAGGTCCTCGATGAAAATCGCTCCCTTGGCCTTCAGGTCGTTCACCACATAGGTGTTGTGCACGATCTCGTGGCGCACATAGATCGGCGCGCCGAATTTCTGCAAGGCGCGCTCCACGATCTCGATGGCGCGATCGACGCCGGCGCAAAAGCCCCGCGGCTCGGCCAGCAGGATCTCCAGTTTCGCACCGGGCTGCGCATTCATAGGATTCCGATCACTTGCACTTCGAACGTCACGGGCTGGCCGGCCAGCGGGTGGTTGAAGTCGAACAGCACGGCATCGCGGTTGCCGTCCCCGTCGCCGTCCTTGCCGACCTGCTTGACCGATCCCGCGTAGCTGGCCATGCCGTCCGGTGTCGGGAACTGCACCACGTCGCCGACTTCGTATTTCTCGCCGGGGTCGCCCATCTCGTTGAGCAGGCTGCGCGCGACCCACTGCACCATCTCGGGATTGCGGTCGCCGAAGGCCTCGCCGGCAGGGATCTCGAAGGATTCATGCGCGCCCTCTTCCAGCCCGACCAGGTGCTTTTCCACCGCGGGCGACAGCTCGCCCGTGCCCAGCGTGAGGGTGGCCGGCTTGTCCCTAAACGTGTTGATGATGTCGCCGTCCGGCCCGGCCAGCCGGTAGTGCAGCGTCAGAAAGGAGCCCGGCTGGATACGGTGCGGGGTGTTGGCCATGGAAGTCCCGATAAACTGCCTCCATTGTAGAAACCCCGTCCCGCACCGTCCCACCATGCCATTGAAAGACCTTCCGGCCGATGCCCGGCCGCGCGAGAAGCTGTTGGCCCGCGGCGCGGCGGCGCTCAGCGACACCGAACTGCTCGCGCTGCTGCTGCGCACCGGCACCGCCGGCCGCGGCGTGCTGCAGATGGCGCACGAGCTGCTGGCGCCACCCGGCAAGAACGGCGACGGCAAGCCCACCGGCGGCTTTGGCGGCATCTCCGGCTTGCTCAATGCACAGGTGGAGGACCTCAAGCGGATCAAGGGCCTGGGCGGTCCCGCCAAGCGCGCGGAACTGGCGGCCGTGCTCGAGCTGGCGCGCCGCGCCCTGGCCCAGCAACTGAAGGCGCGCGAGGTGTTCAGCTCGCCCGGCGCGGTGAAGCAATACCTGCAATTGCACCTGGCGGCCCGGGCCCACGAAGTGTTCGCCGTCCTGTTCCTGGACGCGCAGAACCGGCTGATCGCCCTGGAGGAACTCTTTCGCGGCACCCTCACGCAGACTAGCGTCTATCCGCGCGAAGTCGTGATGCACGCGCTGCAGCACCAGGCCGCGTCGGTGGTGCTGGCGCACAACCATCCCAGCGGCACGGTGCAGCCTTCGCGCGCGGACGAAGCCCTGACGCAGACGCTGAAAGCCGCGCTCGCGCTGGTCGATGTGCGAGTGCTCGACCACGTCATCGTGGCACCCGGCGACGCGCTGTCGATGGCGGAAAAGGGCTTGCTCTGAGCACCCGCGATGAAGTCGAAATCCCTCAAGGACCTGCAGCAGATCCAGCAGAAACTGGCTGAGCAGCAAAAGGCGGCCGCGGCGCAGGAGGCCGCGCGGCGTGAAGCGGAACGGCGCGCGCACGCCGAGCGGGACCTGTTCGTGCGGGCAGCCGGCGCGGTGAAGCCGATGCGCGAAGACCGCCGGGTACACCTTGCGCCCGACCAGCCACCGCCGATCGCCGTGCAGCAGCAACTGGACGAGCAGCGCGTGCTGCGCGAGGCGATCAGCGACGAATTCGATGCCACCACCTTGCTGGACGTGGACGATGCGCTGAGCTTCCGGCGGCCCGGCATCGGCACCGACGTGACGCGCCGCCTGCGCAAGGGCGACTGGAGCATCCAGGGAGAGATCGACTTGCACGGCCTGCGCCGCGAGGAGGCGCGCGAGGAGCTCGCGGCGTTCATCCGCGACGCGCATCGGCGCGGCTGGCGTTGCGTGCGCATCGTGCACGGCAAGGGCCTGGGCTCGCCCGGCAAGACGCCAGTGCTCAAGGGCCGGGTGCAAGGCTGGCTGGTGCAAAAAAACGAGGTGCTGGCCTTCGTGCAGGCGCGAGGCGATGAGGGCGGCGGTGGCGCGCTGGTGGTGCTGCTCAAGCCATCGCCTGGGGTCAGCTGACGCTACGTGGGCGTATTTCGCATCCAGTCCGCGGTTTGGAAGAAGCTGTCCTTCAGGCGCGTGCGCAAAGCTTCCGGCACCCCTGTCTCGGTCATCGCCTGCTCCATGCAGGCGAGCCACTGGTCGCGCTCCTTGATCCCGATCGTGAATGGCATGTGCCGCAGCCGCAATTTGGGATGGCCGAAGCGGTCGGTGTAGTGCTGCGGCCCGCCGAGCCAGCCGCAGAGAAACCAGAACAGGTGCTGCCGCGCCTTGGTGAGCTCGGGCCCGTGCACCGCCCGCAGCGCGGCGTATTGCGGCTCCAGGTCCATGAGGTCATAGAAGCGCTCGACCAATGCCTTGACCTTGTCCTCCCCACCGATCCATTCGAAGGGCGTGTCGTGCTGGGGTTTTTCCTGGATTTGCATGACGCTATTGTCGCGCGCCAAGGATTTTCTCGTTCACTCAGCAGCCCGCCGAAGCGTCTCCACAACGGGACGATTGAGCAGCTCCCGCAAGCCCCACCACCCAGCCGCGAGCGCCAGCGCCGCACCGGCAAGCGCGCCGAACAGCACCACCCAGGGCGAAGCGGTCCAATCGAAATCGAATGCGTATTTCGCCAACCCCCAGCCCACGCCGGAGGCCACGACACTGGCCAGGAAGCCGGCCAACAGGCCCACACCGATCAGCTCGGCGCGCTGCACCTGCCTCAGCAGCGCGCTGCTGGCGCCGACGGCGCGCATGATCGCGAACTCGCGGGCCCGCTCCTCGCGCGTGGCGGTCACGGCGGCGAACAGCACGACCACCC
>JAQGMS010000384.1 GCA_028292245.1 Ramlibacter sp.
ATGATCAGTCGAACGTGATCGTCGGCTTGTTTCTCGGTTTCAGCGGCCAGTTTCCGCTCGGTGATATCCTCGGCGATCCCGGCGGTGCGATAGGTGTGCGCCGCTTCGTCCTTGATGGGAAATCCACGATCGCGGATCCAGCGAATCGACCCGTCCGGTCTCACCACGCGATACTCCACGTCGAAGCCGTGCGCCCGATCCCGCTCAATTGCCTCGATCACCTGTGGACGGTCCTCGGGGTGAATCGCCGCGATGAACGACCGTGAATCCTGGTACAAGCTCTCGCAGGAACGACCCCAGATCGCGGCATAGGCGGGACTGACATAGAGGATCTTGTTCAAATCGCCCGTGGTAAGCCAAAAGACCTCGTGGATGTTTTCGGCGATCTGGCGGAAGCACAGTTCGCTCTCACCCAATGCCGCGGTCCGCTGCAGGATCATTTTGCGGAGCGCGCGATTCCACACCACCAGGCCCGCGATCAGCAGCAGGGCCGACGCCGTCGCATAACCGGCGAAAGAGAGATAACGCCCGTACCGATCAAGCGTGCGGCCGAACCATCTTTCATCGATTCGTTTCAATTCGGCGGGATCGATGGCGGCGAATCCCGTTGTCACCGTGCGCAGCAGGTCGGCGTCGCCTTTGCGCACGGCCCGTTTCAGTTCATCCCGGAACATCGGCGCCGAACTTCGGAATTCGGATTCGATCCCCGCCTTATGCAGGAGGTAGAGCGCGGAGGGCGCGTCCGCCACAAAGACGTCGATCTCATGCCGCTTCGCCGCCGCGATGATCGCGTCGTTGTTCTGAAACGGGATTATGGCGGTCACCCCGTTCGCCATGAGCCGGTCGATGTGCTGGTCCCCCGCCTTGACCGCGACCGGATATCCCTTGAGCGAGGCGAGGTCGACAATCCCGGAAATGTCATTCCGGAAAAAAATCGGTGTCTTGGTCTCGGCATAGCCCGGCGTGAAATCAAAATAATCCCGGCGCTCGACGGTTTCGACAATGGAGTCAATCACGTCGAACTCGCCGGCGCGCATTCGGCGCACCGCTTCGCCCCAGTTCACCGCGTGGATCTCAACCTTGATGCCCGTCTGCTTTTCCCAGGCGCGCCATTGATCGATCAGGATGCCCTGCAATTGCCCGGTGTCGGTTCGAAACGAAAAAGGCGCGTAGGCGTTGTCCAGCACCACCCGGATGGTTCGCGGCGTTCCGGCGGCGGGGTTCGCGACGGCGCCGAGCGACGACACTGCCAGCAGCAAGCAGGCGAACGCCAGGGCCGCCGCCGTCCGGAACGCGCGGGCGCCGATGCCCGATGCGTTGACGAAATCCAACACCGCCCGCGCCGGAGCGAAATCTGATTCGGGAATCTCGTTCACCCCACGAAGTTCCGCGTCGAACGAACGCTGGAAATTGTCGGACAGGACGCCGGGCTCCGCGTTCATGCTATTTCGGCTCTCATCGATTCTATTTTGAAACGTTGCACGCTGAAATCGACACTAAGCTTTGTCATGTTTTTCGAACAATTCGGATTTGATTCGAACAGCCCAATCGCCTCTGCGCGCTGGAAAAGACCGCATCCGGCGGCAGTACGTCGGGCCCGTCACCCTCAAATCGAATCGGAAGGCCGACGCCTCACCCGCGTTTCTCGGTGGCCAGGGTGTGTCGCATGACGGCGATGAAATTGGCGGCATTCGGGGACGTCGGCGCGTCGCGCCACAGGGCCAGCAATTCCACGCACAAGTCCGCGCCGGTGTCCTGGAGAGGTCTGGAGGTAAGCGACCTGGTCTGCGAAATGCCGCCGATTTCGGGGATGAGCGACACGCCCAAGCCGCTTTCGATCGCCGCGCGAAACGCCTCCGTGCCTTCGATCTGCCGAATGGAAATCCCCTTCAGCTTTCGGTTCGCAAACAGGCTTCGCGCCATTTCCGTATGCATGGAAACCACTTCCTTCTTGAGTGAAAGGCAAAGCAGCGGGACGTGCAGGAGGTCCGCCAGGGACATCTGACGCAGGCGCGCGAGGGGATGACTTCGTGCCATGACGGCGCGGATCGGCGAGCAAGCGATCTCGACGTGCAGCACGCAGCGGGGGAAGTGCATGGTGCCACCGATCGCGAATCCGACTTGAAGGATCCCGGACTCCACCGCCGCGACTTGGTTTGCCAACGGCATTTCGGACAGCGTGACATCGACGTTGGGAAATTTTTGGCGAAACGCTCGGAGCGTGGCGGTCATGAATCCCATCAGCACAGGTTCGACATAACCGACGGTGAGGCGTCCTCTGAATCCCTTCGCCGCTTCGCGCGTCCGGGTCACCGCGTGCACGGATTGCGCGAGCGTGAGGCGGGCTTCGACCAGGAACGTCGCACCCGCTTCGGTCAGCCGCACTCCGCTTCGATTGCGGTCGAACAACTGCACGCCCAGCTCGGATTCCAAATCCATGATCTGTTTGCTCAACGCCGGTTGCGAGACACGCAGTCGCTGGGAAGCCTTGCGGAAGCTTAGTTCCTCCGCGACCGCTACAAAGTAGCGAATGTGCCTCAGCTCCATCCCGCGACCGTGATAGTGGAAAGCTATCAGGCTAGGAAGAACAAAGTAATTTCGGACGCGGTGGACCGGTGATAGTTTACAGGGCTCGAGCGACGGCCTTCAGCGTCAGGGCAATCCAACCGACAACTGAACCTGCCATCCTCCCATGAATCTTCCCCCGAAGAAACACGAACGACGATTCGC
>JAQGMS010000289.1 GCA_028292245.1 Ramlibacter sp.
CCCTTGTCGATGGCGGCGCGCGACTTCTCGATCAGGATGCGGTCCAGGCTCTTGTGCAGGCCATGGTCCTGTTCCTCGACATGGAAGCGCGGCACTTCAGCGGGCACGTTCGGCAGGGCGAACAGGCGGGCGAAGTCCAGCCCCCGGGCCTTCCAGTGTTCGATGCCCTTCTTGGTGTCCAGCAAGTCGGCACGGCCGATCAGGTCGTTGAACTTGCGGATGCCCAATTGCGCCATGATCTGCCGCACTTCCTCGGCGACGAAGAAGAAGAAGTTGACGACATGCTCGGGTTTGCCGGCGAACTTCTTGCGCAGGACCGGGTCCTGCGTCGCCACGCCCACCGGGCAGGTATTGAGGTGGCACTTGCGCATCATGATGCAGCCCTCGACCACCAGCGGCGCGGTGGCGAAGCCGAACTCGTCGGCGCCCAGCAAGGCGCCGATCGCGACGTCGCGGCCGGTCTTCATCTGGCCATCGGCTTGCACACGAATGCGTCCGCGCAGGCGGTTGAGCACCAGGGTTTGCTGCGTTTCCGCCAGACCGATCTCCCAGGGGCTGCCCGCATGCTTGATCGACGACCACGGAGAGGCGCCAGTGCCGCCGTCGTGGCCGGCGATCACGACGTGGTCGCTCTTGCACTTGGCGACGCCCGCGGCGACGGTGCCGACGCCGACTTCGGAAACCAGTTTCACGCTCACGGTTGCATGCGGCGCGACGTTCTTCAGGTCGTGGATCAATTGGGCCAGGTCTTCGATCGAATAGATGTCGTGGTGCGGCGGCGGCGAAATCAGGCCGACACCCGGCACCGAGTAACGCAGCTTGCCGATGTACTTGGACACTTTGCCGCCGGGCAGCTGGCCGCCCTCGCCGGGCTTGGCGCCTTGTGCCATCTTGATCTGGATCTGGTCGGCCGACGACAGGTATTCCGCCGTCACGCCGAAGCGGCCGGACGCCACCTGCTTGATCTTCGAGCGCAGCGAATCGCCTTCGTTGAGCGGGTAGTCGACCTCGACCACGTCGCGGCCGAGGATGTCGGCCATGGTCTGGCCCTGCTTGATGGGGATGCCCTTGAGCTCCTGGCGGTAGCGTGCCGGGTCCTCGCCGCCTTCGCCAGTGTTGCTCTTGCCGCCGATGCGGTTCATCGCGACGGCCAGCGTCGCGTGCGCCTCGGTCGAAATGGAGCCCAGCGACATGGCGCCGGTGGCGAAACGTTTCACGATCTCCTTGGCGGATTCCACCTCGTCGATCGAGATCGCCTTGGAGGGGTCGATCTTGAACTCGAACAGGCCGCGCAGCGTCATGTGGCGGCGGTTCTGGTCGTTGATCAGCTGGGCGTATTCCTTGTAGGTGTTCCAGTTGTTCGCACGGGACGCATGCTGCAGCTTGGCAATGGCGTCCGGCGACCACATGTGCTCCTCGCCGCGTACCCGCCAGGCGTATTCGCCGCCGGCGTCCAGCATGTTGGCCAGGATCGGATCGTCGCCGAACGCGGCCTTGTGCATGCGGATGGTTTCCTGCGCGATCTCGAAGACGCCGATGCCTTCGACACGGCTGGCGGTGCCGGTGAAATACTTTTCGATGGTTTCGCTGTTCAGCCCGATGGCCTCGAACAGCTGGGCGCCGCAGTAGCTCATGTAAGTGGACACGCCCATCTTCGACATGATCTTGGACAGGCCCTTGCCGATCGCCTTCACGTAGTTGTAGATGGCCTTGTCGGCCGACAAGTCGCCCGGCAGGTCCTTGTGGATGGACACCAGGGTTTCCATCGCCAGGTAGGGATGCACGGCTTCCGCGCCGTAGCCGGCCAGCACGCCGAAGTGATGCACTTCCCGCGCGGTGCCGGTCTCCACCACCAGGCCGGCCGTCGTGCGCAAGCCCTCGCGCACCAGGTTCTGGTGGATGGAAGACAGCGCCAGCAAAGCGGGGATCGCGACTTGCGTCGGCCCGACGGCCTGGTCGCTGATGATCAGGATGTTCTTGCCGCTCTTGATGGCATCCACCGCCTCGGCGTTCAGCGACGCGAGCTTCGCTTCGATGCCCTCGTGGCCCCAGGCCAGTGGGTAGGTGATGTCGAGCGTGTAGCTGCGGAACTTGCCGTGCGTGATGTGCTCGATGTCGCGCAGCTTCGCCATGTCGGCGAAGTCGAGGATCGGCTGGCCCACCTCGAGGCGCATCGGCGGATTCACCTGGTTGATGTCCAGCAGGTTCGGCTTGGGGCCGATGAACGACACCAGCGACATCACGATGGCTTCGCGGATCGGGTCGATCGGCGGGTTGGTCACTTGCGCGAACAACTGCTTGAAGTAGTTGTAGAGCGGCTTGTCCTTGGAGGACAGCACGGCCAACGGGCTGTCGTTGCCCATCGAGCCGATGCCCTCTTCTCCGGCTTGCGCCATCGGCGACATCAGGAACTTGATGTCTTCTTGCGTGTAGCCGAACGCCTGCTGGCGGTCCAGCAGTTCGACGTCGCTGTGCGGCACCTTCCCCGAAGTGTCGGACAGGTCATCCAGCTTGATGCGCAGGTTCTCGATCCACTGCTTGTAGGGCTTGCTGTTGGCGAGGTTGGCCTTGAGCTCCTCGTCGTCGATCAGGCGGCCCTGCTCCAGGTCGATCAGGAACATCTTGCCGGGCTGCAGGCGCCATTTGCGCACGATCTTGTTTTCGGGCACAGGCAACACGCCGGTCTCCGAAGCCATGATCACGAGGTCGTCATCGGTCACGCAGTAGCGCGAAGGACGCAGGCCGTTGCGATCCAGCGTGGCGCCGATCTGGCGGCCATCGGTAAACACGATCGACGCCGGGCCATCCCAGGGTTCCAGCATCGCGGCGTGGTATTCGTAGAAGGCCTTGCGCCGCTCGTCCATCGTGGTGTGCTGCTCCCACGGTTCGGGAATCATCATCATCACGGCCTGGCTGATCGGGTAGCCGGCCATCGTCAGCAGTTCCAGGCAGTTGTCGAAGGTGGCGGTGTCGGACTGGCTGGCAAAACTGATCGGGTACAGCTTCTTCAGGTCGGTACCCAGCACCGGCGAAGACATCACGCCTTCGCGCGCCTTCATCCAGTTGTAGTTGCCCTTGACCGTGTTGATCTCACCGTTGTGCGCGACATAGCGGTACGGGTGCGCCAACGGCCACTCCGGAAACGTGTTGGTCGAAAAGCGCTGGTGCACCAGACCCAGTGCGGAAACGCAGCGCGGGTCCTTCAGGTCCAGGTAATAGGTGCCCACCTGGTCGGCCAGCAGCAGGCCCTTGTAGACCACAGTACGGCTGGACATGCTGGGAACGTAATATTCCTTGGTGTATTTCAGCTTGAGGTTCTGGATGGCCGCGCTGGCGGTCTTGCGGATGACATAGAGCTTGCGCTCGAGCGCGTCTTGCACGATCACGTCGCTGCCGCGCCCGATGAATAGCTGCCGGAGGATCGGCTCCTTCTTGCGCACGGCCGGCGACATCGGCATGTCCTTGTCGACCGGCACGTCGCGCCAGCCAAGCAGTACCTGGCCTTCGGTCTTGATGGCGCGTTCCAGCTCCTGTTCGCAGGCTAGGCGCGATGCGTGCTCTTTGGGCAGGAAGATCATGCCCACGCCGTATTCACCGGGGGGCGGCAGCTCGACGCCCAATTTGGCCATTTCCTCGCGGTACAGCGCATCGGGCAACTGGATCAGGATGCCGGCGCCATCGCCCATCAGCTTGTCAGCGCCCACTGCGCCGCGGTGGTCCAGGTTTTCAAGAATCTTCAAGCCCTGCTGGACGATGGCATGGCTTTTCTCACCCTTGATGTGGGCGACGAAGCCGACCCCGCAGGCGTCGTGCTCATTGGCAGCCGAATAAAGGCCGTTTTCTTGCAAATGGGAAATCTCAGCGGCCGAGGTCATTGGCGCACTCCTGGAGTATTTATCGCGGGACTGGAAGAATAATGCAGTGCAACAACAATGCCAAGCAAAACAATTGGGGTCAGATTCCAATTAAATTCTAATGCCACTTCCCGTCTTGTAATTGGGGACATATCAATTTGGTCGATGGCCTGCGTCCTAACTCCCGAATCAGGCTTTCGGGCGTGCTGGTGGCCGGCCCGCTCGGCCCTTGCTCACCCGGCGTGCCGTGCGCCTTTGCAGATCCGCCACGTAATCGGGCTCTCCCAGTGCCCAGCCTCGCAACGCGGAATCGGTCAGCGCCTGTTGTTGCTGCGGCGAAATGCCGGACCGGACGAGTTGCGCATAGGCCGCATCGCGGGCGAAAGGCGTGTTGCCCAATTCCCAATAGAGTGCGTGCGGCGTCACCAATCGGTCGTTGCGGCGGCCAATATAGTGAGCATGGCTCGACCAGAAATATTCGGCCGGGTCGCCGGCTAGTCCGGCACGCACCGGATTCAGGTCGATGTAGGCCATGCACGCCAGCAGGTAGCGCTCGGCCTGGATCAAGGTGGACTTGTATCGCCCTTCCCACAGTGTGCCGGTGCGCGCCTGGCGCTGGTTGAAGTGGCGCACGTAGCGCCGCCCCAGGGCCTGCATCATCTCGGGAATGCCTTGCGTTGTTTCAGGTGTGGCCAGCAGATGAAAGTGATTGCTCATCAACACGTAGCCATGGATCGCCACACCGGCTTGCGCGGCGTGCTCCTCGAGCATCTTCAAGAGCGTTTCATAGTCGGCATGGCCCGCGAAGATCGCCTGGCGGTTGTTGCCGCGCTGGATGATGTGGTGCGGGTAACCGGGAACAGTCAGTCGGGGGAGTCGGGCCATGGCGATTTGATCCTCGCGCCATCATAAATTGGAATCTGACCCCCAATTACTTGTCAGAGTCCCGGGTACCGCAAGGGCTCCAGCCCTTGCAGGCCGAATTCGGCCAGGACCGCGCGCAGGCGTTCGGCGGCGCTGCGCTTGCGTTGACCTGTGTGCCGGGCGAGGATCAGCTCGTTCTTCATGCTGTGCTCCCACCCCACCAGTTCGGTGACCGTCACCTGGTAGCCGCATGCTTCCAGGTAGAGGCAGCGCAACACGTTGGTCAACTGGCTCCCCAACTCGCGCGTGTGCAAGGGATGGCGCCACAGTTCCGCCAGAGGCGTGCGCGAAAGCGCGAGTGCCTTGTTTTGCCGCAGGCAGCCGGCAATTTCCGCCTGGCAGCAGGGTACAAGAACCATGAAGTGAGCCTGCTTGCGCAAGCCGAATGCGATCGCGTCGTCGGTCGCGGTGTCGCAGGCATGAAGCGCGGTGACGACGTCGATCCGCTCGGGCAACAACGACGCACCGGCGGCCTCGGCGGCGCTCAGGTTGAGAAAGGACATCCGCTCGAAGCCCAGCCGCGCGGCCAGCTCCCGCGACTTGTCCACCAACTCCGCGCGTGTCTCCACGCCGTAGATGTGTCCCGCCGTTCTTTGCTTGAAGAACAGGTCGTACAGGATGAAGCCCAGATAAGACTTGCCTGCCCCGTGATCGGCTAGCGTCGCGCCCTCTCCGCCGGCAGGCAATTCGAGCAACAGTTTCTCGACGAACTGGTAGAGGTGATAGACCTGCTTGAGCTTGCGCCGCGAATCCTGGTTCATGCGCCCGTCGCGGGTGAGGATGTGCAATTCCTTCAGCAGCTCGGTCGATTGCCCCGGCCGCAGCTCAAGTTGCTCCTGCTTCACGTCGACGGCCCCACGCCCAAGGCGGCCCAGCCCCCGGGACCCAGCTTTTGAAGCGTTGCGATATTGGCTTCGTAGATGGCCTCGGGCTGTGCAAAGGCCTCGACGGCGCGGGCTATGCTGGACTCGCGCAGCAAATGGAGCGTCGGATAGGGAGAGCGGTTCGTGCAGTTGGCGACATCGCCGGCCTGTGCGTCCGCGAACTGGTAGTCGGGATGGAAACTCGCCAGCTGGATGACGCCTTCCAGTCCGCGTTTGCGCAGCATCCGGCCGGCCTGCCCCAGGAATTCATTGAAGTCGATGAATTCAGCCAGGCAGCCCGGCGCCATCAGCAACGTGGTTTCCCGCACCGAAGGGTCCAGGGCCACCAGCGCGTCGAGCTCGGTCGACAGGTCCCCGAGGAGCGCGTGCGGATCGCTCGCCTCGCTCACCGCGAAGTGGATCTGGTCCTTGACCAGAACGGCTTTGGCGAACGGGCACAGGTTCAGCCCGATCACGGCACGCTCGAGCCAGTTGCGCGTGTCTTGCACAACCACGGCAGCGGGGGCGTTCATGTGTCAGACAAAGCGGTTCGGTTCGCCGACGATCAGTTTCGCCAGTTCGTCAAGGACGTCAGTCTTGACCTTGGGCGCGGGCCAGACCGTGTTCGTGATCCCGAAGCCGCTGGCATTGAGCAGCCTGAATGCCAGCACGCCTTTGTCGTGCTCGGGCGTGACCACGACATTGCCGCGTGTCTCCGTGACGTAGTCGAACTGGATGGCCTGCAACGTGTTCTTTTCAGGATGCCGCAGTTCCTTGCGCTCGTGTTGGACCGGTCCCATCGCCAGGCGAGATTCAACCCGCTGCAGGTCGGGCGGGAAATTGACGGTGACTGTCCCGCCCACGGGCGCGCCGATCTGCGGCAGCACGCGCCATGCGATCGCACAGTAGTCGAAGACCTCCTTGTTGCGCAGCATCTTCTTGCGTGAGTCGACCCGGAAGTCGATCAGCTTCATGGCCGGCCAGGGGGTCTTGCCGTCCAGGCTGAACCGCGGCGCTTGCGGCGCGATGACATTGAGGTGGCGAGCCAGGGCCTGCAGGTATCGCAACGCGAAGCCGCACGCCTCCTCGGCCTGCGCGGTGTTCTCTTCCAGGTTGAGATTCGCCTGTGTCTGCTGGCTCTGCAGGGCGGTGGCCTGGGACTTCAACTGGTTCAGGAAACTCAAGAGGGCTCGCTTGGGCGCGGTGGAGATCGGACGATTTTACGTCGCGGCCCGCCGTCAGGCGAGCAGCTGGCGCCCGGTGACGCGTTCATGCTCGCGCGCGGCAAAACGATCGGTCATGCCCGCGATGTAGTCGGCCACCGCCCTGGGAGCGTCGGGCCTGGCGGCGAAATCGGGCGGCATCTGCCGGGGGTCATGAAGATAGGCCGCGAAAAGTTCGCGGACCACCTGCTTGGCCTGGTCTGTGGTTGCCATGACCTGTGGATGCCGGTAGAGGTTGTGCAGCAGGAAGCGCTTCAGCGCGACCGACCGCGCCGCCATGGCATCGCTGAACTTCACCAGCGGCGGCGCTTGCCGCGCTTGGTCGGCACTGGCCGGCGAAGCTGCGGCGAGGCCCGCCCGGGTGGTGTCGATCACGTCGTAAACCTGCGCACTCAGCATGCGGCGGATCGATTCGTACAGCACGCGACGGCCCTGCAAGCTGGGGAATTCACGCAGCGTCTCGATGCGGAATTGCTCGAACAGGTCGACCTCCGCCAGTTGCTCCAGGACCAGCAGCCCGGAGCGAACGCCGTCGTCGATGTCGTGCGCGTTGTAGGCGATTTCGTCGGCCAGGTTGCACAGCTGCGCCTCCAGGCTGGGCTGGCTGCGGTCCAGGAACCGGCGCGCCACACCACCCGGCTCGCTCTCTTCCAGCCGCTGCGCATTGGTCCGCGAGCAATGCTTGAGGATGCCCTCGCGCGTCTCGAAGGTCAGGTTCAATCCATCGAAACGCGGATACCGCTCCTCCAGTTCGTCCACCACGCGTAGGCTTTGCAGGTTGTGCTCGAAACCGCCGCTGCCTGCCATGCAATCGTCCAGCGCGTCCTGGCCTGCATGGCCAAACGGCGTATGGCCCAGGTCGTGCGCCAGCGCGATCGCCTCCACCAGGTCTTCGTTCAACTGCAAGGCACGGCCGATCGAACGCCCCAGTTGGGCCACCTCGAGGGAATGGGTGAGCCGGGTGCGGAACAGGTCGCCCTCGTGATTCAGGAACACCTGGGTCTTGTAGACCAGCCTCCGAAACGCGGTGCAGTGGACAATGCGGTCCCGGTCGCGCTGGTACTCGGTGCGGGTCGGGACGGCCGCCTCGGCATGGCGCCGGCCGCGCGACCGCGCGGGATCGCTGGCGTAGCGGGCCAGGTCCATGTCACTCCGGACGGCAGCAGTGCTCGATCACTTCGCGTACCAGCGCATCGGGCGCGCCACGCACCGCCGCACTGCCCGGCCTGTCGATCACGACGAACTTGATTTCACCGCCTTCGGCCTTCTTGTCCACACGCATGAGCTCGAGGTAACGGCTCGCACCCAACGCCGGGCCGACTGTGGGCAAACCGGCCTTGCGAAGCAGGGCGGTGACGCGCTCGACGAATGGCGCATCGACAAAGCCCAGTCGGCGCGACAGGTGCAAGGCCATGACCATGCCGCATCCCACAGCCTCGCCATGGAGCCATTGGCCGTAGCCCAGCCCGGCCTCGATCGCATGGCCAAAGGTGTGGCCGAAATTGAGGATGGCGCGCAGGCCGGCCTCACGCTCGTCCTGCCCGACCACCCAGGCCTTGATCTCGCAGCTGCGCCGCACCGCATGGGCCACCAGGGCTGTTTCGCGACCCATCAACCGGTCGATATGGGCTTCCAGCCAATCTAGCAAGGCCATGTCCGAGATCGGACCGTACTTGATGATTTCGGCCAGGCCTGCGCTGAATTCGCGCGCCGGCAAGGTGGCCAGCGTGTCGAGGTCACAGACCACCAATCGGGGCTGGTAGAAGGCCCCGATCATGTTCTTGCCCACCGGATGATTGATGGCGGTTTTTCCGCCGACCGAGGAATCGACCTGAGCCAGCAGGGTTGTGGGCACCTGCACGAAGGGCACGCCGCGCATGTAGCTCGCGGCGGCGAAACCCGTCATGTCGCCGACGACGCCGCCGCCCAGTGCATACAGTACCGTGCGGCGGTCGCAGGCATTTTCCAGCAGGGCATCGAAGATCAGGTTCAGTGTCTGCCAGTTTTTGTGCTCTTCGCCATCGGGCAGCGCGACGATGTGAACGGCTTTGTGGCGAGCCTCCAGCGCCTGCTCAAGCCGCGCCGCATAAAGCGGCGCGACCGTGGAATTCGTGACGATCAGGGCCTGGGTTGACGGCGGCACAGCCGCCCAGGTCGCCGGGTCGGACAACAGGGCGGCGCCGATATGGATCGGGTAGCTGCGGTCGCCCAGCGAGATCGGGACTTCATGCAACGGGGCGGCGGTGGGTGCGGCGGGCATAGCCGCAAGTTTAAGGGCGCGCGGGAATGACGCCGGCCAATTCCAGTTGCATGAGGATCATGTTCACCAGCGTGGAGACCGATGGCCGCCCGGTTTCGATGGTGAAGTGAGCCGTTTCGCGATAGAGCGGGTCACGTTCCTCATAGAGACTGCGCAGCCGGGCCAAGGGATCCTCCACCTGCAGCAAGGGACGCTTGCCGTCATGGCGCAGCCGCCTGAAAACTTCTTCGGGTGTCGATCTCAGGTAGATCACGTGGGCCGATTCGCGCAGCCGTTCCCGGTTGGCCGGGCGCAGTACGGCGCCGCCTCCGCTGGCGAGCACTCCTGGGCCCGCTCCGGCCAGCTCGCGGATCACCGTCTCCTCGATCTCGCGGAACGCGCTTTCACCGTGACTCTCGAAATAGTCGCGGATCGAGCAGCCAATGCGCTGCTCGATCGCCTGGTCCGAATCGGTGAAGGGGAGGTTCAGCCGCCGGGCGAGTTGCCGCCCGACGGTGGATTTGCCCGAGCCCGGCAGCCCGACGAGGGCCAGCCTCAATTCGGGGACTGGCAGGACGTGTCGGTCCCGTACGGACTGACGACACCCTGTGGCGGGTTGGCAGCCGAAGTGAAGTCCGATGCGACGCCCTCCAGGAAGTAGCGCTGCGACTGAACCGACTCGGTTCCGCCGACGCTGGCCCGTGCGGTGATCGTCGTGGCCAGCCACGGGACGAAGTTTTCGCCGAACTGCAGGAAGAACGTGGCAAATCCGTTGGACGCTGTGGTAACCGTGGCAGGTGACACGATGACCGGCAATCCCGGTGTTAGCCGTCCGTCGCCATTCGTGTCCTCACCCACATTCAGGATACCGTTGCGATTGACGTCCTCGTTCGGGCAGAAGGTCGGGCTTCCGGCTGAATATTGCCAGCCCGTCGGGTCGACGAAAGACAGGGTTCCCTTGCCGTAAGTGTCCGGGAAAACCGAGAGATTCACCACGCGGTTGGCGGCCGGAGCTCCATTCGCATCGGTCACGTAGACCGAGAACTCCTTCTGGTACGTGGTCACATCCAGATTGCTGATCACGTTGCCCGAGGCGATCGAGATGAAGAGCGCTTGACCGCTGACGGTCAGTGAGGCGGTGCCGGAGATCGCTGTTCCTTGGACCGTGGCGCTGATCACGACGCCGTTCGCCGCCGTGGCCAATCCGCCGGGTATGAACTGCGCAACAACCGTCCCGTTCGCGTCGGTGGTTCCGGAGCCGGGAGAAATGATGCCGTTGCTGCCGTCGGTGATGGCACTGAAATTGACAACCCGTCCAGGCACCGGGTTGCCGGCCGCGTCACGCACGATGGCTTGCAACGCGGCCTGATTGGTGCTGGTCGAACCGGTGTTGGGCGGCAGCGAACCGGGGTTGGCCTGCAAGACCAGGCTGGCCGGCGTGGTGGCGATGAAGGCCACCGGCAACGTCGCCTGCGCGGACGACACCTGGGCAATCACGTTGGCGGGTCCTGAAGTCGATGACGAGAGCACGGCAGATGCCCTGCCGTTCGCATCCGTGGTCGCGGTGTTCGGAATGATGGTACCGCGCGTCGTGCTGAACGTTACTTGACGGCCGGCCGCTCCCACGCCGCCGGACAGGAACCGGACCGTCACGGTCTGCGAGCTGCCCACGATGATGTTGGTGCCGCTGGAAGGCGACTCGAAGCTGAAATCGTCTCCGCTCACAGAGACATTGGTCCGCGCGGTGGTGCCGAGCCCGGTCAGCGTCAGCGTGTCCAGGCCCGAGTGGTTGGCTGTGTAGATGAACGTCGCCGCGCCCTGGGCATCGGTCGTCAAGGTACTCGGGTTCAGGTTGTTCGCAAGTGATGACGATACGGTCATGGAGGCCCCTGAGATGGGCCTGCCGGCGGAATCCAGTGCCTTCGCCGTATAGGTCGTCACGCCGCCCAGCAGGATGGATGCGTCGCCTGAGAGCGACAGCGCAGTGCCCACTACGGGGATCACAATGCTCTTCGAAACGCCCCCCGAGCTTGCCGTCACCGTGATCTCGCGGATGGTCGGGTCGCCGCCCGGCGACAGGCTGACAGTGGTGATGGCCTCACCCGCCGCGCCCGTCTTCGGGGGGGGCAGGGCGCCAGCGAGGTTGCCGGAACTGGCGGAGAAGGTCACTGTCTGGTTGGGAATGGCCTGGTTGTTTGCATCCTTGGCGACCACCGTGAAGCTCACGCTGGAGCTGCTTGCCGAGGAGAGCTGGGTGGACGACGAGAAGATCTCGATCGCCGCCGGCGTCACTATGTTCGTGCCCGTCGTGGTGGACCCGCCCGCCGTCAGCCCCGCGCTTCCGCCGCCGCCTCCACAAGCCGTCATCAATGCGGCGAACAGCAAGCCGCACAGAATTCTGAAAAATTGCATCATGGC
The DNA here is from genome assembly GCA_028292245.1 of Ramlibacter sp. GTDB lineage: Bacteria > Pseudomonadota > Gammaproteobacteria > Burkholderiales > Burkholderiaceae_C > Ramlibacter. The sequence continues at coordinate 11,522 of JAQGMS010000289.1, forward strand.
TCTCAGGTCCTCTTAACTTAGGTTTCGTTTGCTTTAGCGTGCCGCGGCGCGGTCCGCGATCATCTTCGGGGTAATGAACACCAGCATTTCCTGCTTGTTGGAGCTGCGCGTCTTGCTCTTGAACAGGTTTCCGACTCCCGGCAAGTCGCCCAGGAACGGAACCTTGGCCTCGCTCTCGGCTTCCGTGAGTTCGAAGATGCCACCGATCACCACCGTGCCGCCGTTCTCCACGAGAACCTGGGTCTTGATGTGCTTGGTGTTGATGGCGATGCCGGCGGCCGTGGTCTCGCCACGGCTGTCCTTGCTGATGTCCAGGTCCAGGATGATGTTGCCTTCGGGCGTGATCTGCGGCGTCACTTCCAGCTTCAGCGTGGCCTTGCGGAAAGTCACCGCCGTGGCGCCACTGGAGGTTGCCTGCTGATAGGGGAACTCGGTGCCTTGCTCGATCATCGCCTTCGTCTGGTCGGCCGTCACGATCCGGGGGCTCGAAACCAGCCGACCCTTGCCATCGGCCTCCAGCGCGGACAACTCGAGATTGAGGAAGCGGTTCGCTGCCGCGCTGAACAGCGAGATCGCGAAGGTCGAAGGGCTGAAGCCGCCCTGCCCTGCTGCGGGCAGGTTCACGAACGTGGTGTTGGTGGTGTCCAGCGTTGCACTGCTCTCCCCGGTGGTGCCGGAAACAGCGTTGTAGGTACCACCCAGCGCGATGCGGTTGCCGCCTCCGACCGAATATCCCGGGTCCCCGCCGCGCACGCCGCGCAGGTCGCTGCCGCCCAGGCGCACGCCCAGCGATTTGCCGAAACTGTCGGACGCTTCCACGATGCGCGCTTCGATCAGGACCTGCCGCACCGCGATGTCCAATTTGGTGATGAGGCTTTGCACCTGCTCCAGCCGCGACGTGATGTCGGTGACGAAGAGCTGGTTGGTTCGAGGCTCGGCGATGACGCTGCCGCGCGTGCTCAGGATGCGCGCCGCACCGGTGCCGCTGGTGAGCTGCACGGCAATGTCCGCCGCCTTCGTGTAGTTCAATTGGAATGACTGCGTCCGCAGCTGCTCGAGGCTCTGGATGGTCGCACGCGATTCCAGGTCCAGCTTTTCCTTCGCCGCGATCTCGTCCTTGGGCGCGATCCAAAGCACATTGCCCGACTTGCGCATGCCCAGGCCTTTGGCCTGCAGCACGATGTCCAGCGCCTGGTCCCAGGGCACGTCCTTCAGGCGCAGCGTGACGGCGCCCGTGACCGAGTCCGAGGTCACGATGTTGAAGTTGGTGAAATCGGCAATCACCTGCAGGAGCGAACGCACTTCGATGTTCTGGAAGTTCAGCGAGAGCTTCTCGCCGGCGAAGCCGGCGCCCTGCGTCAGCTTGGATGGATCGATCTTGACCTGACGGACTTCGACCACGAACTGGTTGTCGCTCTGGTAAGCGCTGTGCTCCCACGCGCCCTTCGGCTCGATCACGACCCGCACCCGGTCACCGGCCTGGAAGGTGGTGACGGTCTGGACCGGCGTGCCGAAATCGGAGACGTCGAGGCGGCGCCGCAATCCCTCGGGCAATGAGGACCTGAGAAACTCCACGACCAGGTTCTGTCCTTGCTGGCGGATATCGACACCGACCTGGTTGCTGGGGAGGTCCACGACGATCCGGCCCGAACTGTCGGTGCCGCGACGGAAATCCAGGTCCTTGATCGGCTGGGTTTCGGAATTGCGGCTCTCGGCGAACACCGGCGCCGTTGTGGTCACCGGCCCGGCGACCACGCTCGGTTCAAGCACGACGAGCAGCGACCTGCCTTGCAATTGCGCCTTGTACGCAGCGGCGGACTTGAGGTTCAGCACCAGGCGCGTGCGCTCGCCGGACTGCACGATGTTGACCGAGCGGATATTGCCCTGGTTGATGTCGATGGTCGAGCGTCCCAGGCCGTTGGTAGCGCCCGGAATGTCCAGCGCGATGCGCGCGGGCGCCTGGATGGCGAAACCCGCGGGGACCGCCGGCAGCGGCTGCGAAAAATCGATGCGCACGACCTCGACCCCGCCCTGGATCGAGCTGGTGACCGATTCGACGACGTTTTGCGCGCGCACCGAGGACGACCAGCCCGCCGCGAGGAAGAGGGCCGCGAAGGCCCACGCCATTCGCCAAGTGATCTGGTTCTTGTTCATTTTGACCTCTCTTGCAAGTTCAATGTGGCGGTGCGCTCGATCCATTCCCCAGCCGCGTCCTGCACGATCTCGCGCAGCACCAGCTCGGTTTCAGTGACCTTGACGATCTTGCCGAAGTTCTGGCCCAGGTAATTGCCGGGGCGCACCTGGTACAGGAGGTTGTCGACGCGCAGCAGCGCGACCGGTTTGCCCTCCTTGACGAGGCTGCCTACCATCGCCATCGAATCGATCGGATAGCTCTCCAGCGGTTCCTTGCGGCGCGCCAGCTCGGGGGCAACCAGCGCCGCATTCGAAGTGGACTGCGAAGATTCACGCTTGAGCGCCTGTGTCAGCTTCTGGTTGCTGAAAGGGTCGGTCGAGGCCTCCTGCGTATAGGCCTGCGGGGTGAACTTCTTGGGCTCCGGGATCGGCTGGACCTGGGGCTTGGTCTGCGCCCGCTGCTCGCTCATCCACGTCTGCAGCTCCTCCTGGCCGGACGAGCCACATGCCCCCAGCAAGAGGGTGATCGACATTGCGGTGGCTGCGGTCTTCGGGGTCATTTCTTCTTGGCCGCGGGGGCCGCCTTGCGTTGTGCCGCCACTTCGTCGCCATCCAGATAGCGGAACGTCTTGGCAGTGGCATCCATCACCAGGGTGCCGTCCTTGGACGGGGTGACACTCACGTTGTTCAGCGTCACGATGCGCGACAGGTTGGCGACGTCCGCTGCGAACGCGCCGACATCATGGAACCGCCCGGTCACGCGCAGCGTGATCGGCAGCTCGGCGTAATACTCCTTCACGCCCACTTGGCCCGGCCGGAACAGCTCGAAGCTCAAGCTGCGGCCCAGGCCGGCCTGATTGATATCCGAGAGCAGGGCATCCATCTCGGCCTTGCTCGGGAGCTGCTTTTCCAGCTGGGTCACGTATTGGGCCACCTGTTCGCGCTGCTTCTTCAGCGCGTCCAGGTTCACGGCCTGGGTCAGTTTCTTCTTGTAGTCCTCGCGCAGCGTCACTTCCTTGGCGCGTTCGGCTTCGAGCTCGGCGTCCGATCCGTTCAGCCAGACGAACCACAAGGCCACCACGATGGCCGCCATCAGCGCGGTGCACAGGGCAAGTCGCGGCAGAACCGGCCAGGAAGCCGGATCGTTGGGATTGAGACCTCGGAATTGCCCCAGCAGCGCCTGCTGGAGCGCCGCGAGTTTGACGTTGGGAGTGGTGGCCATGGCGATCAGGATTTAGCGGGCGCTGAGGCGCTCCCGGCTGGGCTGGATGCGGCGCCGGCGGGAGCGACCGCGCCGCCGAACGCCGCCGCGGCTGCGGCTTTCTGCGCTTCGCTGGCACGCAACAGCCTCACGCGCATCGTGAAATTCGCCACGCGCCGCTGGTCGCGCGGGCTCAGCGTCACGGAACCGGACGTGATTTCGACCAGTTCCGGACGGCTCAGCCACGGGCTGTTGTTCCCGAGGTTGCGCAGCAGCTCCGAAACCCGTTCGTTGGATTGGGCCACGCCCTGGATCGTGACCACCTGGTTGTCCTGCTTCAGATTGCTCACGTAGACGCCATCGGGCAACTGCTTGACCAGTTCGTTCAGCAGGTGCACGGGCATGTTGCGGTCGGCCTGCAGGTCTTCCACCGCTTGCTGGCGCGCACGCAGCGCGGCGATTTCGGACTGCAGCGTGGCGATGTCCTTGATCTGGCCTTCGAGGCGCTTGATCTCGGTTTGCAACACCGTGTTCTTGTCCTGCTGGGCGGAAATCTGCGCGGCGTACCACAGGAAAATGATCCCCGCGATCACACCACCGGCTAGCGCCGATGCGCCCAGGGCGGTGTAGAAAGCCTCGCGCTTGCGCTTGCGCGCGGCCTCGCGGTGTGGCAGCAGGTTGATCAGGATCACTGCATGAACCTCCGCATGGCCAGCCCGCAGGAAGTGAGATAGGACGGCGCCTCGCGCCGCATCTTCTTCTCGCGGACACCCTCGCCGATATGCATGCCTTCGAAGGGGTTGGCGAGGTTGCAGGGAAACGAGGTCTGCATCGTCACCACGTCGGTCAGGCCCGGCAACGCGGCCGAACCGCCGGCCAGCAGCACATAGTCGACGCGGTTGTGCGGCGTGCTGGTGAAGAAGAACTGCAGCGCCCGCGCGACTTCCTGGGCCATGCTTTCGACGAACGGCTTGAGCACGCCCGACTCGTAGTCTTCCGGCAGGTCCCCGTTGCGCTTCTTGGTTTCGGCTTCTTCCGGCGAAAAACCGTATTGGCGCACGATCAACTGGGTCAGCTGCGCGCCGCCGAAGGCCTGGTCGCGGTCATACAGGACCTCGTCGTTGCGGATCACCTGCATGCTGGTGGTGAAGGCGCCGACTTCGAACAGTGCGACCATCGTGTCCACGCCCTGGTTGGGCAGGGTCTGGATCAGGCGGCCGGCAGCCAGCCGCGATGAATACGACTCGACGTCGATGATCATCGGCTTGAGCCCGGCCGCTTCGGCCAGGCCCTGGCGGTCCTGGACCTTTTCCTTGCGCGACGCGGCAATCAGAACCTCGACGTCCCCGGTCGAACTGGTGCTCGGGCCGATCACGCAAAAATCAAGGCTGACTTCATCGAGCGAGAAGGGAATGTACTGGTTGGCCTCGGCTTCCACCTGGGCTTCGAGATCCTGGTCGGACAAGCCGCCGGGCAGCATGATCTTCTTGGTAATGACGGCCGAGGGCGGCAGGGCCATGGCCACATTCTTGGTGCGGGTCCCGCTTTTCTTGACCACGCGGCGCATGGCTTCGGCGACTTCGTCGAACTTTTCGACGTTGCCATCGGTGATCCACCCACGCTCCAGGGGCTCAATGGCGCAGCGCTCCAGCACCAGGTTGCCTTCCTTGTCGCGCCCCAATTCCACCAGCTTGACGCTGGATGAGCTGATGTCCAAGCCCAGCAGGGGTGCGGGCTGTCGGCTAAACAACGATCCCAAAGAGATCAATTCAGTCTCCTGAAACGCCGCATTTCTAGGCGTAACAAACTTAAGATTTCACTTCAATGCTAGCAGTAACATCCTTGTCACGCAAAGGATTTTTCCGTTCTGGCATGCTCAGACCGTTGCCAAAAACCGACGCTGGAACCCTGCCATACTGGTAAGCCCGAGGTTGCAGATCAAAACCAATTGCTGCGTTTTTGATCTGCCTTCTTTGAGACGGTCCGCAGCCGCGCCTTTTTTATAATGTGGCGCTGGGACGTTACGTGGATATTTAATGCCTTCTGATCCTTCCTCCGGCAGACCCGGCGCGTCCTCCTTCAGATTCCCGGGCTCGGGCCTGACCGGATGGAAGCGCACGCTGCTGCGCACCACCCTCTGGCTGGCCGGCCTCCTCTTCGCGGGAATCGCCTCGGTCATCATCATCGTCAGCGTCGCGCTTGCGGTGGCCTACCCCAACCTGCCCGATATCTCGGAACTGTCCGACTACCGTCCCAAGCTGCCCCTGCGCGTCTTTTCCGCCGACAACGTGCTCATCGGTGAATTCGGCGAGGAGCGCCGTAACCTGACGCCGATCGACGAGATTCCCAAGGTCATGAAGGACGCAGTCCTCGCGATCGAAGACTCCCGCTTCTATTCGCACGGCGGCGTCGATTACCGGGGCCTGCTGCGCGCCACGCTGGCCAACATGGGCCGGGTCAAGAGCCAGGGCGCCTCCACCATCACCATGCAGGTGGCGCGCAACGTCTACCTGTCGTCCGAGAAGACGTTCACGCGCAAGCTGTACGAAGTGCTGCTCACCTTCAAGCTGGAGCACCAGCTGAGCAAGGACCAGATCCTCGAGATCTACATGAACCAGATCTTCCTGGGCAACCGCGCCTATGGATTTGCCGCGGCGTCGGACGCCTATTACGGCAAGCCGATGAAGGATCTCACGATCGCCGAGGCGGCCATGCTGGCCGGCCTGCCGAAGGCACCCTCCGCCTACAACCCGATCAGCAACCCCAACCGGGCTCGCGCGCGCCAGCAGTACATCATCGAGCGCATGCAGGAGAACGGCTTCATCACGGCCGAAGAAGCCGAAGCCGCCAAGAAGCAGGAATTGAAGATCCGCAGCGGCAACGACAACACCCGGGTGCATGCCGAATACGTGGCCGAGACGGTACGGCAGCTGGTCTACGCGCAATACGGGGACGAGGCCTATACCCGCGGCCTGAACGTCTTCACCACCATCAACGCCGTGCAGCAGGACACCGCGTACAAGGCGCTGCGCAAGGGCATCATGGACTACGAGCGCCGCCAGATCTATCGCGGCCCCGAAGAGTTCATCGAGCTGCCGCCCGATGGCAAGGACGCCGAGGACGCCATCGACGACGCGCTGGCCGAACACCCGGACAACGGGGACGTGATGTCTGCTGTGGTGCTGGAGGCCAACCCCAAGAAGATCGTCGCGGTGCGCCAGAACAGCGAGCGGCTGGAGATCATCGGCGACGGCTTGCGGCCCGCCCAATCCGGGCTTTCGGACAAGGCGCCGCCCAAGATCAAGATCCGGCGCGGAGCCGTGATCCGCGTGGCGAAGACGCCGAAGAATGCATGGGAGATCACGCAATTGCCGGAGGTCGAGGGCGCGTTCGTCGCGCTGGATCCGCGCGATGGCGCGATCCACGCCCTGGTGGGCGGCTTCGATTTCAACAAGAACAAGTTCAATCATGTGACCCAGGCCTGGCGCCAGCCGGGCTCGGGTTTCAAGCCTTTCATCTATTCGGCTGCGCTGGAAAAAGGCTTCACGCCCTCCACCGTCGTCAATGACGCCCCGCTGTTCTTCGACGCCGGTGTCACCGGCGGCCAGCCCTGGGAGCCGAAGAATTACGACGGCAAGTTCGAGGGTCCGATGCCGCTGCACCGGGCACTGGCCCAATCCAAGAACATGGTTTCGATCCGCATCCTGCAAGCCGTGGGCACGCAGAATGCCCAGGACTGGATCGCCCGTTTCGGCTTCGACGCCGACAAGCACCCGGCCTATCTCACCATGGCGCTGGGCGCCGGGTCGGTGACGCCGATGCAGATGGCCACCGGCTACGCGGTGTTCGCCAACGGGGGCTATCGCGTCAATCCCTGGCTGGTCACGCGCATCACCGACCAGAAGGGCCGCCCGATCGTGGAAAGCCAGCCGCCCCTGCCCAACGAATCGGTCCGCGCCATCGACGCGCGCAACGCCTTCATCATGGAGCGCCTGCTGCAGGAGGTGGCGCGATCCGGCACCGCCGCACGGGCGCAGGCAACGCTCAAGCGGCCCGACCTGTACGGCAAGACCGGCACCACCAACGACTCGATCGACACCTGGTTCAACGGCTTCCAGCCGACGATGGTCGCGATCGTCTGGATGGGTTACGACACGCCGCGCTCGCTTGGCGACAAGGAAACCGGCGGCGGCCTCAGCCTGCCGGTGTGGATCAACTTCATGGAAACCGCGCTCAAGGGCGTGCCTGTGATGGAGCCCACGGCCCCGGAAGGCGTGGTCAACGTCGGCGGGGAGTGGTATTACGAGGAATACGCGCGTGGCGGCGGTGTCAGCAACCTCGGCGGAACCTCGGTCCAGGAGAGTGGTGGCGCCCCCACGCCTGCCGTGCCGCGGGCACCGGAGGATAAGAGCCTCGCAAATTCCGATGGCCTGCCGCCCAGCCGTCCGCCCGCCTCACCTTCGGACGAGCGCCGCAGCATCCTCGACCTGTTCCGGAACTGAAGCCGCCGGCGACCGCTGCCTTCAGGCGAATTCGAGCGCCTGCCCGGCCTGCTCGCCGGCATAGCGCGTGAGGTTGGCGAAGAACTCGCCATTGCCCTTGGTATCGACCCAGCGAGAGCCATCGAACTTGTAGTGGAATCCGCCGGCCTTGGCCGCCATCCAGATTTCGTGCAGCGGTTTTTGCAGGTTCACGATGATCTGGGTCCCGTTGATGAAGGTGAGCGTGACCATGCCGCCGACCCGCTGGTTGTCGACGTCGGCATCGGTGTCGTCGTTGATGCGGTCGCAACAGGCCTCGATTCGAAGCAGCAGCGCCTCGGCTCGGTCCATGAATTCGGTGTCGGTCATTACAATTTCACCATGTTGCGTGTTTTCCAAATTCTAGTCAGCGCTTCGCCCCGGCGACTTGCCCTTGCCACCGGCGTGGTCGCCCTGCTCGCCGCATGCGGCCAAAGAGGACCCCTCTTCCTGCCGACCGGTGAAGCCGCCGCCGCCCGGGCAACGCTGACGCAGTCCCTGTCCTTGCCGGCGCCTCCTGCCTCGGCCCCTCCCACCACCGGCACGGCTTCGCCGATCCCTTCCCAATGACCACCACCCCCCTGCCCGGCCATCCGCATTTTGCGTTGCGCGGCGATGAGCTGTTTGCCGAAGAGCTTCGGCTTGGCGACCTCGCACGCCAGCACGGCACGCCGCTGTTCGTGTATTCCAAGGCGTCGATGCTGGCGGCACTGGCCGCCTACCAGCGTGGATTCGCCGGCCGCAAGGCCCAAATCTGCTATGCGATGAAGGCCAACTCCTCGCTGGGAATCCTGCAGGTGTTCGCGCAGGCCGGTTGCGGCTTCGACATCGTGTCGGGCGGCGAGCTCGAGCGGGTGCTGGCCGTAGGGGGCGCCGCGAAGGACATCATTTTTTCCGGCGTCGGCAAGACGCGCGCGGAGATCCGCCGTGCGCTCGATGTCGGCATCGGCTGCTTCAACGTGGAGAGCGAGGCCGAGCTGGAAGTGCTGAGCGACCTCGCCGTTGCGGCTGGCAAGACAGCGCCGGTGAGCATCCGCGTCAATCCGGACGTCGACCCCAAGACCCATCCTTACATTTCCACGGGATTGAGAGGCAACAAGTTCGGTGTGGCCCATGCGCGCACGCTCGCCGCGTACCAGCGCGCCGCCGCGTTGCCGGGCCTGAAGGTGGTGGGCATCGACTGCCACATCGGCTCGCAGATCACCGACGAGTCGCCCTACCTGGACGCGATGGACCGGGTGCTCGACCTGGTGCAGGCCGTCGAGGCGGCGGGCATCCCCCTGCATCACATCGACTTCGGCGGCGGCCTTGGCATCGCCTACAACGGCGACCAGCCTCCGGCGGCCGATGCCCTGTGGCGCAAGCTGTTCGCCAAGCTGGATGCCCGTGGTTTCGGCGACCGCCAATTCATGATCGAGCCGGGCCGCTCGCTTACCGGCAATGCGGGTGTCTGCGTGACCGAGGTGCTGTACCTCAAACCCGGGGAAGACAAGAACTTTTGCATCATCGACGCCGCCATGAACGACCTGCCGCGGCCCGCGATGTACCAGGCCTTTCACGCCATCGTGCCCGTCAAGCCGGCGAGCGGCCCCGCGCAAACCTACGACGTGGTCGGGCCGGTGTGCGAGAGCGGCGACTGGATCGGCCGGGATCGTGCTCTGGCCGTCAAACCGGGCGACCTGCTGGCGGTGTTGTCAGCCGGCGCCTATTGCATGAGCATGGCCAGCAACTACAACGCGCGGGGGCGCGCGGCCGAAGTGCTCGTCGATGGCGGCCGCGCGCATCTCATCCGCGAACGGGAAACCGCGGCGGATTTGATGCGTTCCGAACGGCTTGCTTCTTAGTCCAGTACTGCACCAGCCGCCATCCCAGGAGGATGGCGATGATCGTCCCGTACACCGCGACTTCGGCGAAATTGTGCTTGGCAGCGCGCATCCAGAAGAAATGCAGGACGCCCAGGCAGGCGACGGCATAGACCAGCTTGTGCAGTACCTGCCAGCGCCTCGCGCCCAAGGCCTTCACCGCACGATTGAACGACGTGGCAGCCAGCGGCGTCAGCAGCAGGAAGCCTGTGAAGCCGACCAGGATGAACGGCCGCTTGGCGATGTCTTTGGCGATATCCGCCGCATCGAACCCCATGTCGAACCCGCTGTAGCTCAAGAAATGCAGCACCACATAGAAATACACGAACAGCCCCAGCATCCGGCGAAAGCGCGCCAGCATCGGCAAACGGGCGATCACCCGCAACGGCGTCACGGCCAATGTGATGCACAGGAAGCGCAAGATCCAGTCGCCGGTGGAGCGGATCAGGTATTCCGCCGGGTTCGCGCCCAGATGGTTGGTGACGGCTCCGTACAGGAGCCACGCAAATGGCAACAGGGCCAGCACAAACAGGACGGGCTTGGCGGCCGGATGCAACAGCGCGAGCGCGATGCGATTGCGTCCGCGGGTGGCCGTCGCCGACATCAGTAGACGCCGTAAGAGTTGAGCTGGCGGGCGCCGCATGCCTTCTGACGTTCCGCCAGCCTGGGTGAGCGTGCGCGAACCGTGTGTGAATGCATAGATAAGCGTTCCTTCCAGCGAGTTTCCAGACCGTTTGCGCAGTGTATGTCGCTCTGGATGCAGTGTCTTACAGGTACTTGTACCCAGCAACGAGAAGGGCAAGATGCCCCATAGCAGTTTCATGCCGCGAAGTTTGCAGGCGAAGCCCCTGGGCGGTTAGTCCTTGCATCTCGGGAAAATGCATCGGGGAAGCTCAACCGTAGTAGCATCAATCGCTACTTTATGGAGCACCCGATGCTGAAGAAGTACCTCGTGGTGCTATTGCTATTCGCCCTGTTGGCTGGTTGCGGCGGCGGCAGCGGTACCCCCGAAGCCGTCACAGTGGCCGGCCCCCCGCCAACGGCTGTCATCGCAGCCTCGCGAGCCCCTGCCCTTTCCGCGGCAAGTAGTGCAGTGACGCCCGAAGAAGCGGCCCGGCAATTGATGAATTTCGGCGAGTCGGTTTACCCCGAATACTTTCCCGGGCACCCAACCACGCAGTCCCTGCCGCCGTTCGTTTACCGCTATTACCCGCAGACCGGCACATATCTTGGCGTCGTTGTGACGGACGGTTCCGGCTATGCGCTAAACGGGGTCTACGTGATGGGAGGGACCTTCGGAAACGCGCCGTTGTACGTCGGGCCGTTGTCACAGTTCATCACGCCGATCGGCGGAGTTCAAGCGCTCACTTTCGTGCAAGGCCCGAGCGGCGTCATCAACGATCCGACGATTCCCCTAGGCTCACCTCCAGGCAATGTGTGGATCCAGTCTTCGGCGGACCTGAAAGGAGATGGCAAGCGCGATCTGATCTTGGGCATGGGCATCAATCCCCTGTCTGCTACGGAGCCGGGGGCCGTGCGCATATTGCGACCGAATGCAGCAGGAACGGGGCTGCTCGACGTGACACGCCAACTGCTTGGCCAGGGGTCGCTGCCTTCGACATTCGGCGCTTCCCAGATTGCTGTGGGTGATTTCAATCGCGACGGCAAGTTCGACATTTTCATCGCGGAAGGCGGTATCGATCGCCCTCCTCTTGGGGGAGGGCGAAATGTCCTGCTGGTTTCGAATGGAGATGGAACATACAGCGATCGATCTTCGACATTGCCGACAGTGCCCGACAGCTCCAGTTCGGCCGCGGTAGGAGACGTCAATGGCGATGGCATACCTGACCTGTTTGTAAACAATACGCCCCTTCCAACGCGATCGTACTTTTTGATCGGAAAAGGCGATGGAACATTCGAGCAAGCCACCGATCGGCTTCCCGCCGATGTTTCTGTACCGAATGGCGCCGGGTTTGACTCCGCAATACTTGTTGATCTGGATGGAGACGGTTCCCCCGACCTGGTCATGGGGTCAGTCGACGGCGTCGGCGGCCGCAACATCGTCTTGTACAACGACGGAAGGGGCAACTTCGCGATTCGAGCGCGCGTCAACCTGCCTTTGGGTTCGTTTGGTGCGAATGCGCGCAACAACGGAATTCTCGCCCTGGATATCAATGGCGATGGCAAGATGGATTTGCTGATTCTGTCGACTCAAACCGGCGCGCTGCAAGACGTGGGCGCCGCAGCCCAGGTCCTGATCAATCAGGGCAACGGCGTCTTTGTCGATGCGACGGCGGGGACGCTGGGGAGTTCGGCGACCCGAGTCAACGGCGTTTTCTGGGATCGCCTTGTCGCGGCCGATATCAACGGCGATGGACGCCTTGATTTCTATGCCACGGGCACTCAGAAGCTCGACGACAACGGCGTCGTAAGCCTCAGCATCCCCATGATCTGGCTGAACAACGGCGATGGCACCTTCACATCCGTCAACAGCGACATTTTCCCGAACGTTCCCAGCCGGCTCGAAGTCATGGATGTCGATGGCGACGGACAACTCGATTTCGTGACCGTTTCCGTCGGCGGCGCCGGAGAAATTGGGTACCGCACCTTCCTGAACCGCACGCCGCGAAGCGTTCCGGGCGAGCCCATCATCGGCACTTCCTTCGCGGCAAACGGGCAAGCCTCGATCTCTTTCAGTGCGCCGCTCGGAACAGGACCATCCCCCATCACCGGCTACACCGCGACCTGCAGCGCTGGTGCACAGTCCGGTGCGGGCGCGGCCTCCGCCTCGCCGATCACGGTGAGCGGACTCACGAATGGAAAGTCCTATTCATGCACAGTCCGTGCAGCCAGCGCTGCAGGCAGCGGCCTGCCGTCGGCCGCCGTGCTGGTGAAGCCGCAGCCGTAGTTCGCGGCGTTCTCGTCAGTCCTGGGGCTAGAAATTCTTCTTGAGATCCATCCCGGCGTACAGCTGCCCCACCTGAGCCTCGTACCCATTGAAGATGAGCGTCTTGCGCTTTTTTGCAAATAATCCGTCTTCGCCGATGCGCCGCTCGGCGGCCTGCGACCAGCGTGGATGGTCGACGTCCGGGTTCACGTTCGAGTAGAAGCCGTAAGAGTTGAACTGGCGCGTGCCGCATGCCTTCTGACGTTCCGCCAGCGTGTTCGAGCGTGTACTAACCGTGTGCGAATGCATAGCTGAGCGTTCCTGCGTGAATGTATGCAGTGTATGTCGCTCTCGATGCCCGCCTCTTACAGCTTACTCGTCGGCTCTTCAAAACAATTGCTCATCCTTTGCGACATGTTCCTGATACGTTCCATCGGGAATGGCTCGTGTCTCGCGCTGATTTAGGTACTAGCTGAGCGTCCCTTCGGGCGTGTGCCAGAGCGTGCCGCTAGTGCAAGTCGCTCTGGGTTGGCATGTCTTACACGTCCTTGGGAGCGTAGCTGTACCCCGGCACACCATGTTTGATGCGAAACCTGATCTGAAACACTGTCTTTTGAATGGGCCTTCGCTGCTTCGCCCATGCTGCGCTTCATGACATTGGGCGCGAGCGGCACGGACATCCTCGACGCCGTGGAGCGGGTGAGTTTCTCCAATCGAAAAATCGCCCTGGATCTCCCGCTAGACGTACGCGATGCCGTGCTGCGCCAGCCCCGTCAGGTCGATGTGGCTGGTGTTGTAGTTTGAGTCGGCGGCAATCACCGCGAGCTGCGCCTGTGTCAGCGTGTGGTCCTCCAGCAGGGCCACGTACGGTGCGGCAGCGCCTGCGTCCGGGTGGATGCCGATGACGTTGAAATAAACCGCGTCGACGAACTGGGCGCTCGTACGCGATGGCAGCGCGACATTGATCGCCAGCTGCATCAGGTCGGCGTAGGCCATCCCGCTGTCGATCAAGCCCAGGCCGATGCCCACGTAGGCGGTGTTCGAGACCGAGGGCAGGCCGAAGATGGCACCCAGGATCTTCGCGACCGAGCCTGCGTTGCCGTTGAGGTCCAGCGCCAGCTTTGAATCCGAAAACTGCAGGCGTTCGACGTCAACCAGCGTATCCGTGCCTTCGCCGGTGCGGGCCACAGTGTAATTGCCGGTGCCTTGGGTCACGGTGTGGGCATTGCGCGCGCCGCTGTAGACGGCCGTGTCGATGCCGACATCGCCCTGCAGGCGGTCATCTCCACCGAACCCCGCCATCGCATCGGGGCCGTTCGTTCCAACCAGCGTGTCATTGCCCGAAGTGCCTGCGACCCAAAACGTCGCCGCGGGCGCGAACGTCACCGGCATCGAATCGAATTGGGGCCGGCCTTCGGGCGAGTAGTAGATGTGCTGGAACTCGCCCGCTCCGGAGGATCCCGTGGACACGAATTTGACGTTCCAGAGCATGGAATCTGGCATGCCCTGTTCACGAAGCGCACCGATCGTGATGGGCGCGAAGACACCGTTGGCCTGGTGAATCAATGCCACCGGAATGTTATCCGGCAACCCAACGCCGCCCATGGACGTGGTGTCCACCACGAAGTCCATCCGGCCATCGGCATTGAGGTCACGCGGAATCAGGAACTGAATCCAGGCCAAGGGCGACTGGGCTGTTGGTATCCGGCTGTTGACGGCCGCAGGATCAGGCAAGAATGTCGCAGTTTCGTCAGTGAAATTGCGCTGGCCATGATTGACAAGCACCTGAAGGCACCATCCGCCCTCCCAAACGTTGGAGACATAGGCCACGACCAGGTCTGCCAGGCCATCGAAATTCACATCCATGCTTTGGATGTCATAGACCACCCAGTCCGTCCCGAACCCTTGCGGCGACGGCAAATCCGTGACGTCTGCGGACGCATAGCCGCCGTACGTGTTCCAGAGTACCTGGTACTCGCTGTGCACTTCCGCGGTGCCCAGCACAAGTTCGGGCAATCCGTCGTCGTCGAGATCGGCGATCAGGCAGGAGAACACGCCGACCCGCGCATCGACAATAGGCTGGCCCGGCCCTGTCGGCAGCAGCGCGGTTGATTTCGTGAAGTGGCCGTCGCCATCGCCCAACAGGATGTAGGCTGCGTTCAGCACGCCATTGCCGACAAAAATGTCCTGGTGCCCGTCGGCATTCACATCGCCCGTGGTCGCGCTGTGGGTGAAGTCTGCAATTTGCGGCAGGGAGCTAGTGGCGTCGGACCATGACGCCGGTCCGGTCGACAGGTACAGCCGGTTCTGCTGGCCCGGAAAGGGTGGCGCGTCATAGCCGTGGTCGGCGATGTAGAAGTCCGGGACGCCATCCTCGTTGAAGTCCGCGAACACGATTTCCCGTGCGTTTACGTCCAACATGCCCGCGGCATCCAGTTGCGCTGGTGCCGCTGCCGTGAAGCCGTCGGGTGACCCAAGGATCAGGAAGCCGGGACGGGCGACCGCTGGATATGGTTCATTCGGGGGGTAGCCCCCTGCGCCGAGGATGTCGTCGTAGCCATCGCCGTTCAAATCGAAAACGGCCGTGAATCCGATTTTCTGTACGCTGATGGACCCCGAAGTCGAACGCAGAGTCAAAGGGCCAAGGGTGAAAGACATTTCCATGGTGGCTCACTCGTCGAAGGCTTCGCCGGACCTGCACGATCCGGAAGATGCTAGCACGGCCAGCCTAGCTCCCTTAAGGGCGCTCAGAAGTTCTTCTTCAAGTCCATACCGGTGTACAGCTGCCCCACCTGCGCTTCGTAGCCGTTGAAGATGAGCGTCTTGCGGCGCTTGGCGAACAGGCCTTCGCCATCGCCGATGCGCCGCTCGGTGGCCTGCGACCAGCGCGGATGGTCAACGTCGGGGTTCACGTTCGAATAGAAGCCGTTTGAATTGAGCGCTCGCGCGCCGCATGCCTTCTGGCGTGGGCCAGCGTGTAGAGAGCGTGTACTAGCGGTGCGCGATTGCATAAGTTGATCGCTCCTTCGGGCGTGTTGATCTGCGTTCGCCGTTCATTTGGAAATGATGATCGTCGCAAGTGTGGCGATCACTGCCAGCCCCACTCCTATAACCTTGAGAACCGCGTTCCTCTCCGTCTTATTTTGTGCCCTCACTTCCTCTTGTCGAAGCCGATCCGCCGCACGTTCTGCGATTAGATCGGGAAGCTTGCTAAGAAGGAGGTCGGCAGATTCTGAGAAGCGACGACGTTCTTCAGCGTTAGGAGCGCGTTTACCG
>JAQGMS010000290.1 GCA_028292245.1 Ramlibacter sp.
ACGATGATGCCGGCCGAGGTTTGCGAGTATCCCGATTCCGGAAAGATCGGCGCGTACGGCAGCGGCACGGTGCGCCACATGACGCGCCCTGCGCAGGCGCTGGATTACTGGGACGGCGAGTAGCCGCTGCCTTTCAAATACCACGCGCGATTGATGAACGGCACGCCCGCCTCGAATTTCTCCCCGGGCTGCGGCGTCACCAGCTGCGCGCCTTGCGCTTGCGCCGCCGCCACGGCGCGCACGATCGGCTCCTCCCACGCGTGGTAGGCCAGGTTGAACGTGGCCCAGTGCACCGGCAGCAAGGTCGCCGCGCCCAGGTCGAGGTGCGCGCGGACGGCGGACTCCGGCGTCATGTGGATGGTCTCCCAGGTGTCGCCATAGGCGCCGATCTTGAGCAGCGACAGCTCCGGCGCGCCGAGCCGCTCGCGCACTTCCTTGAAATGATTGGCATACCCGGTGTCGCCACTGAAATAGACGGAGCGGCTCGGGCCCTTGAGCATCCACGACGACCACAAGGTGGAGTTGTCCATGCTCTTGCGCCCGGAGTAGTGGCGCGCCGGCGTGCAGTGAATGGTGACGCCGCGAATTTCGGCATGCTCCCACCAGTCCATGTCATGGATCTGCTCGGCGGGAACGCCCCAGCGTTCGAGGTGCGCGCCGATGCCCAATCCGACGAAGAAGTGGGTGCCGCCGCGGGCCAATGCCTGGATGGTGTCCATGTCCAGATGGTCGAAATGGTCGTGCGAGATCACGACGGCGTCGATGTTCTTCAGGTCGTCGATCGCCAGCGGCGCCGGGTGCAGGCGCGCGGGCCCGACGAACTGGAAGGGTGAGGCGCGACGCGACAGTATGGGATCGGTCAGGACGCGCACGCCGTCGATTTCCAGCAGCACCGTTGCGTGGCCCAGCCACCGCGCGCGCAGCCCCGGGGGCACGGGACGAGCCAAGTCAGCCGGCCCAACACGCTCGACCGGCACTTCGAATTGCGGCTCGCGCACTTCGTTGCCGAGGTACGACTTCAGCTCGCCCATCATGGAAAAGTCGCTCACATAGGGCGGCGTGTTGTCGAACCGGTCGCCGTGAAATTGCTTGGACGCGCGCATGCGCTCCAGGAGCTGGGGGCCGGCCCGGCCGCCGAACGTGGGAAGCTGAAACGTCGCCCATGTGAGGCCCGCCAACAGCGCAGCCACTGCCAGCAACGCCAGGATTACTCTGGTGAATCGATTCATGCTGGCTCCGGATAGACGATGGCCGAGATCGTACTTTGCGGGGGTCCGCCTCTCGACCGCCAAGCTGACGGTGCCATGCCGTGGCCGCGCGAGAACCACCGCGAGAACCCCGCCGCGGATGCGAAACCCAGCAAGTCGGCGATCTCCGCCAGACGCAGGGCGCCGGCCTGCAGGTACTGGTCGGCCAGTTCGGTCCTGGTTCTTTCCACAACCTCCGAGTAGGTCGTGCCCGCCTGCGCCAGATGCCGGTGCAGCGTTCGCCGATCGATGCCGAGTTCCCCCGCGACCACTTCCGCGCTGCATTGGCCGAGCGGCATCAGTCGCCGGATGTGGGCCGCCAGCTGCGCCTCGCTCGTGACATGACTGGGATTGGGCAGCAGGCCCGCCGTGGGCACACTGGTGTAGGCCTTGAGGCCGCTTTCGGCCATGCGGTTCGGGCGATCGAGGTCTCGTGCGGGCAGCACCATCAGGTTGGACACGGAGCCGAACACGACGGGGCAGCCGAAAGTTGCCGCATAGGGCACATCTTGCGAGAGGCGCGCGTGCATGAACTGCACTTCGGCCGGCCGCCAGTCCGCACCCAGAAGGTACTTCAACAGGTAGATCTGTCCCCCCATGACGCATTCGGTCGCCTGGCGCATGCGCACTTCGCCGTCCGATGCGATGTCGACGTCGACCAGGCCCAGGCCAGCCGTTTCCGTCAGCCGCAGCGTCACCGAGGTGGTCTGCAGCGGCATGTCGCTCGCGAAGCGGCGAAGGATCGCGCGGATGTCGGGTTCGTCGCGCGCCAGCGCGCCGAGCGGCCCCAGGTACGCAAAGTTCAGACGCTCCCGAGCCACCCGCAGGCCGAAGTCCGCGCAGTGGCTGCGCTCCGCGGCGGCCTCCAGCAGCCGGTAGACCAGACGCGCCCGCACCAGGTGATCCGGCGATTCGAGCAGGCGCGACGGAATGCCGATCTCGCGCGCGAGGGCGCGCGCATCCAGCCCCACGGACTGCGCAACGCGGGCGTAGCAAACCAGAATGGCGCTGCGAAGATAGAAACGCTGCATGTCCCGAGATGGTAAGCCGGCTGTCCCGAAGGATCAAGCGGCGAAACGCCTGCTGCCTACAGTGCAGGCATGTCACGCAATCGACGAGACAGGAGACATCACCCATGAGATTTCTTGTTCGCTCCGTGGTCGGCGTCCTGCTGGCGACGCTCGCCGCAGTCGCCGCCGCGCAAGGCGCCGACGCCGCGCCCAAGCCCATACGGATCGTGCACCCGTACCCAGGCGGGGCCATCGATAACATCACGCGCGTTCTCGCCGATCGGCTCAAGGACCGTTGGGGGCAGCCGATCGTGATCGATCCGAGGCCGGGGGCTTCCGAGATCGTCGCTGCGGACCAGGTGGCGAAGGCCAGGCCGGACGGACTGACCTGGTTCATCGGCACCGAATCCACATTTGCGAACAATGCCTTCCTGTTCCGCAAGCTGCCCTTCGACCCGGCGGGCGACCTGGTGCCGGTATCCGAGTTGTTCGCGGTCAACTTCGCGCTGATCGTTCGCGGAGACTTCCCTGCGCGGACGCTGCAGGAGTTCGTCGAGTACGCGAAGAACTCGCCCGGCAAGATCAAGTACGGCTCGGTCGGCGTCGGCACCGGGCCGCACCTGGCCATGGAGGACTTTGCCCGGCTCGCCGGCATCAAGGGCCTGATCCACGTGCCGTACAAGACGCCGCCGCAGTCCGTGCAAGACCTGCTCGGTGGCGAGATCGACGTCGTGATGAGCGTCACCCAGTTCGCCGCCCCGTTCGTCGGCTCGGGCAAGATGCGAATGCTCGCAGTGACCGGCGCGACGCGTCAGAAGGACCATCCCG
>JAQGMS010000315.1 GCA_028292245.1 Ramlibacter sp.
GGCGGCTCCGGGCGCTCGCCCACCGGCGGCGGCGCAACCCGCGTCGGCTGCCTCGGGAGAGCAGCGCCAGCCCAGGGGCTTCGGCCGACGTGACCCGGCCAGCGAGCGCAAGCCCTGATGGGCACACGGCGCGCCAAGCGCGCCGTGCCCCCGCGCACTCGAGGCGGATTCCTACGAGTTCCCGGGGCACCTGTTCTTAGGATGACTGGACCGACACAGATTCATCCGGCGAAAGGACGACCATGAGCGAATCGATGCTGCAGACAGTGAAGGACTACGACGATGCGCGGCCCGGCATTCCCGGCGAGCATTGGCTGGTATTGGGCGCGGGCCTGGCCGCGTGGCTGGTGACGCGCCGTCACCGGTCGATGATGGTCCGCACGCTGGGCCTGATGGCCGGCACCGCGCTGGTGGGCCGCGCGGCCAGCGGACGCGACGGCATCAGCAAGGCGCTGCGTTACCTGCCGGTGGGCGGCGGCATCCGGCGCTACTAGCGCGAGGCCTCGACTTATCATCGAAGCCGTGCCTGACCTCACAGCTTCATGAAACAAGTCCGCCTGCCCTGCGGCGAAATCGTTCCCGCGCTGGGCCAGGGCACCTGGGGCATGGGCGAACAGCCGGCCCTGCACGACCAGGAGGTCGCCTGCTTGCGCGCCGGCATGGACCTGGGCCTGCGCTTGATCGACACCGCGGAAATGTATGGCGACGGCCGCACCGAGGCCCTGGTGGGCGAGGCCGTTGCCGGGCGGCGCGATGAAGTGTTCCTGGTCAGCAAGGTCTATCCGCACAACGCCTCGCGCAAGGCCATGCGCGCGGCCTGCGCCGCCAGCATGCGCCGGCTGCGGACGGACCGCATCGACCTGTACCTGCTGCACTGGGGCGGCAGCGTGCCGATCGCCGAAACGGTGGATGCCTTCGAGCGCCTGCAGCGCGAGGGCCACATCCGCCACTGGGGCGTCAGCAACCTCGACACGGCCGCCATGCAGGAACTGTGGGAGGTGCCCGGCGGGCACGGCGTGCAGACCAACCAGGTGCTCTACAACCTGACGCGCCGCGGCATCGAATGGGACTTGCTGCCCTGGCAGCGCGAGCGCGCGGTGCCGACCATGGCCTATTGCCCGATCGAGCAGGGACGCCTGCTGCGGCATCGCGGGCTGGCCGATTTTGCAAAGCGGCACGGCATGACGCCGGCGCAGGCCGCGCTGGCCTGGCTGCTGGCCCGCGACGACGTCATCGCGATTCCCAAGACCGCCAGCCCGGCGCGGCTGGACGAGAACTTCGGCGCGCTGGCGCATCCCCTCGATGCCAGCGCGATGGCCGAACTCGACCGGTTGTTCCCGCCGCCGAAGGGCCCGGTGCCCCTGGAAATGATTTGAAATTTCAGCCGAGGATGATGACCCGCGCGCTCGGCACCGCAGCATACGGGTCGTACCCCATCAAGCCGGCACGGAACGCGGCTTCCTGGTGCGTCGCGATGCGCTTGCGCTGCTCCGGGTCGGCCAGCGTGAGACTGTCGATCAGGTCCGGCTCGAGCCGCACGGTGATGGGCGTGGCCATGTCGTAGTGCGCGCCCGCCTGGTGTGCCACGGACCATGAGATGGCCAGCGACCCATTGGGCAACTGGATCGCCTGCGCATGCCGCGGGAACAGGTGGCGCACCGCGTCCCAGATCGCGGCATGCGCGGCCTCCATCAGCGTGTTGTCGATCTCGGGCGGCGGCTCGGTGTCGCGCAGCCATGCGATCGCGGCGTCCTTGGCGTCGAATACCTTCATCCGCAGGCCGTGGGCGCGCGCCAGGTGCTCGCTGACGCGGGTGATCTTGTCGGCAGGCACGACCGAGGCCATGCTCTGGAGGTGCGACAGGCTCTGCACGATCTGCTCGCCCACCTGCATCTGGCCGGCCACGTGCAGTTCGCCTTCCACGCCCAGCAGGTCCAGCAGCAGGCGCTTGTCGCCCTGGTCCCGCGTCACGTTGCCCAATTTCCTGATCGCGTCGAGCACCTCCGACAGGTCGGCCTGGCCCGTCAGTTCCACGTCCAGGTAGTCGAGAAGCCGGACCAGCCGGACCTGGATGCTGGACATGGTTCAGAGCTTGTAGGCCCGGCGGCTCTCTTCGGTCAGCAGGTCCAGGTACTCGGTGTGCTTGCGGATATAGCCGGCGATGAACTGGCAAACCGGAATGACGTGCAGCCCGCGGCGGCGCACGTCGTCGAGCGCGAACCTCGCCAGCTTGGAGCCCAGGCCCTGGCCTTCGTATTGGGGTAACACTTCGGTGTGCGTGAACAGCACCGCGTCCTTCAGCAGGTTGTACTCGGCGTACGCAGCCAAGGCGCCGGCCTTGCTCAATTCGAAGCGGTGGGCGCCGGTGTTGTCAACGAGGGTGATGTCGTCCATGGAGCGATGCTTTCGTGCCGCAAAGGCCAAACTGTACCGCCTCGGGAGCGGTCTTTACGCGACAGATACGGTGCGCTCACGTATTATTTGGAGGTCTTACCCCCCAACCGGCGGCTCCTCCCCGATGTCCATGGTCTCGTTGGCGCTGCGGCGCCCCTACACGTTCATCGTGATGGCGATGCTGATCGTCCTGGCCACGCCGCTGGCGCTGCGCAACATGGCGACGGACATCTTCCCGGAAATCAACATCCCGGTGATCAGCATCATCTGGAACTACACCGGCCTGCCGGCGCAGGAGATGGGCCAGCGCATCGCCTCGTCCAGCGAGCGCGGCCTCACGACGGTGGTGAGCGACATCGAGCACATCGAGTCCACCTCGCTGCCGGGCATCTCCGTCATCAAGGTCTTCTTCCAGCCCAACGCCAACATCCAGGCCGCGATCGCGCAAACGGTCGCCTCGGTGCAGACCCAGGTGCGGCAATTGCCGCCCGGCATCACACCGCCGCTGGTCATCAAGTACTCGGCCTCCAGCATCCCGGTGGTCCAGCTGGCGCTGTCCAGCGGCAGCCTGCCCGAGCAATCGGTGTTCGACGCGGCCGTGAACACACTGCGCCCGCAACTGGTGACCATCCCCGGCGTGGCCATCCCGTTCCCGTACGGCGGCAAGGTCAAGGTGATCTCGGTCGACCTCGACACGCAGGCGCTGCAGTCGCGCGGGCTGTCGCCGGCCGACGTGGTCAACGCCGTGAACACCCAGAACCTGATCCTTCCGTCGGGCACCGCCAAGGTGGGCAACACCGAATACACCGTGCGCATGAACGGCTCGCCCGAGGCGATCGCGGGCCTGAACGACCTGCCGGTGCGCACCGTGGGCGGCGCCACCACCTACCTGCGCGACGTGGCTTATGTGCGCGACGGCTTCCAGCCGCAGACCAACGTGGTGCGGCAGGACGGCCAGCGCGGCGTGCTGCTGTCGGTGCTGAAGAATGGCGGCGCCTCCACCCTGGACATCGTGGACAACCTGCGCGCCATGCTGCCGAAGGCCGCCGAGCAGATGCCTGCCGATATCAAGGTCACGCCGCTGTTCGACCAGTCGATCTTCGTCACCGCCGCCATCAAGGGCGTGGTGGCCGAGGCGCTGATCGCCGCCGCGCTGACGGCCGCGATGGTGCTGCTGTTCCTGGGCAACTGGCGCAGCACGCTGATTATCGGCCTGACGATCCCGCTGTCCATCCTGGCGTCGATCCTGGTGCTGTTCGCGCTGGGCGAGACGCTCAACATCCTGACGCTGGGCGGCCTGGCGCTGTCGGTCGGCATCCTGGTGGACCAGGCCATCGTCACCATCGAGAACATCGAGCGCCACCTGCACCTGGGCAAGCCGCTGCTCGAGGCCATCGACGTCGGCGCCGGCGAGATCGGCGTGCCCGCCTTCGTTTCCACGCTGTGCATCTGCATCGTGTTCGTGCCGATGTTCTTCCTCTCGGGCGTGGCGCGCTACCTGTTCGTGCCGCTGGCCGAGGCGGTGGTGTTCGCCATGATCGCCTCGTACTTCCTCTCGCGGACGCTGGTGCCGACGCTGGTGATGCTGATGATGGGCGGCTCGCACGGCGGCGGCGTCGAGCAGGGCCAGCCCGGCCCGCTGCGCCGCGTCTACCTGGCCTTCGACCGGCAGTTCGAGCGGCTGCGCCGCAACTACGCGCTGGCGCTGTCCACGCTGCTGGTGCAGCGGCGCCGGTTCGGCATCCTGTTCCTGGGCTTTTGCCTGCTCTCGTGCCTGCTGGTGCCGATGCTGGGCCGCGACTTCTTCCCGACCGTCGACGCCGGCCAGATCCGCCTGCACATGCGCGCGGCCACCGGCACACGCATCGAGGAGACGGCGCGGCTGGCCGACCAGGTGGAAGTGGCGATCCGCGAACTGGTGCCGCCGGCCGAGCTGGAAACCGTGCTGGACAACCTGGGCATTCCCAACAGCGGCATCAACCTCTCGTACAGCAACGCCGGCACCATCGGCACGCTGGACGGCGAAATCCTGCTGTCGCTGCGCGAAGGCCACCGGCCCACCGGGCAGTGGGTGTCGCTGCTGCGCGCCGAACTGCCCAAGCGCTTTCCCGGCGTCGAGTTCTTCTTCCAGCCGGCCGACATCGTCACGCAGATCCTGAACTTCGGGCTGCCCGCCGCCATCGACGTGCAGTTCACCGGCAACGACGTGGACGGCAACGCCGCGCTGGCGGCCGAGATCACCAAGGCCATCCGCAAGATCCCCGGCGCCGTCGACGCCCATGTGCACCAGCGGATGGACGGGCCGAGCATCAGCCTGCAGATGGACCGCACCCGCTTGCAGCAGATGGGGCTGTCGGCGACCAACGTCGGCCAGAACGTGCTGATCGCGCTGTCCGGCAGCTCCCAGACCGCGCCCGCGTTCTGGCTGAACCCGCAGAACGGCGTGGTCTACAACGTGGTGGTGCAAAGCCCGCAGTACCAGGTCGATTCGGTCGACGCGTTGCTCAACATCCCGGTCGGCGCGGCGGGCGGCGCCGGCGGCGGCAGCCCGCAGTTGCTGGGCAACCTGGTGGAGGCGCAACAGGCGCGCCAGTTGCCGATCATCTCGCGCTACAACATCGCGCAGGCGGTCGACGTCTATGTCAGCGTGCAGGGCACCGACCTGGCCAGCGTGGCCGCGGATGTGCGCAAGCTGGTGGACGACATGCGGGCCAGGCTCAAGCGCGGCAACCAGATCGAGCTGCGCGGACAGGTGCAGACCATGCAGTCCTCTTTCGTCGGCCTGGGCGCGGGCCTGGCCATGGCGATCGTGCTGGTGTACCTGCTGGTGGTGGTGAACTTCCAGTCGTGGATCGACGCGGCCATCATCATCGCGGCGCTGCCGGCGGCGCTGGCCGGCATCGCCTGGATCCTGTTCATCACCGGCACCACTTTGAGCGTGCCTGCGCTTACCGGCGCCATCATGACGATGGGGGTGGCCACGGCCAACAGCATCCTGGTGGTGGCCTTCGCGCGGCAGCAGCGCGAGGCCGGGTCCACACCGCTGGCCGCGGCCCTCGAAGCCGGCGCCACCCGCATCCGGCCGGTGCTGATGACGGCGCTGGCGATGATCATCGGCATGATCCCGATGGCGCTGGGCCTGGGCGAGGGCGGCGAGCAGAACGCGCCGCTGGGCCGCGCCGTGATCGGCGGCCTGCTGTTCGCCACCGTGTCCACATTGCTGTTCGTGCCGGTCCTGTACGCCGGCGTGCATGAGCGGCTGGCGCGGCGCGCCGCGCGCCGCAGTCCGCCCAGCGTTCCACGGGCCGGAGAAGCCCTGCCCCTGGAGGGCTGAAGAAAGCCATGTCCCAACAAAGTCATTCCCAATTGGGCATCCACTCCGTGCAGGGCGCGGAGGGCGAACTGCTGCAGCGCCGCCAGGTGGCGCGGCGCACGCGCATCGCCGCGATCGTGGTGCTGGTGCTGCTGGCGCTGGGCGGGGCGCGCACCGTCATCAGCCGCATCGCCAATGCGCGCGCGCTGGAAGCGGGCGCCGCGCAAAGCGCCGTGCTCTACGTCAGGACCACCACGGTGAGCGCCGGCGGCAGCGGCCAGACGCTGCGCCTGCCCGGCACGCTGC
>JAQGMS010000337.1 GCA_028292245.1 Ramlibacter sp.
CCGTGCGGCATTTTCCCGCTGCTCGGTTACGCCGGTGGTGAGCCGTTCGTCGGTGGTTCGGATGACGCTGGACAAAAACACGTTGGCTTCGTCCATCAGCGCCTTGCCGCGATTGGTCCGAAACACCGAAAGCGCCTCTGCATCGCGCTGCTCTTTCTTCAAGGCAGTCGTTCGATCCATTTCCCCGATCTTTTCGGTGATGACGGCCGATAGCCGCCGCAGCATGGCCTCCGATTCCTTGAAGGGCGCCAGCAGCACCGTTAGGCGGCTCAGCTGCCGCTCCAGCGACACCTTGGCGCTGTCATAGGGAGCGAGGTAAATCTCGTTGCCACTGACAAGGAACCCGCGTTGGGCCGACTCCGCGCTCTGCAAGGCGCTGCGCAGCTCCACTGCGGAGACGCGGGTGTCGCGCGCCTGGATCGCTTGATCGGCATAGGTCTGAGCCCGCTCCCCGAGCCAGATGGTCATCCCGACGATGCCTAAAAGCGTCAGAAACCCGATTGCCAGCAAAAAACTGGTGTATCTAACGACAAAACGCCCTGAAATCGGCATTGCGTAGCGTACTCGTAAAGCAATTTATGGCGCTAGGGTCTTTATTCGAAAATGCAAAATCACTGCCTTGGGAACTCCTGCATACGCGGGCCAAGCTCCGCAATCAACGGCGCTATGTGAGCGGCGGGGCTGAATTGAGCAGCTGCGACACGGCGGTGATGAGCTGAGCCGGCGCGAATGGTTTGGTCAACAGGATGCTGTTGGGAACGCCATGGGAGGCCCATTGATCCGCCGCGGCGCCGGTCATGTAGATGACGGGCAACGCGGGATCGAGTTCTCGGGCCTGCCTGGCGACAGCCCAGCCATCGACCTCGCCGGGCAGATTGATATCGGTGACCAGCGCGCGGTACTTTCCGTTGGCGCCTTGAAGCAGGGTCAACGCCTCTTGGCCCGCCGGCGCGATCTCCACCTCGAAGCCGCCGTCTGCAAGCGCGTCACCCACGATCGTCTGAATGGATTGGTCGTCCTCGACGACCAGGATCACGAGCAAGTCTTCCACGAGTTTCACTCCCCCGACTGCCCTATAACACATCACGCGGGAGGAGGCATTTCGTTCCCTGCGATTTGTAAGGCGGTGGGTGTCGAACCAGCGCACCTGGCTCGGGGTGCTATCCCTGCAATCGCCTGCTCATCGCCGAGGCAGATCACGGCGCATTGAACGATTGTGAGCATTTGTTGCGTTTAAAAGCCCCTCTAGCCGCCCACATTTTGGAGATCGAAGCCAACGCTTTGGCTTGAGATTTCGAGGGGGCGTGCCCGGCGCGCAGCAGTCGCAGCGCGAATTTTTCGCGCAGTAAACCAAAATGGAGAACGTCATGACCGGATTGAAAGCGCTGGTGGCAGCAGCGCTGCTATCGATTTCGGTGACCCCCGTCCTTGCGCAGCAAGAGTCAGCTCATCTGGCGGAGTATCCGGATCGGGACTGGCTCAACGGCGGCGTGCTGACCCCCGCCGCCAGGGCGGGTCTGGAGGGACCGTATGGCGCCGCCGGCAATCCCGCGGCAAGCAATGCTTACGCAGGACCCTTGGGGCCGCAAAGCGCCCCCGCATTACGGCCCCGGCGCCATCGCGCCCGGTAACGACAGCTTCAGCGGCCGTGGCGGCAGCGTCAGAGGCTGGCAAGCCCGAACATCGTAAGTCGGAAAAGAATGCAGCAAAGCGGGCCTTTTATGCGAGCAGGGCGGAGTGTCCGATCTGGAAAGATCTCACCTTGGCGGTACGAACCGGGAACTTCACTGGGCGCGCAGCGTTGCGCATCTGGCAATTATGCCTCCTGGAGGGGAAACTCATGATTTCGAGATCATTCGGTGCCGCTCTGATCGCAACAGCCATTCTTGCGGCGTCGCCGGTGTCGGCCAAGCCGAAGGCGAGCAATTGCAGCGACGATCGAATCGCCAAGGCTGATGCGGCGGTGATGACGATGGCAGACGGCGACAACAAAACCATGGCCATGCAGGAGATGACGTCGGCGAAGTCTTCAATGTCGCAGAAGGACATGGCGGGTTGTTCGATGCATATGAACAAGGCGATGAAGATGACGGCAATGAAGCCGAAAAAGATGTGAGCCGGACCGCGCCCATTTGATGCAGCGGTTTAACCGCGAAAGGCCGGGCATGCCCGGCCTTTTCGTTGCAAGGGGGGCTGCGCTTCCGAGCTTGAGGTCGCGACGACCGAGAGCGCGTCTATTCGACGACCTCATCGGCAAGCCCGAGCATCGTCGCCGGGATTGTCAGCCCGAGTTCCCTGGCGGTCTTGAGGTTGATGACCAGGTCGAATTTGGTCGGCTGCACCACCGGTAGATCCGAGGGTTTTTCGCCCTTGAGGATGCGGCCGACATATTGGCCTGCCTGCCGCCATGTGTCGGGCAATCTCGGGCCATAGCTGACCAGACCGCCGAGGCCACTCTCTTCGCGATTGTTATAGATTCCCGGAATCTTGTAGCTCTGCGCCTGCATGACGAGGCGGCCGCGTGCGACAAAGCCGAAGAAGGGGTCGGTGCTGACAATGAAGGCGCCGACCTTCAACTCGTTCATGGTTGCGAACGCCGCGTCAATTTCATCCAGCGTGCTGGTCTTGAGAACGTGAAGATGCTGGCCCAGCGTTTGTGCCGCTGCCGTCCCATCCCTGATCTGGCGCTCGGCGAGGGTGCCATTCGGATTCACCAGCAGCGCGATATTGGTTGCCTGCGGGACGATTTCCCGCAATATCTCCATACGTTTTGCCAGCCGCGCGCTGCCGATGAAGGTCGCGCCAGTCACGTTTCCGCCGGGCTGGTTGAGACTTTCGACAAGGCCATCGGTGATCGGATCGCCGCCATAGGCAAAGACGATCGGAATTTTGGTGGTCGCCGCCTTTGCCGTTCGCGCCGGCACCGGTGAGCCCGTTGCCAGAATGACCTTGACCTCGCTCTTGACCAGATCCGCCGCGAGCGCAGGCAAGCGGTTGAATTGACCGTCCGCCGAACGCACCAGAATGGTGAGGTTGCGGCCTTCGGCAAAGCCGGCATCCTCAAGGCCCCTTCGGACGGCCTTCATGCCCCAGTCCGGCAGGTTCGCGGGGCTCAGCAGTCCGATCACCGGCATCGGGTCGGCGGGTTGCGCGCGCGCCGCCGCAACCGTCCATCCCAAAGCCGCGCCACCGGCAAATTTCACGAATTCCCGCCGTCTCATTGGTTCTCCCTGCCGACCGCGGCATCGTAGCCGGTCGCACCGGCGCTGTGAAAATGGATAGATTGAAACGCGGCAGATGTCGCCTGCCAAGCCTACTTGGGCGCTCTGCAGCCGTGAGCGTCCCGGAGCGGCTCCCGCAGGGGTCACTTCCGTGATCGCCCGGCCCATTGGGCCGTCGAACCGGCTACCCAGAGCCTGCAAAACCGATAAGATGCCCCGGGGCTTAGAGCAAAAAGGACATTAAAATCAGGCCCGTTGTTGGCACGACCCGACTTGGCCGATCGAGCTGCACTTTGAAAAGATAGTAAAATGTGGTTTCCGATAGTTGCGTGGATTGTGTTGGTGGGGGCAGCGGCATTTTTTGCAGGCGCA
>JAQGMS010000172.1 GCA_028292245.1 Ramlibacter sp.
CTCGATGCTGGCGATGCAGATGCAGGAAGCCGCCATGGTCATGATGGCCGACTCCGAAGTGAACTGGGCCGCCATGCCGTTGTCGGGCGTGTTCCAGACCACGACCGGACCGCTGGTCCTGGTGGGCGCCTTCAAGGCCAATCCGCTGCGCGACATCTGCACGGCGCTGGGGCTGGAAGACCTGTCGCTCGATCCGCGCTTTTGCAACCTCAGCCAGCAGTTCAAGCACAAGCCCGAACTGCAGGCCATGTTCCGCGAGCGTTTCGCCAGCAACACCCGGGCACACTGGCTGGCCCGGCTGGACGAACAGGACTTGCTGTGCGCGCCGGTGCGCGACCTGCGGGAGGCGCTGGTCGATCCGCAGACCCTGCACAACAAGATCTTGATGGAAGGCCAGGGCGAAGGCCAGCCGGTGAAATTCGTCGGCAGCCCGATCCAGATGTCGGCGGCGCCGGTCACGCTGTACCGCGCGCCGCCGCGCCTGGGCCAGCACACCGACGAAGTGATGAACAAGTTGATGGCGGGAGCGGCTGCCAAATGAGCGTCGAACTCGCCATCAAGGACCATGTCGCCACCGTCACGCTGGCGCGGCCCGATGCGCTGAACGCCGTCGACCTGGACACGGAAGCGCAACTGCAGCGCATCTGGACGCAACTGGAAGGCGACCGCGACGTGCGGGTGATCGTCCTCACCGGCTCCGGCGACCGCGCCTTCTGCGTCGGCGCGGACCTGAAGAACCCGTCGGTCAGCGGCGTGCACTACTGGGCCGCGCCGCGTCCCGGCGGTTTTGGCGGCATTGCATTGCGCGAGACGCTGAATGTGCCGGTGATCGCGCGGGTCAACGGCTACGCGCTGGGCGGCGGTTTCGAGATGGTGCTGGGCTGCGACATCGTGGTCGCCTGCGAGGAAGCGAGCTTCGGCCTGCCGGAGCCGCTGGTAGGCCGCATGCCGCTGGACGGCGGCATGACGCTGTTGCAGCGCCAGGTGCCGTACCGGCAGGCGATGGGCATGCTGTTCACCGGCAAGCGCATCTCGGCGGCGCGTGCGCTGGAGCTGGGGCTGGTCAACGAGGTGGTGCCGCGCGCCGGGCTCGACGCCGCGGTGCGGCGCTGGGTCGACGACATCCTGGCCTGCGCGCCGCTGTCGCTGCAAGGCATCAAGCAGGTGGTACGCGCGACCGGCAGCATGCAGCCGTCGCAGGCGCAGGCGCTGCGCCTGCCGGCGCTGATGGCCGCGCTGCAATCCTCCGACGCCGATGAGGGCGTCAAGGCGTTCCAGCAGAAGCGCAAACCGGTCTGGAAGGGCGCCTGAGATGGCCTATGTGATCGCGGACGGCTGTATCGACTGCAAGGACGCGACTTGCGTTTCCTGCTGCCCGGTCGATTGCATCTACGAAGGCGTTCGCACCTTCTACATCCATCCGGATGAATGCATCAACTGCGGCATCTGCGTCTCGGTCTGCCCGCCCGAGGCGATCTTCGAGGACGTGGAGTTGCCGGCCAGCCTGCGTCACTTCATCGCGATCAACCGCGAGTTCTTCGGGCCGGAGGTGACGGGCCTGGGCCGTCCCGGCGGCGCGAGCGACGTCGGCGCCAGCAAGACGGACCATCCGGTGGTGGCCGCCACACCCGCGTAACATCGGGGGCAGCCCTAGCCAAAGGCGGCCCCATGCATGCGGTAGTCCTGAAATACTTCCTGGAAGTTGCGCGTTCCGGTTCGATCCGCAAGGCGGCGCAGAACCTGTTCGTGGCCTCCAGCGCCGTCAACCGCCAGATCCTGCGGCTGGAAAGCGAACTGGGCACCGAACTGTTCGACCGGGTGCCGACCGGCATCCGCCTGAACGCGGCCGGCGAGCGGCTGCAGCAGCACATCCGCGGAACGCTGCATGACTTTCACCTGATGCGCACCGAACTGGATGCGCTCAAGGGCGAGCGCAAGGGCCACGTGTCGGTGGCCACCATGGAATCGCTGCTGATCGACTTCCTGCCGGCAGCGGTGGAAGATTTTTCCGAGACCTACCCTGCGGTGCGCTACACGATCTCGTCGCACATGCCCAGCGAAGTGCCCGACCACGTGGTCAACGGCGACTGCGACATCGGGATCTGCTACCTGGGCAAATTGCCGGCCGGCCTCACTGTCGTCGTGAAGGCGCCGTTCCCGCCGGGCCTGGTCATGGCGCCTTCGCATCCGTTGGCCAAGAAGGCCAAGGTCACGTTCGACGACTGCCGCGCCCACGCATTCATCCAGATCTCCCGCATGTCACCCCTCCACAGCACGGTGCTGCCGGCGTTCTCGGATTTCTGGGACGCGCTGGTGCCGGCGATTTCCTGCAATTCGACGCCGATGGTCAAGCGCCTGCTGATCGCCGGCAAGGGCATGTCGTTCTTCTCGAAGATCGGCGTCATGGACGAGCTTGCCGCCGGCACGCTGGTCTGGCGGCCGCTGGCCAATCCGCTGGTCAACAAGATCGAGGTCGGCATCTTCGTGCCGTCGCACCGCGTGCTCTCCCATGTGACGCTGCAATTCCTGGAGCGGATCACCAAGCGCTTCAAGCAACTGGAAGTGGCCGCGGCGATCGTCTGAAAAGATCAGCCCAGGAGTTGGGGCAGTTCGGCCATGTTGGTGAATATCCTGACGGCCCCTGCGCCGGTGAGCGCCTGCGGCGCATCGTGGCCCGCTTCTGGCGGGCTGTAGCCGAACACCATGGCGCCGGCCGCGATGCCGGCCTGGACGCCGGTGACGGTGTCTTCCACCACCGCGCACCGGCGCGGGTCGACACCCAGCGCGGCTGCCGCGGCCAGGTAGACATCCGGCGCGGGCTTGGAGCGCGGCAGCTCATGCCCGCTGAAAATCCGCCCCTTGAAGTAAGGCATCAATCCGCATTTCTCCAGCTGCAGTTCCACCTTGAAGCGGTCGGCGCCCGAAGCGCAGGCGATCCGGCCTTCGAAACGCTGGTGGATCAGCCGGGCGGCTTCCACCGCGCCGGCGATCGCCTGCACCCGCTCGACCAGACCGACATTGCGGCGCTCGCGAAAGCGCACCATCCAGTCCTCGGTCAAAGGTTGCCCGGTGCGCGCCTCGATCAACGCGCGTTCGTCCTTCACCGCCTTGCCCACGAAGATGCGCATGCATTCCTCGCGGCTGAGCGTCCAGCCCAGTTCTTCCAGCATGTCGCGCAGCACGCCGTTGGTGATGGGCTCGCTGTCCACCAGCACGCCGTCGCAGTCGAACAGCACGGCATCGAATCGATTCAAAGCAGGTCTCCCTCGACGTAGTACCAACGGCCCTCTTCATGGACGAAGCGGCTGCGCTCGTGCAGCCGCACGCCGCGGCCGGCGACGCGATAGCGGGCGACGAACTCCACTTCGGCATGAGTCGCGTCGACCACGCGATGATCGCGCACTTCCAGGCCCAGCCATTTGGTGCCGGCATCGAGTTCGACGTTGGCGTCCGGCCGGGTGGCGACGTACCAGGTGTCCAGCACGTAGCGCGCATCGCACAGCGTGTGGGCGGTGTAGCGCGAGCGCATGAGCGACTCCGCGTCCGGCGCCGGCGTGTCGTCGAAGTGGCCGACGTAGCGGCCGCAGCATCGGGCGAACGGCAGCGGCTTCTTGCCCGGGCCGAGCCGCCCGCAGGGACACAACGCGCCAGGACTCATCCGGCCAGGGCCCGCTGGATGATGATCTTCTGCACGTCCGAGGTGCCTTCGTAGATCTGGCAGACCCGCACGTCGCGCCAGATGCGCTCGACCGGGAAGTCGCTGACGTAACCGTAGCCGCC
>JAQGMS010000001.1 GCA_028292245.1 Ramlibacter sp.
TGGACTTCGAAGGCCAGCTCTTCGCCCTGGGGCTTGACGACGACCTGCCGCTCCAGGTCGATGGTGAGCTGGTAGCCCGGGAAGGCGAGCGCCTGGTCGAACAGCGCGGACACCTGCGATTCGGGCAACACGATCGGCAGCAAGCCATTCTTGAAGCAGTTGTTGAAGAAGATGTCGGCGTAGCTGGGCGCGATGATCGCGCGGAACCCGTATTGGTCCAACGCCCAGGGAGCGTGCTCGCGCGACGATCCGCAGCCGAAGTTCTTGCGTGCCAGCAGTATCGAGGCGCCCTTGTAGCGAGGCTGGTTCAGCACGAATTCCGGGTTGGGCTTGCGCGAGGCCGGGTCCTGGCCCGGCTCGCCGTGGTCCAGGTAGCGCCATTCGTCGAACAGGTTGACGCCGAAGCCGGTCTTGCGGATCGACTTCAGGAACTGCTTGGGGATGATGGCGTCGGTGTCGACGTTCTCGCGATCCATCGGGGCCACGAGGCCTTTGTGTACGTTGAATTTTTGCATCCGTGTTTTCTCCTCAGATCTTTCGGATGTCGACGAAGTGGCCATGCACCGCGGCGGCAGCGGCCATCGCCGGGCTGACAAGATGGGTGCGGCCGCCCGCGCCCTGGCGCCCTTCGAAATTGCGGTTGCTGGTGGAGGCGCAGCGCTCGCCCGGCTCCAGCCGGTCGGCGTTCATCGCCAGGCACATCGAGCAGCCCGGTTCGCGCCATTCGAAGCCGGCGGCCTTGAAGATCTCGTGCAGGCCTTCGCGCTCGGCCTGGTCCTTCACCAGCCCCGAACCCGGCACCACCATCGCCAGCTTGACGTTGCGAGCGACCTTCTGGCCCAGCTTCTTGACCATGGCGGCGGCTTCGCGCATGTCCTCGATCCGGCTGTTGGTGCACGATCCGATGAACACCTTGTCGACGTAGATGTCATTCAGCGCCTTGCCGGGCTCCAGGCCCATGTAGGTCAGCGCGCGTTCGATGGCGCCGCGTTTGCTGGCGTCCTTTTCCTTGTCGGGATCGGGCACCCGGCCGTCCACTCCCAGCACCATCTCGGGCGAGGTGCCCCACGTGACCTGCGGAATGATCTGCGAGGCATCGAGTTCGACCACGCTATCGAATTTCGCATCCGGGTCGGACTGCAGCGTCTTCCAGTAGGCGACCGCCTGCTCCCACTCGAGTCCCTTGGGCGCCAGCGGCCGGCCCTTGACGTATTCGATGGTCTTTTCGTCGACCGCCACCAAGCCCGCGCGGGCACCCGCTTCGATCGCCATGTTGCAGACCGTCATCCGGCCTTCCATCGACAGGGAGCGGATGGCCGAGCCGGCGAACTCGATGGTGTAGCCGGTGCCGCCGGCGGTGCCGATCCTGCCGATGACGGCCAGCACGATGTCCTTGGCGGTCACGCCGGGCGCCAGCTTGCCATCGACCTTGATCAGCAGGTTCTTTGCCTTCTTCGCCAGCAGCGTCTGGGTCGCCATCACATGTTCGACCTCGCTGGTGCCGATGCCGTGCGCCAGCGCGCCAAAGGCGCCATGGGTGGATGTGTGCGAATCGCCGCAGACCACTGTCATCCCGGGCAAGGTGGCGCCCTGCTCGGGCCCGATGACGTGAACGATGCCCTGCCGCTTGGACAGGAACGGGAAGTAGGCGGCCGAGCCGAACTCGCCGATGTTCTTGTCCAGCGTCGTGAC
The DNA here is from genome assembly GCA_028292245.1 of Ramlibacter sp. Classification (GTDB taxonomy): domain Bacteria; phylum Pseudomonadota; class Gammaproteobacteria; order Burkholderiales; family Burkholderiaceae_C; genus Ramlibacter. The sequence continues at coordinate 1,693 of JAQGMS010000001.1, forward strand.
CTGCTCCTTGCTGATCGGGTCGGTGATGCCGTCATAGCCGCGCTCCCAGCCCGTGGTGGGCGTGTTGTGGTCGGCCGTGGCGACGATGGAACTGATGCGCCAGACCTTGCGGCCCGCTTGGCGCAGGCCTTCGAACGCCTGCGGGCTGGTCACTTCATGGACCAGGTGGCGGTCGATGTAGAGGATGGCCGTGCCGTCGTCCTCGGTGTGGACGACGTGTTCGTCCCAGATCTTGTCGTAGAGGGTGCGTCCCATGTGTCTTCCTGTGTCGATTGGATTTTATTCGGTGGCCAGCGCTTCGGCTTCCTCGATCGCAGCGCCCAGATGCTCGACGAGCAACCGTCCCGTCACCGGCAAGGTGGAGAAATCGCGCGCCACCAACCGGATGTCCCGCGCGGCCCAGTCATCGCTCAGGGCCACGCATTCGAGGTCGCCGACGCCGTGCATCAATTCGAAGGCCCGCCGCGGCATCAAACCCACGCCCAGGCCGTTGTGGATCATCCGGCACATGGCATCGAGCCCGGTGACATGGATGCGCAATTTGATGGTTCGGCCAACCGCTGCCGCGGCATCGCGCATGGCCAGGTAGATCGAGCTGTTCGAATGCAGGCCGACGTGGTCATAGCCCAGCGTTTCGCCGAAGGCCACCGATTTGCGACGCGCCAGGGGATGCCGCCGCGGCACGATCAGCACGAGGCGGTCCTGCCGGTACGGCCGGATTTGCAGTTCATGCCCCGGTGTGAGGATCCCCGTGTTGCAGATGCCCAGGTCGGCCGCGCCTTCCTGGACGGCGCGCACCACTTCCGTCGACAGGTGTTCCTCGAGGTCGATCTTGACCTCGGGATGGTCGCGGATGAACCGGCCGAGGTCTTCGGGCAGGAACTGGATCACCGCCGAAATGCTGGCATGGACCCGCACATGACCGCGCACACCATCGGCGTATTCGCTCAACTCACCCTGCATCTTTTCCAGGCTGAACAGGACGGAGCGAGCATGGTGCAACAGGCTTTCGCCAGCCGGGGTCAGGTCCACGCCGCGGGTGTGGCGGTACAGGAGTGGCGTGTCCAGCGTGGCCTCCAAGTCCGACAGCCGCTTGCTCACGGCGGACGCCGCGATGAACTCGCGCTCGGCCGCCTTGCCGATGCTGCCAAGCTCGCACACCGCCACGAAAAGCTGCAGCGAAGTGAGGTCGATCCGTCGGGCGAAATTGCGTTCAGAGGGTTTCAAGGCGGGCTCGAAGTCATCGCAAGCGGCGATGAAGACCCGGATTGTCCCTTAAGGTCGCCAGTCGCGTCATCGTGGAACGAGATGACCATGCTGCCGGGCCGGAAAGAAGAAAGCCCGCCGGAGCGGGCTTTTTGCCGGGGCAGGCGCCGGTCAGCGCTTTGCGATCGGCTGCACCTCCCGCTTGGGCGAGCCCGTGAACAGCTGGCGGGGCCGGCCGATCTTGTACTCGGGGTCGCCGATCATCTCGTTGAGCTGGGCGATCCAGCCGACGGTGCGGGCTGCCGCGAAGATCGCGGTGAACAGCGACACCGGGATGCCGATGGCGCGCTGCACGATGCCGGAATAGAAGTCGACGTTCGGGTAGAGCTTGCGCGACACGAAGTATTCGTCTTCCAGGGCGATCTTCTCCAGGGCCATGGCCAGCTTGAAAAGCGGATCGTTCTGCAGGCCCAGCTCGCCCAGCACTTCCTTGCAGGTTTCCTGCATCAGCTTGGCGCGCGGATCGTAGTTCTTGTACACGCGGTGACCGAAGCCCATCAGCTTGATGCCGGAGTTCTTGTCCTTCACCTGCTTGATGAACTCGCCGATCTTTTCGACGCCGCCGGCGCGTTGGATGTCATAGAGCATGTTGAGCGCCGCCTCGTTGGCGCCGCCGTGCGCCGGCCCCCAGAGGCAGGCAACGCCGGCCGCGATAGCCGCGAACGGGTTGGTGCCGGAGGAGCCACACAGGCGCACTGTCGAAGTGGAAGCATTTTGCTCATGGTCGGCATGCAGGATGAAGATGCGGTCGAGAGCGCGCTCCAACACCGGACTTACGGTGTATTCCTCGCAGGGCGTGGCGAACATCATGCGCAGGAAGTTGCCGGCGTACGACAGGTCGTTCTTCGGGTAGATGTAGGGCTGGCCGGCGCTGTACTTGTACGCCATGGCCACCAGCGTGGGCATCTTGGCGATCAGGCGGATCGCGGAGATCTCGCGGTGCTCGGGATTGTTGATGTCCGTGCTGTCGTGATAGAAGGCCGACAGCGCGCCGACCAGGCCGGTCATGATGGCCATCGGGTGGGCGTCGCGCCGGAA
>JAQGMS010000008.1 GCA_028292245.1 Ramlibacter sp.
ACGAACTGGAGCCGCAATTGCGCGAGCGCGTCGAGGACGTGGTGCTCAATCGCCGTCCCGATGCGGGCGAGCGGCTGGTGGAGATCGCGGAGAGCGCCAGGAGCGGCGCCAAGGACGAATCGAAGAAGAACGAATGGCGCGCCGGAACCGTGGAGCAGCGGCTGTCGCACGCGCTGGTGTCCGGCATCAACGATTTCATCGTGCCGGACACCGAAGAGGCGTATCAGGCGATCCTTGCCAAAGGCGGGCGGCCGCTGCACGTGATCGAAGGGCCGTTGATGGACGGCATGAACATCGTGGGCGACCTGTTCGGCCAGGGCAAGATGTTCCTGCCGCAGGTCGTGAAGTCGGCGCGCGTGATGAAGCAGGCCGTGGCCCACCTCATCCCCTACATCGAGGAAGAAAAGAAGCTGCAGGCGGCGGCCGGCGAGGACGTCAAGGCCAAGGGCAAGATCATCATCGCCACGGTCAAGGGCGACGTGCACGACATCGGCAAGAACATCGTGACCGTCGTGCTCCAGTGCAACAATTTCGAAGTGGTGAACATGGGCGTGATGGTGCCCTGCCACGAGATCCTGGCGCGCGCCAAGGTCGAGGGCGCGGACATCGTCGGCCTGTCGGGGCTGATCACGCCTTCGCTGGAAGAGATGCAGTACGTCGCTAGCGAGATGCAGAAGGACGAGCATTTCCGCATCAGGAAGATTCCTCTGTTGATCGGCGGCGCCACCACCAGCCGCGTGCACACCGCCGTGAAGATCGCGCCGCACTACGAAGGCCCGGTCGTGTATGTGCCGGACGCTTCGCGCAGCGTGAGCGTGGCCCAGGGCCTGCTGTCGGACCAGGCGGCCAAGTACATCGCCGACGTGAACGCGGACTACGACAAGGTCCGCTTCCAGCATGCCAACAAGAAGCAGGTGCCGCTGTGGCCGCTGGCGAAGGCGCGCGCCAACAAGCCGCCGGTCGACTGGAGCAACTACACGCCGCCGGTACCCAAGTTCGTCGGCCGGCGCGTGTTCAAGAACTTCGACCTGGGCGAGCTGGCGAAGTACATCGACTGGGGCCCGTTCTTCCAGACCTGGGACCTGGCGGGCCCGTTCCCCGCGATCCTGAAAGACGAAGTTGTGGGCAGCGAAGCCGTGCGCGTGTACGCCGACGGCCAGCGCATGCTCAAGCGGCTGATCGAGGGCCGCTGGCTGACGGCCAGCGGCGTGATGGGCTTGTGGCCCGCCAACTCGGTCAACGATGACGACATCGCGATCTACACCGACGAGTCGCGCAAGCACGTTGCGATGACCTGGTACGGGCTGCGCCAGCAAACCGAGAAGCAGGAGATCGAGGGCCGGATGCGCCCCAGCCGCTGCCTGGCCGATTTCATCGCGCCCCAGGGAATGGCCAACGACTACATCGGCATGTTCGCGGTCACGGCAGGCATCGGCACCGAGAAGAAGGAAAAGTATTTCCTGGACGACCATGACGACTACTCGGCGATCATGCTCAAGGCCCTGGCCGACCGGCTGGCCGAGGCTTTCGCCGAGGCGCTGCACGAACGCGTGCGCAAGGACCTGTGGGGCTACCAGCCGCAGGAATCGCTGCCGATCGAAGAGCTGATCGCCGAAAAGTACCGCGGCATCCGGCCCGCGCCGGGCTACCCCGCGTGCCCCGATCACAGCGTCAAGCGAGACATGTTCGCGCTATTGCAAGCGCAGGAAATCGGCATGGAACTGACGGAAAGCCTGGCGATGATGCCGGCGGCCAGCGTCAGCGGCTTCTACCTCAGCCATCCGGACAGTGTGTATTTCAACGTCGGCAAGATCGGCGAGGACCAGTTGAAGGACCAGGCCCAGCGCCGTGGCGCCGACATCGCGCAATTGCAGCGGCTGCTGGCGCCCAACCTGTAGCCGGAGTCGGCTTGCTCCTACGCCGGGCGGAGTGCGGCGCCGATAGACCCGCGCGTGCGGATGCCTAGCCTTCGGTCATGGCCGTCTGGACTGATCGCATTCCTTCCTGGCTTCGCAACGCCGCGAGGCCCGCCTATCCGATCTTTCGCGCGGCCCAGCTGTGGAGCGATGCCGGCGGGCTGCGCATGAGCGCCGCGATGTCGTTCTACGGCATCCTGAGCCTGGCGCCGCTGTTGATCCTGGTGGTCGCGCTGCTGGGCTGGTGGATGGACCGCGACGTGCTGGAACGGGGCTTGGTCACCCAGATCGGCACCATCGTCGGCGAGCAAGGCGGCCTGGTGATCAAGCAGGCCCTGGCCAGTGCCAAGAATCCCTCGCAAGGCGTCGTGGCCACCGCAATCGGCTTTCTCGTGCTGCTGTTCGGCGCGACCGGCGTGTTCACCGAATTGCAGGAGGCGTTCGAGCGGCTCTGGGTGCATGGCAGCGAAACCGCCGCGAAGCAGAAGTGGTGGCATGGCGCGTCGCTGCGGCTGCGCGGCATCGGCTACGTGCTGGCTTTCGGTTTCATGCTGCTGGTGTCGCTGCTGGTCTCCACGCTGCTCAGCCTGTTTTCGGGCTGGGCCGGCGAGCGGTTCGCGTTCGAGACGCTGCTGCGGGTGGTCAACGAGGCCGCGGCGTTCCTGGTCTGCGCTGCCCTGTTCCTTGCGCTCATGCGCATCAGCTCGGGCCCCAAGCCGCAACTGCGCTACCTAGTGGTCGGTGCCGTGATCGGCGCCATCCTCTTCACGCTGGGGCGGCAGTTGCTGGCGGCTTACCTGTCGACCGCGGCGGTGGTTTCGGCCTATGGTGCCGCAGGTTCGCTGATCGTGCTGCTGATGTGGATCTATTTCTCGTCGGCGGTGCTGCTGTTCGCGGCCGGCTGCGCGCGGTCGGTACAGGAGGAGCGCCTGCGGCGCGATGCGATGAACTCGCGGCAGCCCGGCCCGGGCCTGCGCGCCGGAATCCGCAGCGTCGTCAGGTAACGGCGAGCGCCTTGCGCTGCGCCAGGAACAGGGCCAGTACCGCCACGATGCTCACCGCCAGCAACAGCCACAGGCCCCACAGGTAACCCGCTTCCGCGCTCCACAACAAGCCGAGCAGTAAGGGCGCGAGCGCCCGCGCCAGCGCGGACGGCAAGCCCAGGGCGCCATTGAGCGAAGCCACATGGTCGCGGCTCACATACTGGGCGATCGCGGTCCCCTTGACGATGGTCATCATCCCGTTACCCAGGCCATAGAGCACCACGAACAGCAGCGCCGCCCAGGGATGGCCCGCACCGGCCAGCAGTGCGGCCAGGCCCAGCGGGATCAGGGTCGGGATCAGCCGGTTGGCTAGGTGCAGGTCGAAGTGGTGTTCGAAGAAATACAGCAGCAGCCGGCCCAGCACCTGGATCACCCCGATGCTGGCCGGTATCGCGATCACCCAGGCTTCGGCCAGCCCGTTGCCGCGCAGCAGGCTGATCATGTGGGGCGGCAGTGCCGCCGTCACCCCCATCATGCCCACCACGAAGACGCCGATCAGGAGAAACGGCGCGCTGCGCAGGTAAGCCGCCGGGGACTGGGCCTCGCCGCTGGCGCCGGGCTGGGCGCGGGCCGGCGCGTTGCGCAGCAGCAGCGCGTGCAACGGCGCGCACACCAGCAGTTGCAGGGCGGCCAGCACCCACAGCGCCTGCCGCCATCCGAGCGACTGGATCAACCAGGCCGACAGCGGGATGAACACCGTGCTGGCCAGGCCGCCGAGGAACGTGAGCGTGATGATGGCGCGGCGGAAATCCTGCGGGAAGCGGCGCGTCACCACCGCGAAAACCGGGCTGTACAAGGTGGCGGCGAGGCCCGCGCCCAGCCCGGCCCACACCATGTAGAAGCCGGCCACGCTGGTGACGGCGCTGTGCAGTGCGAGGCAGGCCGCGACCAGCAGGGAGCCGCCGGTCATCAGGGCGCGTTCGTGGCCGCGGTCGATCCAGCGTCCCACCGGATAGGCCAATGCGCCTTCGGCCAGCAAGGCCAGGCTGAACGCAAGCGAGGACTGCGCGCGCGTCAAGCCGAGGTCGCGCTCCACCGGTTCCATCAGCAGCGAGAAGGTGTAGAACACGCTGCCCCAGGTGATCAACTGGGCCAGCGAGAGCCAGCCCACCAAGCGCCGGTCATACCTCAAAACAGCAGGACCCTTCCATGCTGTGCGAGGGCATCGTCGCCCGGCAACAGGCGGCCCTGCACGTTGCGGGCGACGGCCAGCAGGCGCGAGCTCAGGCGCAGCCGCTGGCGGGTCGCGGAATCCAGCGAGATGCCGAAGCGCACCCGCCCGTCCTCGAGGAAGAAGCTGATGACACTGCCGCGCGGATGCGCGCCGTCCGAGTCGGCCACCGTCAGCACGCCTTCGGGAATCTGCTGCAGCAGCTCGCCCATCCTGGCGGCGCCGGCTGCCTTGAGGTAGAGGATGTGGTAGCCGGCCAGCGAGTCGCCTTCCTTCAGCCGCGTCACCATCACCGGCCGGCCGTCGCGGTCGCGGTCCTTGGCCAGTTCACTGAGGTCCTGGGCGATCGGCTCACTGCCCAGGATGCCGATCCGCAGCGGGCTGTCCGGCTTGTCGAACCACCCAGGGGGCCACTCGACGAAGCTCGCGAACTTGTGCAGGAACGCCGCCTTGACCATGGTTTCCCGGACCCGGTCCTGCGCCGGTTGAGCCGCGGCATCGGGGGCCCCGGCGAGCATCAGCACGCCCACGCCGCCGCCCAGCACGGCCGCACGTGAAAGCGAACGAAGGAGGCGCGAGATTTGACGGAGCCAGTACTGCATGATGGCCGGCCCTATTGATGCCAGACGGCTTTGACAAACACGCTGCGTGCGATTTCGGCCCGGTTCAGCGGGCTGCCCCATTCCGCGTGGCGCGAGTCGCCCAGGTTCCGCGCCGTTACCGACAGTTCCAGTTCCGGCCGCACGCGCCAGCCCCAGCGCGCGTCCAGCGCGGTGTAGGCCGGCACGACCGGATTGGGCAATGCGCCCATGTACCGAACATTGAGGTCGAGTTCCATGTTGGCGCCGAGGTCGAACGACGAGCCGAGCATCCAGCGGTGCTTCGGGTCGTTGCCCAGCGAGGCGATGCCGCCGATCGGCGCGGTGCCCGGCAAGGCCTGGAAATGCTGGTTCTGGTAGCCGTAGCTGGCGTTCAGCCGCACACCGTCGCTCACCCGCCAGTTGCCCCAGGCCGTCAGGCCATCGAGGCGGCCCTCGAAATTGTTGTTGAAGGTGGCGCCGCCGGGTGTCAGGTCCAGCGATCGCAGATGGTCGAAGTCGTGGTGGAACAGGCTGACCGAATAGGAGATCGACGGCCGGGGCTGGCCGCGGTACCCGACCTCGTACACCCGCGCCACTTCCGACACGAAGCGCGGGCCGCCGGCGACGGCGAACGGCGCGACAGCAGGTGAGAAGAATTCGGTGTCCACGCGCGAAGGTGTGCGCACCGTGCGCGACACCGCGCTCCACAGCAGATGGCCCGGCGCAAACTCCCAGGCCAGCCGCGCGTTGGGCAGGGATTCGAAGCCGCTGTAGTCGTTGTGCTCCAGCTTCAGACCGAGCGTCAGTTTGAGCTGCTCTCCCAAGGCGAATTCGTCCTGGGCGAAGACATTCCACAGGTTCAACCGCCGTTCGGCGGGCAGCAGCGCGAGCACTGCGGGGGTCGTGTTGTTGACGTGATCCTGCTGGAGCCGGTAGCCGCCACCCCAGAGCAATTCATGGCCGGCATGCGCCTGCGACAAATGCTGGAACTCCATGTCCCAGGTGTCCAGCGAGTCGCGCAGCGAGCCCGGCTGGTCGCGCTCGGCGCGGTCGAAATACGCCTGCACCTGGGCTCGCGCCCCGCCGGCCAGATCGCGCGCCCATCGGCCCAGCAAGTTGAAGCCCGACACCCGGCGGCCGGCCGGGGCCTGGTCGATGCGGTTTTCGTACAGGTCGCCCTGGACGGTCAGCAGGTCGCGCGCCTGCCCGTGGTCGGCCCGGAAGCCCGCATGCGACATCGACGATTCGTCGCGCACCGGCGTGCCATTGGTCAGTTCGGAGTTCGCCCGGTGGCTGTATTTGGCCCAGGCCCGGTAACTGGTGCCCGAGGCGGTGGTGCCGCCGTACCGCGCCGCGAGCACGCGGTCCTGGTTGCCCGCGCCCACGCTGACCAGGCTGCCCTGGGTCTCGGCGGCGCTGCGGGTGATGACGTTGATGACGCCCTGCACGGCGTTGGCGCCGTAGAGCGTGCCGCCGGAGCCGCTCAGCACCTCGATCCGCTCGACGTCTTCCAGCATCACGTCCTGGGCTTCCCAGAACACGCCCGAGAACAGGGGCGAGTACACGGTGCGGCCGTCGATCAGGACCAGCATCTTGTTGGCCAGCACGCTGTTGAATCCGCGCGCGGTGACGGCGTACTGGTTGGCGTCGGCGCGGGCCACCTGCAGGTTCGGCGCCAGCCGCAAGGCCTCCGGCAGGCTGGTGGCGCCCGAGCGCCGGATGTCCTCGGCGCTGATGACATAGGCGGTGGCGGCGACATCGGCCAGCCGCTGCGGCCGCTTGGACACCGACGTGACCTGGATGTTGGCCAGCTGTTCCAGCGACAGGTCGGCCAGGTTGGCCGCCATCTGCACCTGCGCGCCCGCGGTCAGGCTGGAGGCCGCCAAGGTGAGGCCGCTGAGGCCGGCGATCGCGCTGCGGTTGATTCTTCTTTTGTGCATAACGGCCAATCATTGACGCAGCGCCATTATGGCGAGGCGCGGTGCAATGCCCTGCGATATTGCACGGCCTCGGCCACATGGGCGACCTGCGTGCATTCCGCGCCGGCCAGGTCGGCGATGGTGCGCGCGACCTTCAGCGCGCGATGGGTCGATCGTGCGCTCCAGCCCAGGCGGGTTGCGGCGACGTTGAGGAACTTCGCGGCCGCGCTGTCGAGCGCGGCATGCCGGTCGATCTCCTTGCCCTGCAAGGCCTGGTTGGACTTGCCCTGGCGTTGCACGGCGCGCTCGCGCGCGGCTTGGCAGCGCGGCCGGATCGCCTCGGTCGACTCGCCGGCGGGAGTCAGCAGCAGCTGTTCGGGCGGCAGGGTCGGCACCTCCACATGCAAGTCGATGCGGTCCAGCAGCGGGCCCGAAAGCTTGCCCTGGTAGCGGGCCACCTGATCCGGTGTACAGCGGCAGGCCCGGTGCGCGGCGCCGAGATAGCCGCAGGGGCATCTTCGCGTTGCTCTTTTGCCATACGTGCCATACACACGTAAGGTCTTGATTTCCAAGGGGTTCAAGGGCGAGCCTCAAACTGCGGGCCAGCACATTCTCAAGAAGCGGTTGGCCGATGGCCTCTCACAGCGGGAGCTTGGCGAGCGCTTCGGGGTGGACGCCTATACGGTCATGAATTGGGAAAAAGGCCATATCAAGACCATTCCGGCGCGCCGCATGCCCGCCGTCATAGCGTATCTAGGACTCAACCCCGAACCCGTGCCAGGAGCGGTCGGCGGGCAATTGAAATGGAAGCGCCGGTCACTTGGATGGACCACCGCCGAAGCAGCAAGGCGCAACTCGGTGGATGTATCGACGTGGCAGACGTGGGAGCAATTGGAGGATTGGCCTCGGCATCCGAGATTCAGGCCATTCTTGGAAGCGTTTCTTATCGCGCCCGTCCAAGAACTGGAGCGGGAGATTCGGCGGGCGGATAGACCGGCGCCCAGACGTGGTGCGCGAGTTTAGCGTTTCTCCTTTTTGGCGCGTCCAGACCCGTGAGGGCCTGGACAATCTTTGAAGCGTGAGGCGTGGCGAGTGCACCGTGCCCTATGGCGGTCATCCCGTGCGAGCCCGTCGCTTGTCGATCTGTGCTGCCAAAAGAGTGCTCGCTACGGGATTGAACTATTGCTGAAACCGCAGATTAAACCTTACACTTCTTTTGGTGCTTGCAGAGACGCAGACCTCGATGCTCATAACGGCAGAGGTAGCAGCTCGCTAAGCTGGGGAGAACGCCATAAAAAGTGCATCCACTCCGCGTCGAATAGTTGCATGGTTTGCCGATCTCCCAGCTCATGGGTGGGGCGTAGTTGCGCTCGCCATACTTGTCGCGTATGTTGCAGCACTCCAATATGCTGGGCTTCGCATTATCAAGCCCGAGATCGATCTTCTTGCCATCACCGGGATACCCCTGTTTGTTGTCACAATCGCGAGCCTCGCAAAGACACTTCGCGTTCAGGCCGCCGGTCTTGTCAGAAGCCACATCTCTGAATTTCTGTCCAACCCGGATTTGCATACTGCGTTCCACGAACTGATTTATTCGTATAGGGACGACCTGTGGGTTCAGACCAAGGCATCTCTCCCGGTGACCCTCAATCGTGACGCGCAAAAGACTCCCGATACTCGAAAGCAATCTTGGCAGGCACTTGCGACCATCAATGACGGAAGAGCTGAAGGATCCAGGTACTACGACCCTGATTTTTTCCAACACTCTCCAGAGGAGCGCCGGCTGGATTCAGTGCTTCACTACTTTGATATGTTGGCCTACAACGAGGACAGGAAGTTAATCTCCGTTGAAGACATAACAGGTGTAGCGGGTTACCATTTGGCCGTCATCGGCAGCCGCGCGGTTGTGCAGTACTACCTTGAGCGAAATCGCGTTTGGTGGGCGCACCTTCCATACCACGAAGCGGTTGGCGCAGAAGAGCCGTACCACTACCTGCGGGCACTTCTTTCGAAAATAAAGACTCGGAATAAGAGTCTTGCCGCACGAACCCTTTCACAGGAGGCTACATGGCACCAAGATACTCCATATCAAGCAACTGGGCGCAACGAGCACTGACATTGGCTATGTCGCAAGGAGAACTGGCGAATAGCCCCTGTGAACCGAGCGCCTCCCGCAATCTGAGTTTGTGCGCGGCAAGTTGCATTGCTTTCGCTGGGCTGCAAGAACTGAATCCCACGGAAGCCGATAGCTTCATGCATCGCATATTGAGCGGCGACGGGAAGCGGGAGATACTCTTCGAGTATGGGCGGCTAGGCCTTTCCGAGGAACTCGCCGTAGCGACCATGGCCCTGAACGATCGTACGCCAAGAGCGGACAGACTGAAGTTGATATCAGACATGCTCGCGTAGCACGCACAAGGAAGTGCCGCACGCTGCGGTCAACGGCGAAATGGCAAACCGCTTACGCTCCGCAGTCAGTGGGATGCGCCCACCGATTCCTGCGAGAAACTGCAAGGCTTGGTCGTCATCGGGAATCGCGACCCGAATCCCCAGCCCTTAATCGGCCGAGTTCGGCTTGCAGCTCGTCCAACGCAACGCCACAAGCGCGTTGCAGCCGGTCAACTTCCGCCTTCAGGTCGGCCGGTACTGGCTTAGGTCCTTCCAAAGCTTCCTTCAAGCGCGTGCGTGCGCCCTTGAGTTGACCGTACAACTCCGTCCACTTCGCCAATCTTGAGTCCACCCGATTCACATAGCCCCCTGGGTCGAGGCGTTCAATAGTACTGCCACGGACGAACTGCGTATATGTGAATCTGGTTTACATGCCAATCAGCAGAATGTCAACGCCATTGACCACTCTTTGGTATGCCCGTTGCGGGTAGGCCAATTCCCGCAGAATCAGGACGTGCACCGATGGTGGCGCGCAGTGCCATTCCCGCAGAGCCTTGCACTGCGCTTACGCGTGTAGGTTGTCCATGGATGCATTTGGGGAGCATTTGCACCTGGACGTCGCGAGGTCTGCCTGGGGCCCGGCCCGACAACAGCTGCCCACTGGCCCCTCTTGCCCCAGTTTCCGGCTCCGGCCTGCAGCTCCTACTGTTAGGGCACCGAAATAGCTATGAGGATGTTCGTCGTCGACTAACTTGATCGCGCTGCTCATCGATGGCTACAGAAAGTTTCTTGTAGAACATTCGCGCGAAATCGATACCGTCGTTCTTTTGTTTTATGCGGCGCGCCAGTTGCAACGCTGCGCCGCCTGGCGCCCGCAGCGCGATTACCCTGGCAGAGGGATTGAGTTTCCTGAAAAGCTCGTACTCATCGAAAATCCCCTCCATACCGCCGATGAAGACGCCCGCTGAAAACGGACCAGTGAGCATCCGTCGCCGCATGCGCTCCAAACTTCGCTCGCGATCTCGCGCAACCGCACCTACGTAAACAACATTCCTGAAACGCTGATTCTCTTCGGGGAAGGCATCCTCAAAGAAACGGCTCTGGTAGAGCTTCACTGCAGCTGAATACTCTACGCCCAAGTCTTCGCAGACCGCCCACACCATCGGTGTAATGGCAGGATGCCCGCCCCACACTATGAGTCGCCTGCCCAAGCAGACGGTTAGGAGTTCGCGTACCGCAAACTGGATCAAGAATGGATTTGCCGACTCGTGAAAGTTTCCGCGATCTAGTAGCGGAACGCTTGCGGACAAGAAGACTCGCTTCACGTCAGGTCTCCCATCCCGCAAAGTCCCAGGCTGCCTCGGTCATCTTTACCCACCGCGCACCCGCGACCTTCTCAGCCAACCAGTCGATATGACTCTGCCAGCTGGGCATCAAGCCCATGTGGTCGTAAACGACCGCCGACTCGGTCGCTCCCGCGCGGCTAAGCGCATCTTGCAACGTCACCGCTGTCGGAACTCCAACAGTAGGCTGCACCATTAGCTTACGACCTGACCGCAGAGTAACCTGCATCGTACGATTCACTCCGATGCCGTCAACACGCCCCTGCACTTTGATGACGGCATCATGGATCGCATTGACGATGCTCAAGTGCCTCGTCGCGTGAGCTAGGCTTCTGAAATCCTCCAATTGGCTGCAGATTCGGTCCATGGCGGGCGTGACAAGTTGTCCTGCACTGTTGAACTCATTCGCCAACAACTCTACTCGGCTCGACGTTTCCGTTCGGATGGAAGGGGTCGAGTCCGGCCATTGAACTCTGAGTACGCCGATACCCTTTGCGAGAGCGCGACCGTACTCCGCGGCCGTCCATCGGCTTTCAAAGTAGCCAGGCGTGTCGAGCATGACCAATACGTCAACATCGCACAACTGGTGCCAGAGACTCTCCTGAAAGTTGACGCCGGCGCCGATCTTGTGCGTGTCAAGAAAGACTTCGTACTGCCGTGCAGACAGTTCGGCAAATAGCTGGATCGCAATCGGCGTAGCCTCAAGACGTCGGTAGCTGAGAAAGACTCGTCGCTGCCGCGGCAGAAGCCCGACACACTCAAGGAGCGCAGAAAATACTCGTTCCGAACCGTTCTCCTTGTAGAAGACGCAGTTCAGCGCCTGCAGGGGAGCCGGGATTTCCTGGCTGACCGATCGCGACGTTGATGCGACAGGAAGGATCGGGACCACGTCTTGATCGACAACATCCGAAACGTCAATCTTCGCACTGTCCTGTCCGCCAAAGAAGATGGCAGCACAAGCGGCCTTCGCGTTCGGCTTGAACTTGCGCGGCTGCACGGAAAGAGCAATGTCTCTTCCAATTTCGAGTTTGAAGCGTTCAGCCGCTTGGGCGAAGAACTTGCTCAGCGCTTTCAGCTGTGTGCCGGTTGGCGAGCCGAGTACAGCTATCTCATAGAGGGGCATGCGCCTTGTCCTTCGGCGGGCGATAGAGTTCAGCGCGCACTGCGGATTTCGACCGCTTCTTCGATCCAATTGCTTAGGTTCTGACAGATGTAGTCGTACGCCTGCTTGCTACCGGTGTAAGGCGCATCGTACGTTTTCACAATTGACGATAGCGAGCTGCCGTCGCTCGTCTTGAAATGTGAAAATGGAATGGATTGGAGCCTTTGGCGACTTGGCTGGAGCTCTGGTCCTTCAGATTGTGAATGTGGACGCCTACCACGCCCTTTCCAGCGTTCCACGAAGCTTCTATTTCGTAGTCAATCCATTTTCGCTTCGCGGTGTTCGTGCCAATCAGAATAACGGTACAGGAACGGCCATTCAGCTGCCCGTCAATCCAGCGCTGGATCGCCGGATCACCGCCCTTCTTAACGGTGTCCCAGTCTGAGGCCGGCTCGTTGCCATCCACCGCGCCGATGCTGCGGACTTGAGATGCACGCCAGTTGTCAGGGATATAGTGAAAGCTATAGGAAACTCGCCGAGCCATGATTCAGTTTCTCCTGAAAGGATGCCGACCTGTTGCTTCGGCTCATCAGGCCAGCAAGTTCTTTAGGTTTTCCCAATTCCAAGCATAAAGCCGTCCCGCGTCCGGCACTGCAGTGTAATCGCCGTCTTTGTAGCCAATGATCTGGACGATCTTGACGTCTTGTTCGCGGGCCATGGCAACCTCTTTCAAAACCCCATGCGCCTTGTGAGTCTTAGATCCAACCATAACCAACATGATTTCGGCGCGACCGATCGCAGCCCTCGCCTTCTTTTCCCAATCGCTTTCAGGAGCGGCCTCCTTCAACGAGTGATCTCTTACTTCAAATGGGGAGTCGGCCAGCTTTGCCTGCCCCAAGATGAAGTCCTTCAGGACGCGATCATTGTCGAAATCGAAACTCACAAACGCAGCCTTCTTACCCATACGCTCCTCCCTGAATAGATTGCGAACCGAACGCCCTGCCCAACCACCAACAAGCACGCCTCCAAGACCTGGCACAAGTGCATTGCCTGCTACGGCGCCGACGCCAATCGCTAGAAGCTCGCCAAAGGAAATGTCCGACGAATGGACGGCGCAAAAGTCGCTGCCGTTCTTGGTGTGATTGAGGCACCGACAGCCAGCATTCGTTGTGGCGCAACAGCGTGGCATCTCAGACCGATCCTTCCTCAATATTGACTAGCCCGCTGCTCAGCATTCTCGTAATATAACTGCCAGACCGCAAGGCGAATCGGCTACTTATGGTGGCCACAAGAGAATAAGAATATCTTGATCGGTCCGAAAGAAGGAACACTTGTTATGCAAATCGATGGCCATCACACAGCAACCTACGTTGCGGCACGAATCGCTGGTTTCTCATTCAAAGACGCCGAAACTGTGGCCTATGCCGCGCAGTATGTCGATGACGCCACAAACGCCGGCATTGTGCAATTCAGCGAGAGCGACTACCTCTACTCGCGCATAGCCTCGGCGCACAAAATGATCGACTACAACAACTTGGTCGATGTTGAAAATCATCTAGCATGGATTCCATTCCATTTCCTTCCGGGTAACGGCTCGATGCCAGCGGGAGAGTCCCCAGCCGGGGGAGAAGTGGCGAGGCTCGTGTGCCGTCCCGACAGCCACATTGCCCGCGATATGCTGCGTTCCGCGGTGCTCGACCGGGATCGGCCCAGAGGGCTGCATCGGCTCGGAATCGCGATGCACGTCTACGCCGACACATTTGCCCATCAGGGATTCGTGGGCTCGCTAAGTGCGGCGAATCAGACCAAGAATTTGACCAGTGGTGATCCGGCTCTTGACGCTCGCATTCAAGCCGCGACCCGAAACGAACTAGTAGCGACTGTTAGGGCGGAGATAAAAGGCCTCATTCAGCTTGTGGTCAAGGCTGCAGGAATTATGATCCGCGAAAGGCGTTGGCCAGGAAGCTATATCGCTGCCTTTCTGAAGAAAACACCCGTCGGTCACGCCGCTGCCGATGTCTATCCTGACCAGCCATACTTGACCTGGTCATACGAGGACTTCAACGGCCAGCTGATCAAGCGCGACAATCCGGCCCTCTTTGTGCAGGCAATGGACATGATGGTCCGTGCCATGCAAGCGTGGCGAGTTGGAGACCAGACCATGAACCTGGAAGCTCAGGCCGGAATGACCGGGGCCGACCGCGATGTAGCGGCTCGATTGTTCCGAGAACTAACCGCGATTGAGGGCGAAGAGCGCCGCCAGGAGTGGCTTGCATCAATTGGACGCGGTGAGTTCAGTTTTGGTCATGAAGTGCCGACGTATGTCGGAAAAGGTACTGGCAGTTGGAAAGAAACCGCCCTCGGGACGATCAAAGCCAAGGACACAGGGCTCGAACACTATGAATATGCGCCGGCATTTTTGACGAGCGACTGGAAGCTATTCCACGACGCATTGCAAATCCACAGAAGCGATGTGGTGCACAACATCTTGCCGCGGTACGGGATATGCGCGGCGTAATAGGGCAGGCCAGATAGCGACTTCGGCCGCGACGTTAGTTAGCCGGGGCCAGCCGCATCGCGCTGGCTTGCCTTGCTGTATGACTCTTCTCTTGCGTGGACGGCGGCAAGATAGTCGACGATAGATTGCCGCTGATCGGGGGATAAGAGCCCGTCTTCCGCGCCCCCCGAGGTTGTGTCTGTTGCAGCAAGTTTGGCTTGAAACTCTGAGGTGACTAGCGGGGGCGCTCCTGTTCTTGCCGCCAAATCCCAATCCATCTTGACGGCGATTTGGAGCGTTCCAAGGAGACTTGCACTTCCTGGCGCATCCGACGCACGTGTCAGGGCGGCCTGTGTTTGGGTGGCGGCGGCAACGCGGGGCATGGTCAACTCCAGTTCCCGGGGAGTCGATAAGAGTGCGGTGTGCCAGCTCGGCGCGCTCGCGTCCCGGTTTGTGAGCGGCTCGCCAAGCTGAAAGATCAATCGCAGCGAACTGATGATCGATGCGTGATCAAAATACTGTCCCGGAAAAATCCGTGACCCCAGACCGACGGGCAGCCATGGCGACAGCAGTAACGCAGGCACGCGCGGGCCAAAGCGATCGAACTTGCAATCGCGCGGCGTTGCGGCGCGTTGGTAGTTGAGAGGCGGGTCGCCCGGCGGAACGGCCGCTGGCGGGGCGACATGATCGAAAAACCCCCCGTGCTCATCCCAGACGACCAGCAGCACGCTACTGGCCCCGTTGGGCTGCTTGAAGATGGCCTGGTACACGTCGCTAACGAGCTTCTCTCCCGCCGACACAGAGCCAAGCGGATGCTGTGAATTGCCCTGAGCGTAGTTGTTGAAGGTGTCATAGTCTGGCTCAATAAACGTGTACGCCACCTCATAAGCGCTTGCAAGATCTGTCTTGAACTCACTCTTAAAGGAGCGAAAGAACATTCGATCCAAACGCTTGTCGATCATCCCGCGAAGCGCCAAGACCTGGGGATAGGAGTCGCCTCTGTAGACGCGCCAAGATTTGCCCTCGCGAATCAGGCGATCGAAGATGTGCCCTCGTTCAAATTGATACGAGTAATTGGGGCTTGAAACGGCTTGGCCGACGTCAAGGCCGCTTGGGCTGTTGTCCAGTCCACCCGACGAGGCGGCATGCGCAAAGAATCTGTTTGGCCACGTCGGTCCGGGCATGGAAGAAAACCAGTTGTCCATGAGCAACCCGTTTTCCGCGAGCCTCGTAAGAACCGGATTGCGCCCCGTTTCGAAGCCAAGCATGGCGCTGGGCCCGCCAACTTGGGAAAAACCAGTCATAGCTCCTTCCGCCATCTGTTGCTGCACGTCGTCGTACTCATGCGCGGGGTCGGAACTCGCAGTGTCCATTGCACCAGGCTTGAATCCGAAAGAAGCAGGAGGCTGGGGCAACCCATGTATGCCGCTCAAACCAAAGAGATGATCGAAGGAGCGGTTTTCCAGCATGAGCACAAAAACATGCTCAATAGGTCCCGCCACCGTGCCTGTCGTGGCCAACTTCGCGCGGGTCTTTCCCTTCGCCGCTAGACTAGGGCCGAGTCGCTTTGGGGTCTTACGAGAAGCCATTTCTCTCTTCCGCCAGTTGTTGAAAAGAAGCCAATTGGGTGCGCGGCATGGCCTAAAAGCAGTCAGTCCCAAACGAGCAAGCTCAGCTTCCGTGCGCCGATGTAACTATGCGGCGTCGCTAGTGTTCCATGCGTCTAGGGGCTGGATTCGATTCAGGCAGTCTCGGCATCTTTCTTGAGATTCTTAAGTGCGGGCAAGACGAGGGACCATTTCTGCGTCGCGAGCACTTGGACCAATCACGACGATATCACCCACGATGGCGATGGCGATGGCGATGGCTTTGGATATCTCGGATCTCTGGGCGACAGGCGACAGGCGACAGGCGACGACGGTGACAACCGTCCTTTCAGCTAGCGGGGTGCCTTATCCTCCTGGCCCGACGCCATTGCTTGCGGGAGGCACCCTCTCCGCAGTCGAGAGTGTGTCGTCCATCGTAGGAACACGCGCATAAAACCGAGACGCAAGATGGTCTGCAATAAAAACGCCAAAGAGCCCAAACACCATGCCCCCATAGAAATCATTGACGGTAATGGTGATGGGGCTTGAAACATCCTTAAGTCTGTACGTGAGGAAGATAAAGATCGAGGCCGCAACGGTAGCGCCAAGCCATAGAAGGAGCGGTTCGACACCCCAAAGACGCCACCCCTTCATAGATTCGATCCGTTGATTGTTCAGAAACGCCCCCCGGGCCTTAACAGACGAGAACGTAAAGACAACCAGGAAGAAGGCGCCAAGCGCGGCACCTGCGCACACTTGCCACACTGTCGGTCGGATGCGGACAGGAACGGTCTCGCTGGTAGCGAGGAGACTGTTGTCTTCCTGACGAACCTGGGCTGTGGCTACAAAACGATATTCGCCAGGCTGCAGCGTTAGCAAACTCCAGCTGCCGAAGAGCGCCTGAGGAAACTTCGGGATGGAGTCATCGAAATACCTGCTGAAAACCTCGCAGGTAATGGTGAAGGTCGATCGGGCGCCAATAAATGCTTGCTTCTGGTCTTCACACTCGGGCGAGACCTGGAGGCCCCCCGGCTCCTCGAGCGGTGTAAGCTTGAAATTGTGAAAGATGACCGTCCCATCTGTCGAGTTGATCAAGCGAAGCGCTAGATGGAAGCGTGACGGAAGTTCCAATTCACGAGGCTGTGCGATAAGCTCTATTCGCACGGCGTTGCCCGCCTGGATTGTGACAGGGGTCGGTGGCTCCGCTCTCGCCTCACTAGAGACAAAGACACATGCTCCCAATGCCCAAGTGAGGAGCCTCACTGAGAACATATGAGCCTCGTTTCCAGCGCCTTGGAATTTGCGAAGAGCCGCTTGATGCCCTCTGTTCCAGACCAATCGGCACTTCCAAACTCACTTGAGAGAGATGACAGTACCGTTCGGCCCATGCTTGGACATGGCGGATGGCACAGCTTTGATTCGGATTTGGTGGTGTCCAACCATTTCGGACAGCGGTTAAGCGTTGTGAAAAACTGGTCGGCGTGGGTAGGTGCGAGCCATGCCCGCCCCCTGGACATCGCACCAACAATGGTAGGAACAAATTCCTCAAACTCGGCGAAGCGTGCGTAGTTGAGAAGATTGGTGATGCCGGTCAGGAGGCGTGTCTTGTCGACCGGAGTAGGGGCCTTATCTAGGTATGCGCGCCACAAGGCCGCGGCAAGCCTGTTGTACGGGCGAAATTCACCGCCTCCCTGGCGCAAGTCTTCAATCGCGACGCTTGCTTGCTTGGCAAGGTGGTATTTGATTTCATCCGGATAGCTACCGCCATCAACCTCGCTCTCCTGCTCTGCAATTCTTTTTATGCACTGCATAGCATCATCGGCGTGTTTGGCGCCGACCATTCGATTCAAAGCGTTGCTCAGCGCAGGCTGCTCAGGAGGCGGGCAATCCAGTAGCTGTCCCCGTGACGCGACTGGCGCAATCGCAATAAGCAGTCCACAGGCACTCTGCAGGACCAAGGTCGCCGACCAACGCCGGCATCGCGCGCTGAACTTGCAGTACATGCTCCGCCCCTCCTTTACGCACCGACATCTTTGACCCGCCTCAACCGGACTTGCAATTCGCGGCTCCGCCAATTGCGCAAAGCTGGAATGACATCGCACCAAGTGGGCGCGACCCACGGGCATCGCTACTCATTGTCGGCCGAGCCCATAACGCGCACGTTCCTCCCCAGACCTGGCCTCAGCCGAATGTTCTCTCGTTTTCCCATGCTTGTCATCCTCTATT
The DNA here is from genome assembly GCA_028292245.1 of Ramlibacter sp. Taxonomy (GTDB): domain Bacteria; phylum Pseudomonadota; class Gammaproteobacteria; order Burkholderiales; family Burkholderiaceae_C; genus Ramlibacter. Next base: position 17,773 of record JAQGMS010000008.1, read on the forward strand.
TGGGGGAGGCAGATCGCGCGGCTACCTGCACATCGCTGGCAGTGGCAAGGCGACGTGGCGAGAGAAGCAAGCTGTGCACACAGAGCGGACGACCGACGATTGGTCGCATACCCAGTCAGGCACGTTAACGGAGCATTCGAATTGTGACGGGCTACCTCCGCAGATGCGGAAACTTCATGCTCCGCGGGATTTCGCAGGACGGGCGTCCCTCTATAAGGACATACGGGCAATCGCTTTTCACGCCGACCCCCGAAGGAAAAAAAGGTGGTGGGGGGCTTGAATGGGGAGATTTTATAGCGAGGCGGACGGTCAGAAGCATCTTGAAGCCTACACTGCCCTTGAACTTGGGTTTTGCAAGCCAAACCTTCCATGCGCCCTCGATGACGAATTGCGCATAGTCTGCGCCATGGTGGCGATTGTGCCAAGGATCGCAAGGAAATGGGCGACGGAGTATCTGCTAGCCAATGGCGGAAGAGAGGATGGCTAGAAGCACGTGTTGACTCTCCTGAGTCAAGTACAGACTGCATTGGCAAGAAGAACGTTACCTTCTTCGACCGCTGAGATTAACGGCTGCCACTAGGAGCGCCGGCGCAAGTCGGTCGTCTTCTTGTCTTCCAGCCTTGGCGATCACCGGTTACGCCTACGATAGCTCTCAACCATCTGATCCGTGACATCGCTCGGGTAGCAAACGGGCGCGTAGCCGCCGGGTCTGCTGTAGGCGCTGCGCCGGCCGCAACTGCTTCCGTTTCTGGCGGCGTTGTATGGGCAAGGGCAGTTACCAGGGTAGGAAGCGATCGACTCTCGGATGAGTTCATTCTTGATTTGCTCTGTTGTCATGGGCTGAGCGCGTTGTGCGATAGCACAACCCGTAGCCGCGAGCAGGACCAGCATCGCTGTTTGGCGCAGCACCAGCCGAAGAACTGAGGGCATTCAATTTCTCCTCTCGATTGCGCATTCGCTGTTCAGACTATTGATGGCCCCAAAGGGCCGCTTCAGAGAGTTGGCCGAACTCTCAGCTCCGGCTCGGGGATCGCCACGAACGGGAACCGTTGAGCGAGCGGAGCAAACTTGGCTGCGAAGTCCGAAAGCAAGTCGCACATCTGTTCAAGCGCCTGCGCCTCGTCTGGAGTGATCGGACGATCAAATCCCGCAGTATTGGGGCAAGCCGCGGCCTCCTGAATGAGGGTCTTCCAGTCAGTAGCTTGGGGGCTACTCCCTAACGCGACGCGAACGCCAGGCAATCGCTTCTCCAGCATCCGCAGCAAAACGCCCAACCGCACCCAGCGTTGCTGATCCCAGCCGGTTCGTTCCAAACCGACTGAAGGAGCGGCGGCGTAGCAGTTGATCAGCTCCTCGGCAGCCTCAACCCCCCTCGCCGCGACGTTTGTGATCGCGGATTTGGGCATGTCCAAATTTAGACCGCCTTCTTCTGGGTTGAGCCGCAGCCGCACCACACGATCCCGAACGCCCGGCATGCGAGAGAGTGTGTTGTCGTTCCACTCCTGCATCGCGTTGATCAGCGAGAAAAGGAATCCGCCCATACGGGTCTTCGGACTCTCGGCTTCGTCAAAACGTTGCCAGCGCTCCCCGTACCCCTCGTAATAGTTCGAGGGCAAGTAAGTCATATTGGGTCGCTCTTTAAGCTTGGACTCCAAGCTGATGCCGAACGTCGGCCAGAGTGGAACCAAACCATCGAACATGTGGATGGGGAAATTGGACGAAAGGCCGCCGTCGGAGAACCAGCAACGATTGAACTTCCGGTTGCCGATGCCCTGGGCACGGTCGTAGTCGATGGCCCAGAGCGGCACTGCTGAAAAGAGGAAAGGGAAGCTCAGACTCAAGCGGGCGGCCAAGATTATCGGAAAATCGCGCGCAGGAGGCAGCTCGAAAAGCCCTTCACCGTCGCTGTTTGACGGGTCCCACATCGCGCGCACTGGGTCCAATTTGTACGGCACGCTCTTTGCCTCCATCCAGCGCATTACGATTGCTGGGAGGTATCGGGTCAACTCTTCGCGCCGGTAGAACAGCCGCGCCTGGGTGGCCGCGTGCTGCCCCAGATTGCGCACTTTGTCGCCTTCTTCGAGAGGAAGCACATACGGCCTGCCGTGTGAGAGGTTGGTCGTGAACATCTGAAGATTGATCGATCTGACTGGCCCGACTACTGGGAGGTCGTAACCCTCAGGCGGGTAGCCTGGTGCGTCCCACAGGGCGCCGAATGTCAAAGGATCATCCGTGCCCGCGAGGCCGGCGGCCTCCTGAATCTTGTTGTACAGCCATGGCGCCAGCGCCTCCTCGGCGTTTCCGGGCTCAGTCATCCCCGTACACAGGCCAAAGCCGTTTTGTGTGGCTTGTACGGTCACATCGCGGTACACGCCGTAAAGCACCAACACTGCACAGGCGATGGCAAAGGCCAGAATACCCGCCAACGTGCTGCTGCTCCAGTAGACTGCCGCCAGCCCCAGTACGAGCGCTAGCAACGCACGCATCCAATACGCGCCCAGCAATCCGAGCGTAAGGTGAATCACGATGCTCAGTGTGCCGCCGCGATTGAGGAGGCCCGTCAACACAGAAAACAAGCGCTTGGTGCCTGGCTGCGGCTGAAATAGGCCCAGCAAGCGACTCCGCCCGCCGTGGGCCGGACGTGCCCCGAGCTCGTCCGGCAGGCGGTCGAGGATGGCAAAGCCATTCATGCTCCCCGTGCGTCGTCGCTGATATTCCGCAGCGGCGCTGACGGTCGCTGCGATGGCGCCTGCAGAAGTCCCGCCGATATTTTTAAACCGATAGTGCTTCGCCAGTCGGCTGATCGCCTTGGGGTAGACGACGCCGCTTGTCACGCCGCCTTTCATGACCAAATCGCAAAATCGGTCGGCAGGGCAGGGGTCTTGATCCGACATGGGGTCTCCTTTCCTTGCCGTCTCATTCTCGGACAGCACGTCAGTGAGCTGGGAACTCAATCTTTGTGATCGGATGGACCTCCGGGGTGGTTGCGCGATGATGGTCGCCGCGCGAGCCAGAATGTCTCGATCCCCAGCGGCAACCGCGACGATCCTAGCCAAATACCCGAGTGGAATTCCCTGAGCGCGACACGACGGACTCGGACTTGCCGCTTTCTAAAACTCCACAGTTAAATTCGCGCTGAATTTCGCGCCGGTATCGAAATTAGTCGGCGCGGCGCCGATTTCACGCTTCAAGTCCATGAAGCTCTTTGCCCCCGTGGGTATGCGAAGCGTAACCTCGTGCTTCTTGTACGTTCTGTTTTCCGCAAAATCACGCCAGCCTGTGCTCGCTAGGACAATACGCCACTGACCTATGTCAGAAAATATGAGGCCAATGGGATCGGTCGAACCGGCCTCGACATTGGCCGGTGTCCTGAACACGCACGAAAGCGCGAAGTCCATTTTCCCCTCCGCTTTAACCCTTCGGAGACCCCCTGAAGGTTCGGCGGGTTCGCCGGTGGCGGTTGGCTCCGGGCTGCGCTGCTTGTGACCTAACTGCGCGCTTAACCCAATGATCGGATTGGCGCCGAGTTTGAAGCAAGAGTCCCCCGATCGAAATAGCCCAGGAATATAGCCGGCCTCAATCAGCACGTCTTTGTTCTTGAAACTCCGATCTGCTTCAAATCCTAGCTGAACCGGGAAGACGTGCATCCACTTGTCCCCATCGAATTTGACCACAGGCCTACCGGTGTCCGTCGGTGGAGCGTTAGGGTCGGTCTTGAGTCCGATGTTGTAGTACTTGACACCATAGCGAAGAAGAAGCCCGCCGAATTTGCCCTTGTCGGCGGCATCAATCAGTACCTGTCGATTGAGCGTGAAAAAAGTCCCGCGATCACCAGTGACCTGCCCAGGTACCAACTTGTCGGCAATGCTCAGAGTTTCGCCGTACTTAGCGAGGACTCGAACAGCCGCACCTTCAACCCGGTCGCGGACAGCACCTATAGAGAGGGACGGCGCCGCGGATTCCTGTGCGTGTACACATTGAATCCAAACGGCCAGGATCAGAGACGTCAGGCAGCGGGCAATGAGGTGTGATCTCGTCATGATGGTCCCCTTTGCTAAACGAGAGACGGTGCGAGTGTTTCGCAGGTTAAGGTCACCCAATTGTCCGGCCAGGGCTTGTCCACGCCTCCATTCATGGAAATGTCGTAACGCGACACGTCCTTAAACATCGACTGGGCTGTCGACCCCGCCACTTTGCTGCTAGCAAGCGCGGTCCCCAGCACCGTAGTCTTCGCTACGGGCTTGCCGTTGGTATGGAAGTACTTCAGGTTGTCGAACAGCAGGTACTCCACCAGGTCTTTAGATATAGCCATTACTTTCTCCTTCTCGGGTTGGGTTTACTCATACATCGCACTGTCTATGTTTGAATGGACTTCGCCACCACGGCGGCGATAGCGCGTCTGCGCGCAGTCGCCTCGTTGGGGTTGGCATGCACGGCATTACTTCGAACGACGTAGCCCTTTACCGTTCGCGTCGGAGTTCCGCTCGCAGCTGGGTAACCGTCCAAGAACCCCGGCAAGTCCTCAGGCAGTAGGAAGGAAACGCGCTTCTTCTCGTCGTCTTCCAGCTCCTTCTCGATGTGCATCGATAGACTCTTGAGATGCCGCGCATGGGATGCCAACATGACTACGTGAGTGAAGGGAAGCGCGAGGCACTTCTCGATATTGATCAACTCGTGATCTCTCGTGGTCGTGACGGAAATCTCAAACGCAAGCGAAATCTCTCCACGTCTCAGAATCACGTCCACTCGCCCTGCGCCGTTGTGCACCGGCTCCTCAACGCTTGCCCGGAAGCCGCGCTCTTCGCCGAGTTCCTTGATCAGATGCTCGATGTACTTGTGCTTGACGCCGCCGCCGCCAATGTCGCGCACTTCAGGCCGAGCTACCGCGGGAGCGCGCGTTATCGCAATCTTTTCCTCAGTCGTTCGGATAGGCGGCAACGGCGCGGCGGAAGCCGGGCGCAATTCGGACTCTGCTGGCCGCGCTGCCGCCGAAGCGTCAAGGTTCTCAACTGGCGCATCAGAGAACCAGGCGCTCAGTGAGTCCGGCGCTACTTCGACTGGCAACGACTCTTCGACATAGACCACACCATGTTTTTGGCGAGACGCCTCAACGAGTGCTTCAAAGTCGTCGTAGTCAACGGTCGGCTGCGACTCCAGATATCCGAGCGGTATGGAAAGGCTTACCGCCTGGTCGGTGACGTTACGGGCAAAGCAGGCAAACGCGGTTTCCTGTTTGGCTCTCTTCTGTGACAAGAGAAAGCCGGCATCGCATCGGAACTCGGAAGCAAGGGCGCTTGCATCCTTGGCAGAGACACCGCCGGCGAGCTTAATAGACGTGTTTGCCATAACGGCCGCGCGTATGTTCGGCTCGAACTGGTCCAGATACTGGTGGGCGAATGTGATGGCCCCCTTGTACTTGCGAACCTGGGTGAGCATCCGGGCGAGGGTGCTGTCTACGATGCGCTCGGCTTCGTCGATGTAGATGTAAGTCGGCGTGCGTTCGTGCTTGGGAATCGCGGCACGGCGCACAAGCGCTTGACCAATAAGGGCCACGAACATCCGAGAGAAGATCGTGGAGCCCTCTTCGCCGAAGAAGTCCTTGGCGGTGTTGATGAAGACAATCGCGCCGTCCTGAAGCGACTTGAAGAGGTCGACCGAGTTCTTCGGCGCGCTCATCATGCGGTCAAGGGTTTGGTTTGACAGCACGCCCCACAGCCGATTGAGAATCTGCTTCTTCGTCTCATTGAAAGCACGGTCAAAGAACCTGGTCTCGAAGAATGTGCGGGCACTGCCTTGAAGCGTCTTCATATACGGCCGGAACTTCTCGCCGTCCTCCATGAGTTCGCGCAGCGTGTGCACGTTTGCGCCAGGGATACGCATCATCAGCACCGCTAGGTAGCGAAATACCAATCCCTGCTTTTGGGTGAGTTCGGCGCCCAGGAGCGAGCCGAAAAAGAAGTCGTACAGCTCGACGGTATTGTTCAGAATGGTCTCGCGGGCAACAGCGCTTGGGATGGAGCCTGCGGAGAGATCGACATCGAAAAGGTTGAGACCCACTGGACGCTCCAGGTCCATTGGGTCGATGTAGATGAAGCGCTCGCGCAGTCCAGGGTCGGCGAAATAGTCGCTGTGCATCAGCGTCTGCAAGAGATCGCCCTGGCTGTCCATGACAACCACTGACCGCTTTTCCTTGATCGCTTCCTCGATGTCGCCGGCAATGAGGAACTGAAGCGTTTGGGTTTTGCCGTGGCCAGTGCCGGCAACAATGTGTGTGTGTTCGAACCTGACGGCTTCGGGAATGTAGAGTGGTATCTCGGTTGCAAGGATGTCGATGAAGGGCGTGCCGGCCAGGTACACCCGCACCAGCTCGGCCGCATCGGCGCCGGATTTTTCTTCGGGCATCACCCACTTCTTTGAAGTGGTATACCGCTCTTCGATGGGGATGTTTGACGCGCTCGCTATGTTTATTAGAAGCTGCTCACGCAAGTCATCGAAAAGCTTGTCGGTCTGCAAGTCAGAAGCGAAGACGGTTGCATAGATCTTGTGGATGACAACGCCGATGTCTTTGACGTAGGTGTAGAGGGGGGCAGTCGGTGAAAGCCGGGAGTACTCCTCGAAGTTGCCGTCCTCGTCGGGATCGACGAATGCTTGCTCGGGGAATTCTCGGTAGAGCATCATGAGGATGGCGGTGATGGCCTCTTTCCACTTCCCCAGGTAGTAGTCGTCGTTTGAGAACATGCGCACGGCCTGGCGCAGCCGGTTCCGATAATTCGCACCTTCAGCGAGACCGAGGTCGGACGCATCCGGGAGTATCGGCATGCCAAGCGGCTCATGGGTGAAGAGCCGGCTCAGTAGTTGAAAGACTGGCTCGCCGATGCGCATGCCCAAGGTGCCGTCAACCTGCCGGCCGGCCTCTTCCAAGACCGACATGATGAATTCAAGCTCGGCGGCGTTGTCCGAGACGGCACTTGCGGCCTTAAGCGCCTCAACCTGCGCGAGAAGAACGCGCGTATCCCCAATCTCCTTGGGCGGTGTGCCAAGGAAGGAGGACAGGAAGGTCATTCGTCGGCGAACGTAAGCGCTGTTTCGCCGCCGAAGGTGGACGCCGCGCGGAGCATCTTGTGGAAGGCCTTGGCGGCGTCCGTGAGCTGCTCCTCGGCGTCGAGAATTTCCAAGATATCCTTGGTCTCGATGGTCTTGCCGTCCACCAGATCCCGTACCTGTATGCGCGGGACGGTGAAGCGGTGCCGGGCAAGCGACATGAAGCTGTTCGGGTCCGGCTTGTCTGTTGGCTTTTCGTACAGGATGGTCTCGCCCATCTTGTACTTTTTTACGGCGGACGATTCCGCGTCTGTCAGCTTGGCCTTGGCCGTCAACTGGAATTTGGTGCCGCCCAGCATGCCGCTTTGCTGGTCGCGCATAAGCAGTAGTTCCATCCCATCCTCCTGAATGTTTTTGGGAAGACAGACATTAATTTCCCCCTGGGCAACTGTCATCCTCTATTTGGAGGAGGAAGGGCGCGCTACTTTGGTGCAATGAAGGAATACTCGAATGACAACGAGGATGGCGTCAGCTACTTCGCCGAGACCGTTAGAAGGCGAAGAGTCGAGCGCTTTGGAATCCGTCAAACCGATCGCGCTTTCCATATGCATATCATCGGGAAGACCGGTACTGGGAAGACTTCGCTTCTCGAGACGCTGCTACGACAGGACATCGACGCCGGCCGCGGCGTCACCTTGATCGACCCGCACGGCGACCTCGCGCTTCGAGTACTTGCCTATGCCAAGTCAGCCGGCCGCGAGGCCATCTACCTCGATGCGGCCGACCCAGCTGCGCCTTACGGCTACAACCCGCTGAAGCCGATTGCCGAATCCCACATTCCGCTTGCCGTGTCCGGGCTCATGGAGGTGTTCAAGAAGCGGTTTGCGGATGCCTGGGGCGTGCGCATGGAGCACGTGCTCAGGAATGCCCTCTACGCCATCCTCGACACAGGCGGCGGAGCGCTTGCCGACATCTTGAGGCTGCTTGCGGACAAGGACTACCGCACGTCGCTTTCAAAGCGGATCAAGAACGAACCAGTGCGAATCTTCTGGCAGTCCGAGTTCCCAGCCTATGCGGACAGGTACCGGGTGGAATCTGCGGCCCCGATACAAAACAAGATCGGCGCATTCCTCTCCGATCCGCGCATGCGCCGCCTTGTGACTGAGCCAAAGACTAACCTGTCGTTTCGGAGAATCATGGACGGTGGCCAGGTGCTCATCGTCAACTTGGCCCGTGGCACGGTCGGCGAAGACAGTTCGTCACTTCTGGGCGCGCTTCTGGTGACGAGCATCGCACTCGCCGCCTACTCGCGGGCAAACATTCCCGAAGATGAACGCTGCATCCACTACCTCTACGTGGACGAGTTCCAAAGCTTCACCACGCTCGCCGTTGCTGACATGATCTCGGAACTCAGGAAGTACCTCCTGAGACTTGTGCTTGCGCATCAGCACATGGAGCAGTTGGAGAAGGACGTCAAGCACGCGGTAATTGGCAACGCCGGCACCCTGGTTTCCTTCCGCGTCGGCGCCGAAGATGCGCAGCTGATCTCAAAAGAGTTCATGGACGTGGTGACAACCGAAGACCTGGTCGGGCTCGCCAACTTCGCGATCTACCTTCGGCTCATGATCCACGGCGAGCCATCACGTCCATTCAAGGCCACAACGCTCTGTCGGGACTGGAAGTTTCCACGCAGGCAAGAAGTACACCCTTTTCTGAAGGTGCATGGCTTGAGAGACTAAAGGCAGTTGTTCATTCGCCAAGGAGTTTTCATGGAAGACATTCAAAGCATGTCTTCGCGTGAACTCCTTGAGGAGCTTATCGGCGAAGACGAAACGGAGCGCATCTACAAAGGCTCGCTTGTTCGGCTGATCCAGACTGGAAAACCACAGGCTGCCTTGCGGCCCGTGTTCCTGGCTCGCGAACTGTGGGAGCGGATGTACCGCTACGAATTGACCGAGCGCGAGGTCTTCTCGTGTCCGGGAGCCGTCAAGGGGTACCTCTCAATGCTCTATCTCACGAAAGCCCATGAGGTCTTCGTCGTCCTATTCTTAGACGCACAGAACCGGCTCATTGTGGCGGAGGAGATGTTCCGCGGGACCCTCACACAAACGAGTGTGTATCCGCGGGAGATAGTCGTTCGTGCGCTGGAACATCGAGCCGCGTCTGTGATCCTGTCCCACAACCATCCTAGTGGTTCATGCCAGCCAAGCCGGGCCGATGAGGCGCTGACGCAGACCTTGAAGGCGGCTTTGGCGCTGGTGGACGTGAGAGTACTGGATCACGTGATCTTGGCGGCTGGCGACAGTGTGAGCCTAGCCGAACGAGGCCTTCTTTGACTGCGGATGCGCGGGCAGCTCCCACTATTGTCGAACCTAGGTCAGTCAAGATCAGGCTTTGGCTTACAGACAGCAGCAGTTCTCGGCACATACTGGCTGGATGCGAAGTGTCTCATCAGCGCAACGGGGGAGCAAACCACCTCCATCATCGGATGAGGAAACTGCTCAGATGGCCTCAATCGTTGACAAAAGTACTATATTTGTTCTACTTAAGGTGGCGGGCGCCCCCGGTCCCCGCCGACCGATCCGGTTTGACGGGGCTTGAGACGCTAGCTGACAGTCCTCATTTCAACAGTGACTTGACAAAAGGAGTTTGCCAGCCATGGACAACAGCCGACATAATCGCAGCCTTAAGAGGAAGCGGGAGGCCACGGGGCCGATAGGTGTGGTTAACAAGCGCACGAACCGCGTACACAACATGACGACCGAACAAGCATCGACCCGCGTTAGCGCGGAGGAGTTTCAGCGTAAGGTTCTTGAAGCGCTGACGAAGCTGCCTGAAGTTCAAACCGAACTGCAAGCACTTCGAGCCGAAGTGGGGCAGCAGGGGACCGAGTTGCAAGCAGTTCGAGCGGCCGTGGGACAGCAAGGCAGCGAACTGCAAGCGCTTCGAGCCGACATGGAAGGCCTGCGGGATTTCCAAGTCGACCAGGAGCGAGAGCGGCACACGTTGCTATTGAGCGGAAGCGTGGCTGGGCGCGGCGCGTTGCCCGCGCGCGAGCCCAATCTGACCATTTCTGGTGCACGGTTCAAGACCACCAAGAAAGACTACAAGCCAGCGTCGATCTATTGAACTAGTGCGTGCCCAATGGCACGATGACGGCTAAGGCATCGAGACTTGTCTCGATGCTTTTTTTTTGGGAAAAAAGGAGGAGGAATGTTCAGTGTCTTCCCAACGGGGACCATGTTCCGCGTATTCGGCACGGAGAGCGAGCCTCACGAATGGCTGACCTCGGTTACGGCAAGCTCTAAGCGAACGTCTTTTTTTATTGATCCCAAGTTTCGACTTAGACCGACGCCAACGTATTTCGCGTGTGTTGGACTAGGCGTAGTAATCACGGCCATTCCTTTGTTGGCACGCACGACGTATCTTGGAATGGTTATCGGGCTCCTTCTCCTCCTCTGCGCCGTATTGCATATCGTAGCGATAGCCGACATCGGGTGGTCTCGGGTTCGGTTAGGCAATCAGACGCAGCTCCTACTATCGGTGCCTTCGCTTCAAGCTAAGCGCCATGCCGCAATTTGGCTATTCTGTCTTCTTCCGGCTAGCGCAATCGCGCTGTTGATGTCTTTCCGCGGCGTCGCGCATATACCTGGAAGACTTGGCCCGATTCAATTTGGACCTGCCGCGCCGATGCTCGGATGTCTTCTTGTGTGGGCGGGTTTTTGTCTCATTTGGACGAGATTCTCTCCATCCTTTCGCTTGCCCGAACTGGAGGGTGCGTACAGATCGGTTAGCCAAACGGTCAAGGAGAAAATCACCCAAACGACCAGACGAATGGCAGGCGAGCCAGTTCGAAATTGGCGCGCAGCACGCAACATTGCGCAGGAGTTCCACCTGTACGGCCTAGCAGGCGGCCTGTTCAGGTCAGATATCGAGGGAGCCGTGTGGAAGCGCGGCATTCGCGCCTTTATCTGGTATTACGCGCCTGTCACCCTTCCGCTCGCCATCTTGCTGGCACTGCCGATCCTCAATCTTCTCCCTTTCCCCGCGCTCATGCCTGCCTCTCAAGTCCCGGAACGGTTTGAGCTCGCGCTTGCCGCAGTTACCTGGGCTAGCTGGTCCATGCCATTCTTCATCGTGGTTACCGAAAGCGACTTTGGTGGGAAGACGATTCACGACCCCGACCTTCGTCCAACAAGCGACGTTGACGTGTTCGCCCTGGGGGAAGAAGAAAATCGTAAGGTCCTCAGGGAATACATGTCAGAGAGCGGCCTGCTTGCGCTGCAAGTACTGGTCCTTGCGATAACGCCCATGCTCTTCAGCTACTTTGGACTCTTTCCGGAACCTTCTAAAGAGCCGGAGTGTTGCCGCGACTGCGATCATCCTGCCGGCACGCTCGGATTTAGTTCAGTGCACGGCACACTTGCGCAAATGATGAGTGTGGGCGAGGCCAAGAAGACAAATTCAAGCGAGCGGCGTACGCAATTACAAGAGAGTCGCTTGGCGAACGAAGGAAAATGCTACGGCGGAGAGGGACGGAGATGACAAACCAAACGGAGGCAATGGACACCACCGCAGGCGGGACTCTCCATCGAGTCATGTTGTTTGACCTACAGCGCCGTCAGGAAATACTCATAAATGAGCTCGATCACCTCATCGACGCTATAACCTATCGCCTGCCTAGCGGCAAACACACCAATAGCAGCAGCCTCGCACTGTTATACCGCATAAAAAGCGCCGCATCGGAGCTTCACATAGAGGCCACAGCTGACATACGCGAACGAACTGCATTCGAAGAATGGTGGCGCACAAAGATTCTGGCTAGTGAGGACTTGTCGCCTGGCGCACTCCGTGCCTATCAGTGTTTTCGCTTGGTGTGGCACGCGAAAGTGATGATTAAAGCGTCTGTTGTTGCAGAGAGGCTCGGTGAACTCCATGATCGTCTAGGGCAGCAGCTTGAAAGGACGAATCCGGACTATCCAAATCCGGTGCTACGCCGCCGCGCGGAACAAGGGCAAGTCGACAAATTTCTATGCGAGCACGTGAAATGGGTTCATCGCGATCTAGTACTCGCGGCTAAGAACTTGGGTGCGGACTATCCTTACACCGAAGTCCCCGCGACGCTCTATTCTTGGCAATACGAGGCTTCCTCAACCCAGCATACTTTTGTCTCGCACAAGGGCTATAAACTATGGAAGCAATGGGCTCTTGGAGGGCCCAACACAATGGGGCAGCCTACGAAATTCAGCTCTTTGGGGCTGTCATACTGGATGCCCGAGCGCCTTGTATCTCACCCCATTATTGGGCACGAGTTGGCGCACCAAGTGTTGCAAGACTTGTATGGGCGAGACAGCCCATACGTTCGGTTGGAACACCAAGAGGATCAGCTCAGTCGCACGCTACGGCGGCTCAACAAATGCGCAGAAGGCTGGCTAGCCAATCGGCATAGTACGCGGGCAAATACCACCGCACAAGCATGGCCACTCGTCCGAGAGATCATGTGCGACCTCCTGGCTGCGGAGCGTTATGGATGCGCCTATCTCCACGCGTGGCTGATGGAAATCAGCGAGATCGAGTCAATGGCTGACTTGATGCATGACTGTTTTGGCATGTTAAAACCAATAGAGGACTTCTCGTCAATATCGCTGGACTATATTCATCGTGAAGTGTTTACTCCGTCGAGAATTGTTGCAGGTACACATCACCCTGAAGTCTACTATCGCGGAAAGGTACTTGTTGCTTTCTTGCGAGCACACAAGCGCGAAACTGACTTGTTGGCTCAAGAGTTGATTCAACAAGTTGACCACTGGTTGGAGTGTTACCTTGACCTAGCGACGGGTGTGCACGCGGAGCCAGAGCAAATCAGCGAACTTCACTATGGTCGCGAATTTGAGTATCAATTTGCCAGGGACCTAGCGCTGACTGTTACTGAGGAGCACAGCAGGTTGTCACCCATACTGAACAAGTTAAAGATTTGGGATAGCAAGTTTATTCAAGCGGCCAAAAAACATTGGCGGTGCGACACTGCAGATAGGCCACAAGACTTCTCTTTAGGCAGACAAGTAATGTCCGATCCTGTACGGAGAAAGTATTTGCAAACTATTGCTAGTCATCGCCAGGACGCATTTCGCAGACCTAGCGAAGCCAACCAGGTTCGCACCGTTCACGACGCATTGTGGAGAATAGAGTGGGCGGTCGAAAGTCATGGCCCAGGACGATTAACGGACACGCAGCGCAATGAATTGCGAGCCTTGAACTTCTTGGCAATCGATGACTATCTATACCGTACTGGAAATCCATATCGACTATTACAAACAATATATGTCCATAGGTTGAGTAATGGTGAGGCAAGCGTGCGCGAAGGCAGCGCGCTTGATGAGCAGCGGGCAGCCAAGCGCATTGAAGAACGGACCAGCCATTCGAACTCCATAGACGAGGCTAGGCTCAAGGATATCTATTTCCCGAAATGGTTGCCTAAGCTGGACCGTGCCGTCAGGGCGCGGCGCCCCATATCACTTGAAATAGGCGAAGCCTGCAAGTTCGTCGTCACCGACAAGGACATGGCAGCGCTCGCGCCATTGCTACTCAAAGAGGAAGAGTTCGCAAAGATAGGCTTAGGCAAGTCGCTTCTAAATTCATTCCATCTTGTCAGCCTGAAGCCTGCTCGCGGCAACAATGCGAAAGGAAAGCTCAGTCTCAAGTATGGCTCCGACAAGCCCTCACTACTGTTAGGCCGCTACGACGCCTTCACCTTAGGCGAAATGCCGAGAGATGAGCGAAAAACCGTTTCAGACCTTTGCGCAGTTTCACGGTTGAAAAGGTTTGTGAGAGTCGGGGACGTTCAGATCGAATCAGGCCGAAGGCTTGCAGCCATCATGATCTCCCTACGGTGGGATGCATCGCGCTTGATGTTTGCCAATTGGCTGAGAGCCCGCCTTACCGAGAAAGGTCGAGTCGATCACGAGGTCTATCTCAGCGACGGCTGGGAAGATGTAGTGGTCGTTGTACCGCTCAAAGATGAATCGACGGCGACGGGTGAAATTCAAGACTTGACCGCTTTGATAGAGGAGCTCAACGAATCACCATTAGTGGCGGGAACCGAGACACTATTCGAGCCGATCGTACTCGGGCACCAGACCGCGCTAACGTTTCGCTTCGTGTGTACACGCGGCGCAGAGGGCCTGAGGCCCACCGTGCAAATGATTCACACTCAATTGATGAATGTAGACGGTTGGAATCTTGAAAACGTATCAGGGGCCAAGGATCTCCAGATCGTAGTTAAAGACGCAACTAAGACTTTTGCTATCTACGAAGCTCTCCATGATGCAGCAGACAAGCCTGGTGGGTTCAGGGTGGAAACGAGAGTTTCGTGGAAGGCGAACCATGAGAGCCACAAAGCTCAAAGCGCCTAACTTCATGCGGCATCATTCCGGAGAAAATAGAAGTCTGCGTCCTTTCGCCCGCCGAGGCCCGGGTGACTAGGAATGTTTCCCGTGGTTCGGACATGGTCATGCCGAAGCGCATAGTAGGTCGAAGCGTTATCGTTTCTCTACTTCAATATCTCCGCAGCCGGCCTTTTTTGCGTCCGATTAACTTCATGCTCCTTTCTGAGCATGACCGGAGCGAGGCTGCTCGGGAGACGCTAGGCTTGTATCACGATCGCCGTCATCGATTCGGAATACGGATGTCGCCCGCAAATTGGGCATCCGCCAGGCTTCCGAGTCCGTGACCTTCATAATGCCCGAGCAAGGCGTTGAGAGTGCAGGACCTGATGCAGTACATCGCAACGATCGAAGAGGTGGAGAGGCGGACCGGACTTTCCTTCCTCTCGGCCGTTCCGGACGACCAGCGCGACACCATCAAACGAACAAAGGCGGCGGTCATCTGGCAATGGAGAGCTTGCCGACCTTCGCATGCAACTTTATGGGATCGTGGCGCATCTTTCCCCCTCAATATTGAGGAGAGGGCGTCAGAGCGGCGGACTTCCTAGTCGCCAAGCAGGCCCTTCATGACGAACGCACCAAGCGCTTTGACGCTGTCGAACGTCAGCTCCAGTCCCTTCGTTTTGGCGGTGGACTTGATCGTCGCCCAAAGTGTCTCGGAGCGCATGGTATCGAGCAGATCATGTCCCGCCATTGTTAGGCGAGGCGCCGATATCGAGTAGCGGAAAGCTCCATCCAATGACCGAACAACCTTCACGCCAGTGACGAAGCCGTTCTGGACCAGCAATTCCAAGTGGCCGAAGATGCGGGACTCGATCTCCTGGTGGGCCTTGAGTTCCTTCACATAGTCGGACTCGTCTTGTCCATCCTTCCACCCGGGCGTATCGACCGGACCGCCCAATACCGCAGCCTTGAAGTCTTTATCCTCTTCGATGGCAGTCAACTGCGCCCGAAGCAAGTCCCAATCACGCTTCATAGTGTCTTTCAGATACTGGCCGAGTTGAGGCCCCTAGTTGAACGGGCGTTCCGCAAAGTCGGATGCCTATGGTCCCGATCCAGTCGTGGAAGGCGGGCGCCGAACTCTCTTCACAGCTCAACTTTAGCGCTGCTTGCTGCTACGCAGATCAGGAGGCTTCCGGCGATGTCCGCCATTTCTGTGGATATCTCACAGACCGAACGCGAAGAATGCCGCTGCACGAACTACCGGCGAAACCGAGACTTCTCCCATTCTGCCGAGGAGAAAATCATGCTCAAGAAAATCATTCTGATCGCCACTGCCGCTATCGGCTTGGGCTTCGCTTCGCCCTTCATCGCCTATGCGGGCGGCAGTTTCGCGGACACTGGGACTCACCACGGCGTGTTCTACGCATGTACTTCGCCTTGCCATCCGCCGTGGACCTGCTCGTCTGGCGGAGACCCGCGGCGAAATGCTGGCGCTGGCGATTGGCGTCTACATCGTGCAGCACTTGGTGCTTTTTCTCTTGCTGTGGGCTTCGATGCTTGCTGCGCGTGTCCTGCAGGCCTTCGTCGTTGGGCCGCGGCATCGCCGGTCCGGTCTTGTTCGCTCGCGATAGGGTGCTTGCGAGGCTGCGTGGTCAGATGCTCCCGTAGGCACACTGACGAGCGAGTGTTAGCGGCTGCGGTCCCGAAGGAGATGGGAAAAGTCCAAGAGTAATCGCTGGTCCGAGTCGCCAAGTGCGGCCATGGCCACAACCAGGCTGTGAGCTCGGTCATTTGCAAGCGGGCTCGCCTCAGAGAGAAGCTCTCCCACGCCGGCGTCGAGCGCCTCTGCGATGACCAGTAAGCGCTGAAGCGACGGCAGAGAACTCCCTCGCTCGATCCTAGACACAGTTTCCGCATCCACTTCCACAGTACCGGCCAGGTCGTCCTGCGTGAGTCCCTTGGCCTTTCGCCGCTCGGCGATGGCGCGTCCCAGTCTCTTTCTCAGTTCCGCCGGATCGGCAGGTTTCTTGTGTCGCATGTCACAGCCCTTGGTCAAACCAGAGTGTTGACACTCAACGTCCAATGAGGAATGATGCAATTTGTTGTATATCAACATATTGCGTCTAGTTCGGCGACCCCCGCTGGCGGCGCTACCAACTCTCCGGAGGGAATCCATGCGAAGCACTCTCAGACTTCTCGTCGCCGCAATCGTGGCCGCCTGTCTATCCGGCTGCATGGCGCTCGCACTCGCGCCCATTGCAAACTCGTTCACGGACAAGCCCGTGTCTTGGCAGTACACGACAACGGCAAAGAAGCCGGTCGTCTTCAATGCGGCGCTAAAGGCGCTTAACGCCAAGGGCATCGCTGAAAGCGTTGATCGCGAAGCTGGCAGCATCCGAGGTACGGTAACGGTCACCGGCGGCCAAGCTGCCTACAACGTCACGCTGTCCGTTGAGGATAGAGGCGGCAGAACCTCTCTTCGCGTGGACGCGAAGCTCGAAGGCATGATGAAGTTCGACCTCAAGAATTCTTCCGACCTGGCCAACGAGATCGTAAAAGACATCGAGCGGCAGATCGGAGCGACGCTCGAAAGGACGTAGACAGCTCGCGTAAGCGCCAAAGCAGCCCTTCCGCCGCTCCGGCAAAGGATCAATGGCTGGACTCAGCATATTCACCCCGCGTCCCTCCATGGCGGAGGCTGACCGGCCGCTCCTCCCTGGGGCGCGGTCCTTTAAGAGTCCGGACACGTCCCGGGCTCTTCGTTTCGCCGGCAGGGCACAATCGGCCCCATGTCAAATATCGCGTCCATCCTAAAAAGCGAAATCGCTCGTGTTGCCCGCAAAGAAGTGCGAGCCGAAACCGAAGGCATCAAGAAGGCTTCGACCCAATATCGTTCACATATCGCGACGCTCAAGCGGGAAGTCGCTGCGCTTGAGCGTCATGTGAGGCAGCTATTGAAGGGCGCAAAGCGAGAGGCACCACAGCCGTCCGGATCGCATGCTGGGAAGATTCGATTCAGCGCCAAGCGCCTGGCCGATCACAGAGCGAAGCTTGGACTCTCCGCCAAAGACTACGGAGCGTTGATCGGCGTGAGTCCGCTCTCGATCTACAAGTGGGAGGGCGGTGATGTACGACCACGCGCGAGCCAGTTGCAAGCTATCGCAGCGGTTCGCAAGTTCGGGAAAAGAGAAGCTGCGACCCGGCTGGAAGATTTGCAGGGCTAAGAGCACGGTCTCGCCGACCAGGTGAGAGCGCTTACAGATTCCCGGTTTCAGGCCGTGGAGGCCACGAATCGCGGCGCCTCGCGCTTACATCAGACTGCATGGTCACTGCGGGGCGTATTTGTCCATCGGCAACCCACATGCCGGGGCTTGCGCATTCGTGCATCGATAGCCTCCCGAGTCCGCATTTCCAAGCAATGCTTCTTTTTGCCAAACTGGAGATCCATCTGTCCCGCAAATAGGATATGGGTAGCAAGACGGGCGAGGTGGTTGTGGTTGACCGTCATGGATCCGCCGATGCGCAGTGGCGGGCCGATGAAGACCTCGCCTCTGCGCAACATGACGAATGGGACCCGCATGATCGGTTGCATGTCGACACCCCCGTGCACGACGGGTCGCGCCGTGACCTGATTTCCATTCATCAGATTATCGAAGTCGCCGCCCGCGATGCGCCAGCGAAATGGAAAGTCGGTCTGCCCTTGCAGGGCCTGGAAGTACTTGATCAGGCTTGTCTGCTCACCGCCTTGGGTTCCCGCCACTCCCAATCTGCCGGCGCCAGGCTTGGTAGTGCCGTGCATCGACTGCATTGCGGCCATGTTCCCGAGTCGCAGCCAGTTTGCCCGGGCGCGCAGCGGGTTGTGGCGCGGAGCCACTACACGCCCGGCGATGATCGGCAGAAGCACCGCTTCGGCCAGATCGTGCGTATGGTGGATCCTCCGCCTGTGCCGCCAACGCGGCCTCGGTATGTGGAACCGCCGAGTGGCCGTACGACCTGGCCTTACCAAGTCGGTCCGCCATCCTCGACGCGCACGTGTTCGCCAATCACAAAGGGCAAGACAATCTCCTCGAAAGAAAACTCCACCGAATCCTATGCAGAATGCGCAGTCGCGCAAGCTGTCAGAGTTGACGGGGCATGGGTTGATCGCGGTGCGGCCAGCTTGCTAGGGTTCGCATCCACCGTTCTGGGGATGACCGGCTACGGCACGGCGGCTAGACTGCTCGAGTCTCGGGCAGTTTGAGAAGGGCCGGTATGAATCGGATCTTTTTGGCAATCGTCTGCGCGTGTATGCGGCTTTGCTCACCTCTTGTTGGGGAGGTTCGCTATCGCTACCGGGTCCCGATCAATACCTAGGGAGAAAGAAATGAGTGATTTCGAAATCCTTGCACGCGTGATCGCGGTTCTCGCTGCTGCGCTTGCGACGCTCAAGGGTGGCTATGAGTTACTTATGCACTCGCGAGGGCGTTTGAGAGATGAGTACCGGTTCGCCAAGGAGTTTCTTGCCGATTTACAAAATGCACCGTCGATGCACCCGTTCCTGCGAGAAAAGGGCCTACAGGCCCTCGCAGGGACAGATGGTCTCAGCGCGCGCGAGGTGGAGTATCTGTTGAAGCTGCCGGAACCTGCCGTGTCGCTAAAAGACTATGTGGCCGCCAAGGCGTTTCTACATCATCGGGCCACGGCTACACCCTCGGAAATCTCCTTCGCGCCCGCTTGGCAGGCCGCCTGGAAGCGCACCTTCTGGAAGACGACAGGGCTCATCGCTTACGTGGCGCTTTTCGCCCTCGCGATGTCTCCGCTATTTCTACCGATGTTCGCTGGTGGTGGACTGGGCTCCCTTAAGCTCCTTTTCCTCACGGTACCGACGTTCGGCTTCTTAGCTTTCCTAGCCCTAGTTCAGGCCGTGCGGATCGCCCGGGCGGATCGGGTGTTGGGGCGGCAGCTGTCAGTGTTCGCGTGATAAGCGGCCTGAGCAGCGTAGTCACGCAGGTCCTTGCAGTACCAGCAATCCCGACGGATAGACCGGTCGCATCGAGGCAGGGCGTACTCTATTTCCAGGTGACAGTAGCCTTGGCTCGCTTGATCGTTTGGCGCCGATCCTCCGGAATGGCTGACAAGAACGACAAGCCTGTGCGAGTCTCGACGTCGTCGATGGTCGCGATGTAGTTCATCAGGTCTTGCACCTTCAGCGCCTTGTTCGGCATGATGAATGTCACGGATTCATCGGTGGCCGGGTCATAGACGATCTTGTAAAGCGCGGTGGGGACGGCGACTTTGCCCTTACCGATTTTTCGAAATTGGCCCTCGTAGATGGGACCGGTATAGACGAACACCCCGCCACGCTGCACTGCCCACAATCGCGTCGCGCTCTCAAGTTCTTTCCAGATGCCTTGGTTCATGCCCTTGCCAACTTGAGGGACCATGTTCGAGAGATAGAAGCTTTCCTTCGCGGCGTCAGCATCCCAATTGAAATCCGCGTTGGGCGCCATGTGGCCCCGATCGAATCCACTGCCCTTGTAGTCACGCAGTTCCGCTCGCTGTCCCGCAATGAGATCGGGGTCTGGCGCGAAGAGATCCTTCCGAGTGGCCTGCGCCATTGCGCGTTCACGGGTGATGTGCTCGGCGACCCAGATGGGAGTCTTCTTCTCAGGATCGTGAGCCAAAGCGTAGCCAAGGCGGCAGAGCTGGTCACCTGACGGTCCGGGGAGGCCGTAGACGACGTATTCCTGGCAGTCTTCGAAGCCGGCATTGGCCGGCCAAGACCACAGGCATAGCGGGCTTGCGATGAGCAGGCCCGCAATTGCGCGGATTCGAATCCACGATCTGGTCATTGTTCACCCCCTTAGCAAGGGCGAGCCCTGCTGGATCAGCAGTATGGACCGCAATAGCCGCTTTGTCATCCTACAACTGGAGGACATCGACTATGCGCGGGTGGCATGCGACTGTGATCCCCCATACACTTGAATGCCGAGGAGGCAGTCATGGCTCACAAGATCGAAAAGGCGTTAGTCGGCGTTCTCATCGGAATGCTTCTCGCTTCCTGCGGCGGCGGCTCCAAGAATGCCGCCGGCGTGGCGTTGACGGATGGGTCGCATGCGGTGCAGGCGGGCACAGCTCAATCGACCTTTGCGCGTGGACAGCCGCCGACCGCTGCACTGCGAGCAGCAGCGCTCGTCGATGCAACGAATCTCATGGATTGGGCGGAACTTCGGTATCCACAGTATTTTCCGAGTCACCGCGAGCCCCAACTCTCTCCACCGTATATCTATCGGTACTACCCCGAGACCAACACCTACCTGGGCGTCGATGGACAGTTCGTGCGCGTGCTCGGCCCCAGCTTCGGACCGAACATCCTCACCGTCGGCACACTGATGCAGTTTGTTTGTGACGTGTTTCCTGAAAGTTGCACGCCTCCAACCGCCAACGCTGGCGCGCCACAAGAGGTGTACGTGGGGACAACCGTGACCTTAAACGGAGCGGGCAGCGCGGACGGCAACGGCCGGCCGCTGACGTATTCTTGGACGCTGTTGTCGAAGCCCGCTGGCAGCCTGGCCGCGCTGAGCGGCGTAAGCAGTGCGCATCCCACATTCATTGCAGATGTGGCCGGCGTCTACGTGGCCGCACTCGTGGTCAACAACGGCAACACGTCAAGCGTTGCCGCAAATGTGAGCGTGAGTTCAGTGATCGCAAACGTGGCGCCGGTGGCGAATGCTGGCGGCTCCCGCAGCGTCGTTGCCGGCACGGCCGTTTTCTTGAGTGGAACTTCAAGTTACGACCAGAACGGCGATGCACTGACGTATCAATGGACGCTTTCCACGGCTTTTGGGAGTGGCGCTGCGCTTGTCAACGCCATATCAGCCACTCCGTATTTCACGCCCGATGTTGCCGGGACCTACGTCGCGACGCTCGTCGTCAACGATGGAAGGGTGAACAGCGCGCCGGCATCAGTCAGCATCACGGCTACTGCACAGTCGACGTATTGCTGCAAGCATTGCACAACCGGCAAACCGTGCGGCGATACCTGCATCTCCAATTCCTACACATGTCATACGCCGGGCGGGTGCGCCTGCTATTGAGCAGCTTCTAGCGAACAGGGTATTCAGGGATCTGGTCGCAATTGCGAGTCTTCAATGGCCGTACGGCAGATCGACTATCCACATGGGGACCCAAGCGGAAGCTCTTCCATTGGTCCCCGAGCCACGCGACCCTGTCCGCCCAACGCCCTGCAACTGGCTCTCGAAATTCAAACCGCAGGCCCACCTCCGACTAGGGTCACAATTCATGTGTACCGGTTTTCGGGTCCGTCCTAGAATGGCTTAGGTGACATGCGTGGCTACCAACTCCGAACTCTTCGACGAATGGCTGATTGCAGATTTGCTTGCGGCCGAAGCAGATCAACAAACGTCCCGCGCGTTTCGTAACTATCTAGAGGGCACTGGCGATAAACCAACGACCGTGCAGCTTGAAGTTCGAGAGGCCCTGAAGGCGACCGCCAGGCAACGTCTACGCAATGCGCTTGAAGCCATCGATCATCCCGGCCGCCTATCAAATGACTAGGTCGCACCAGAACTTGTCCGGCACAAAGGATCAGGTGTTCATGGGCACCGCACCAGCTCAATGGTGGGGCTTGGAAATTGTTGGCCAACGGTCGAACAGCACCATCGATGAAACAGCCCTGTCAGCAGCTTGGCCCCAATGACAGACTGAACTCGCAGGAGCTGGCAGTCGGTCAAGCTGGATTATTGCCTGCAATTCTGCGCACCGAAGGGCGGATGCGGAAGTCTGGCAGATATCTTCGCAGTAGCCCTCGCGCATATAGTCGTCGTCGAAGAACGAGCGCGGCATAGCGGCACAAATTCTGAAATAGCCCAGGTATTGTTTCCCTAGATCGCCCATCGGACACGCATAGGCCGCGATGTAATGACCCTTGTATGGGCCGGTGATGTGCTCAATCATTCTTTTCTGCTCCTGATGAAGCTACATTGGACCCTTCCAGCATCAATGCCTGCATCCCTTCTGTCCGTGGCTTGGCGTTATGGGCATTAGTCGCGTAGGACAACAACTTCTATGTGTGTGGTCAAGGCATGACCGTGCTGAACCGAAGAGCATTCACCCTCAAACCAGAACAGAAACTCGCGAACCAATGTGGCTGAGCGATAGATCGAGACCCTTTGAGAGCCCTTGCGGAAATCGCAGAGATCGCAAACTGCCCTTCGGAGCTTCACCTAGGCTAGTTCGGCGCACATCTAGCGAATCGAAAAGATCCAGTCCGAATAGGTCTCCTTGCCCTCGAAGTCCTCGAAACCCTTGCCGAATCCCGACCTCTTCATGGTGGGGAGATTCGATTGGCTTCGAACGCCAACAATGCCGCCGTTTCCTTGGATCAGATCCCAATCGGGATGGCCAGTGATCGGGTCCGGATACAGGCGTCGCAGGTGCTGGATAGGCGTTGGGAAACGGTTGTCATTCAGCAGAACCTCCAGCGTCGGCGGCCAAGCACGCGTTCCCCCTGGCGGAATTGTGTTGTGGTACGACGCGATCGCGCGCTTGAACTGGGCGCCCACAAAGAGCAGCTGCTCCTCTTTTTCCCGCTGAACTTGAGTCTTGTGAACGGCCACCAGGCTGCTCGCCGCAAGAGTTGAGACGAGAATGAACACCAGTACGGCAAGCAGCACCAGGCCCTCGCAGCCAGATCGCCTCCGCATGATCGGTCGAGGTACGGCGTTCACCAATCGCGCACCCGAGAGCCGTCCAGTCCTACGCGGTCGGATTTGGACGTCACATCGAAAACATCGGCACCATCGCCGAATTCTCCCGGTTGCGCGCCGTAGCTGCGAATGTTCCAAGTCTGCGCGGCGGGAAGCGAGGAGTCTTCGTCGGCGAAGGGATCCCGCGGCACCCGCCGCAGGAAGACCATCGGCGTGGCGCTGAAGCCCAGCGCCGCCGAGCGGGGGACTCCGGTGACCAGGAGATCGAGGTTGCGTGGATAGCCGGAGCTGCCGGTTGGCTTGTCGATCGCGCCGGAGTCCGCCGCCGCCTTATAGCTGTCCAACGCCAGCCGGATCGTGCGCAGGGCGACTCGCAGTTCGGCTTCCTTTGCACGCGTCTGCGTCAAGGCGCCGAACGGCAGGACCACTGCCGCCGCGATGCCGATGAGCGCTAGTGTCACAAGCAATTCAACCAGCGTGAAGCCGCGCATTCTCACCCCCCTCATCTAGGCGTCCCTTCACCCGCCACAGTCGCGGGCAACGGGGGAGCGATGTCGTATACGCCCGGCTCGGCGCCGGCCGGATGCGCCATCGGAGTCCAGTTGTTTGAGCCGGAGACCGGATCTAGGGGGACAGCACGCAGGTACTGCTTCTGCACAAGTTCACCCAGCTCCGTTGGGTATCGGCCTTGGTCCGCCCTGAACTTGTCCAGCGCATCCCGCAGCGTCGCCATGTTCTGGGCGCGCACTTTTTCGCGGGCTGTCTCGGTCGCGTTGAGATACCGTGGTACAGCGATGCTCAGCAGCAGTGCGAGGAGCGAGAACACCACGAGCAGCTCGATAAGCGTGAAGCCCATCGGCCGGCCGTGTCGTTGAAGCTGACGCAGTCGCATGTCAGCGCGGTGCGGTGGGACGCACGAACATGGGAGGAGGGGCCGGCAGGGACGTGGCGGGCGGCGCAGCCGGCGCCACGGAAGGCGCGGTTGCCGGGTTGAACAAGACTCCGCCCACAGCCGCCGGCGATACCGTGAGAGGCACTGCCACGCCGGGACCGGGCGCGGTGCCAACCGACGCCGGCACCCGGAGTTGCGGAATGGGTTCCGCGAGAATCGGCTTCTCGCGCAGCACGTTGAACGTGCCGGAGAAGATGCTGCGCGCCTCTGGGCTCTGGTCTGCGATGTTTCGCACGATGCGCGGCGTGATTGCCAGGATGATTTCGCTGCGCGAATCCGAGCCATCGTTGTTCCCGAAGAGGCGCCCCACCACGGGCAGATGGCCGAGACCCGGAATCTTGGACGCGGTGTTGCGGTCCTGGTCCGTGATCAGGCCACCGAGAATCTGTGTTTCTCCATCCTTGAGGCGAAGGTTCGTGTTCGCGTTGCGCGTGCCGATCTGGTAGGAGCGTCCGCCCTGCGCGTCCGTGAACTCCGCGGCGATGTTGCTGACCTCCAGCGAAATCTTGATGCCGACTTCGTTGTTGGCATACACCTGTGGCTCAAACTCCAGCTTGAGGCCCACATCCTGGTAACTCACGCTACCGGTCACCACTGCGGCGCCGGTCAGGACCGGGGTCACAGTGTTGGTGATCGTCGGCACGCGGTCACCGATCATGATTTTTGCCTTCTCGCGGTTGCGCGCCCGGATGCGCGGGCTGGCAAGAAGCTTGGCATCTGTGTCCTCCAGCTTGAAGTTCAATGTGGCGGAAAGCGGAGAGACGAGCAGGTCATCCTTGCGCAAGGCCTTGAGCGCACCCAGCGTCAAGGCACCAACTGCCCCAGGTGTCGCCACGGAAAAACTGGAAGGCGGCACGAATCCCAGGTTGCTCTTGCGCGTGCTCGACACCTCCAGTATCTCGACTTCGAGCATGATCTCCGGATCGGCGACGTCGTGGACAGCGATCAGGCGTGCCGCGAGCCTCAGGCGCTCGGGAGTGTCGCGAATGACAAGAACCCCGCTGCGCTCGTCCGCGGCCACTTCCCGAAGTTTCAGCATGGTCTTGAGCATGGTGCTCAAGTACTTGATATCCGTGTTGGTGACCTGGAACGAGCGGATCGTCAGGTCTTCGTATTCGGCCTTCTTCGCGTCGGTGGATGGATAGACCATCATCGTGTTGCCGTTGATCATCCGCCGCTCGAGCTGGTTTTGCAGGAGGATGAAATCAATCGCATCGGCCACCGAAATATCCTTGACGAAGATCGTGACCTTCGATGCCGGCTTCACGTCTCGGTCGAGCAGTATGTTCAACCCCACCGATCGCGAGATCGCTTCGAACACCGTCCGTAGGGCGGCGTCGTTGAACTGCAGCGTCACGGGTTTCTCAAGGATGGATCGGGCAGCAAGCAGTTTGGCCCGCTCGCCGTCCAGGCCGGCTTGCGCATCCAAGGCCGCCTCCTTGAGTTTCGCGGCGCGATGGTTCTGGGGGAAGCCTTCGAGGGCTTGAGCGGCTCTGTCCAGTGCGAGATCCACCCGGCCTTGCGCCAGGAAGGTTTCGCCTTCGCTCACGAGCCTGGCGTATCGAGCATCCTGGGGCAGAGCCGCCATCGCAGCGCGGGCGCGGGCGTTTCCGCGGTCCATGCGCAAAGCGGTTTCGTACGCCGCTTGCGCCTCCTGCAACTTGCCTTCAGCCCTTAGGGTGTCGGCCTGGCCCAGGATGTCGCGCACGCTATGTTCGCGCTGAGCCAGGTAGTCCACCTTGAAGGCGGCATCCGTCGGCGCGAGCTTGGTAGCGTTCTCCAGGGACTCGATGCCTTCCGATGTCTTGTCCATCTTCATCTGCAGCTGCCCTTTGGTGTGCTCGTAGGTCGCGCACCCGCTGACCAGGATCGCGCAACCGAGCGCCACCTGGCGCCAGGCGAATATCCTCTTTTCAAAGGGTAAGAGGGCCAATGCTGTCATGGGAGTCCAGGGTTAGGGAGCCAAGGCGAGCGCCTGGCGTTGCATGAGGGGCAGATAGGTGAATTCGATCTTCTCCGCCGAGATGCTCTCGACGCGATAGAGCGTGCCAATCGACTCGCCGGCACGCACCAGAAGCAGGTTGTCCTGCTGGCGAATGAACGCGACCGGTTGACCGCCCGTGACATCGGCGCCGGCGATGGAGCCCACGGCGACGAATGGGAGCGGTGGTGCCGCGGGCGGTGGCGGCGGCGGTTCCACAGTGACAGGAGGTGCCGACGCGGCCTTGGAAGGTTTCGCGGCGACCGGTGTGCTCGCGGGTTTTGCCGCCGAGGCCGCCTGGGCGGCGAAGTCCTTGATGGCCAGGGCGCCAAAGGGGTTGTGGAGGGCTTGAGCTGACAGCCTCTCCGGTGCGGCACCTTCGACCGATGACGTAAGGCTTCGAATCGCAGAGGGACGCACACGCTCGGCTGGAGCGACGACGCTGGCGGCAAATTCGGCATCGGGCTGCGTTGGCCGGCCAAACGTCGCGGCGAGCGCGAATGCCAAGGCCCCGCCTGCCACCAGGACCACGATGCGGACGGTTGGCCGAAGTGGCGAGCGCTCGCGCGGCCTATTCATCCTTGGCCCGGTATGCAAATGAAAGCCGCAGGCTGACCTGCAACTTGCCGGCACTGGCGCTAGCCTGATCTATGCGAATCTCATCGAGCGAGACGTGAGGCATCCGCTTGAGCGTTTCCGCGACGAATGCCTTGATCCTTGGATATTCCTCATCCATCCGGATGTCCGCCACGCGGAACACCACAGGCAACGACGGGCTGGCATCCGAGCGGTATTCGGCGGATCGGATGGTCACGGCCTGCTGGCTCGCGATCTTGAGCAATGCGCTGACGTCGTCTGTGTGGGTGCGATAGGGCGGCAGGCCCGACAACAGGTCGATTGGCGCCGCGGTGGCAGATGCGCCAGCCTCGGCCTGTGCTGCCGGCAATGGTTGGACGGGATCGGAGTCCAAGAGAATTCGCGCGCGCGAGTGGAGATACGCCGCGCCTGCCAGCATCAGGATGCCAACGATGAACGCGAGGGCGCCGGCGACAACCGGCCAGGCCGCGAACGTGCGAGCACTGCGCCGTGAGGATGTGTTCATCAGCGCGCTGCCCCCGGGGCGTGCTGCGTGCCGGAAGGGCTCCAGACCAGCACGATCTGGAAGCGAATCACTTCCACGCCGCCCTGTGTCGCCATCTGCTGCGAAGCGAGCCTGGCCTCGCGGACGCGGGGCTGGCTCTGCAGGGCCCTGAGAAAGTCCAGCATCGCCTGATCGGAAACCGCCAAGCCGGTAATGCCGACCTCGGCCGCGTCAGCCTGCATGCGCGAGGGCGTCAGGGAAACGACCGTCGCGCGCGAACCAACTTCCTCCCCAGCGGACTCCAGTGCGTCGAACAATCCGGACCACGACAGGCGCAGGGCTTGCTGCAACTCGCGTTGCGCGCGCAACTGTCGCAGCACGGCGGGATCGTTCTGCCTCAATCGAAGGGAAGCTTCCTTCTCGGTGCTTTCGCGAACCAGCCTGCGCGCGTCGCTCGTGCTGTCCCGCGCACGCGTGAAACCGTGGAGGCCATTCGCCAAGACCCATGCGCAGAGAAGCGCGAACATGACACCGGCGGCCAAGGCAGCCCAGGCCGCACCGGTATGGCGGCTCGCGGCGGGCGCAATGTCGAAGGGATCGGTGACGAACACGTTGACTCCTAGACGGTGCGCAGCTGCGCGGAGGACCGTGCAACCGCGGGCCAGCGCACGTGCTCGACCGGAACGTCCGGCGCACCGGGCGGCGTCGCGTTGAACCGGCGCACCGCCGAATCGAGCGACACATCGGCTGCGGTTGGGGTCGCATATGGAATCCATCCGCGCCATACGCGCACGATCTGCCCGCGCTGGAGCTGCATCATCTGTACGAGGCTGGACCGATGCGAATGCTTTCCGGCCTCCGTGAGGACAATGGTGCCGCCGGCATCCTTTCGGATCCCGCCCACAGTCATCGACAACATCGCCGGCCGGCAACTCGTAAGACGCATCCCTTGGCGTGTCGCGAGTGCGTCCAAGGCGTCGACAACGACCCGATCAATGCAGGAGATCAGAAGATTGCGGCCGTCGGCCAGGAGTTGCCAGCGCGTCACCTGGCTGGCGGGGTCCAGGCGAAGCATGTGGCGCACCCATGCGTCAATATACGTTTGCATAGCTGCATCGCTGGAAGCTTTCGCAGCAATGCCCTCGACTGGCATCAGCCCCACGCGGGCGAAGTCCAACCCCAGACGAACCTCGAATGCGAGGCCTCGCAGGTTCTCGCGCTCGCACGTCGAAGCAAAGGCCGCCGCCAAGGAATCCAGCCGCGCGTCGAGCGCTTCGTCGTCATGGGCAGCCAGCACCACCCGTGCAGCGTCTGCTGCGGCGACCTCAGTCGACCGGTTTCGCCACCAGGCGCCAATGACCGGTCTGGCCGGCGCAGGAACCCACTCGGCGACCGCATGGGCACCGCTGATGGAAAACGAAACTGCGGACTTCATCTTCACTCCAGCGGAGCTACCCGATCGATCTCGGCGACCGTGGTAAGGCCGCGCAGTGCCAGGGTTACAGCGGAATGCCGAAGGCTGCGAAAACCCTTCTCCCGAGCCGCGCGCTTGACGGTGGAAATGGGCGCCTGCTGAACGAGCAGGTCGCGCATCTCATCGTCCATCGGCAACGTCTCCGCGATAGCCATTCGGCCTTTGTAGCCCGTGGCACGGCAAGCCGCGCAGCCCACGGCATGCGCCATGCGTGGTGCGGCCGTTGCGGCGAATGGAAGAGCCCCCACCAGCGCGGAGATTTCCTCGGCACTTGCATCGGACATCTGCGAGCACGCCGGGCACACGGTGCGAACCAGCCGCTGCGCCATGATGCCAGTCAGCGCGGCGACGAGGCTGTAGCTGTCAACGCCCATGTTCGTGAAGCGCCCGATCACGTCGAACACGTTGTTCGCGTGCACGGTGGTGAACACTTGATGGCCGGTCAGTGCGGCCTGCACGGATATCTGGGCGGTCTCGGTGTCGCGAATCTCTCCGACCATGATCTTGTCAGGGTCGTGCCGAAGAATGGACCGCAGGCCACGAGCAAACGTCAGGCCCTTCTTCTCGTTGACCGGAATCTGCAGCACGCCCGACAGCTGGTACTCGATCGGGTCCTCGATGGTGACTATCTTGTCCAGACCCGTGTTGATTTCGGAGATTGCGGCGTAGAGTGTCGTCGTCTTGCCGCTGCCGGTTGGCCCTGTCACGAGCAGCAGCCCATAAGGCAGATGCGACGCGCGGCGCACGAAGGCCTTCACGTCCTCATCGAAGCTGAGTGCGTCGAGAGTCAGTGCTTCGAACTGGCCGGTCAGGTGCTTGCGGTCGAGAATTCGCAGGACGGCATCCTCGCCCGTCATGTTGGGCATGATGGAAACGCGGAAGTCAATTTCGCGCTGCTCCATCACGACCCGAAAGCGTCCATCCTGCGGGACGCGGCGCTCGGCAATGTCGAGATCCGCGAGCACCTTAATGCGGGAGATCACCTGATGGGCCGTCTCCAGGCTTTCGATCCGCTTCACGGCTTGCAGCACACCGTCGAGGCGGTATCTGATCTGCAACGCCTTGGCCTGCAGTTCAAAGTGGATGTCCGACGCGCCGACGCGAAGCGCATCGAACAAGGTCGAATCGACCACGCGCACCGTGGCGTTGGCGGTGGACTCGATGGACGCCATGGAAAGCGAGAGCGTGGTGGTGTCGCTTGCGGACGGGGCCGATGGTTCATCGACTCGCAGCGAATCCATAGCGCGCACGCCACTCGCCGCGCCTGCGAGGAAGTGCGCGAAGTCCTCGTCAAGCACCAATGCGCGGCGCAGGACCGGCGGGGCCGCCTTCTCAATGAGGGTCTCGAACCACTGTTGCGCGTCTAGGTCGGTCGCGTCGCGGCAAATGAAAACAAGCACTTCGGCTGCTTTCCCGCCTGCGCCGACGCGGGCGAGGACGCATCCACGCCGCTCGCACTCGGCGAACGAGGCCAGTTCGAAGTCGGCGCTGAGCTTCGTGAGGTCGCCGCGGCCCATCGCTTCGAGGCCGTAGTGATCCGCGATGACCCGCAGGGCCGCATCTTGATCCGGCGGGGCCGGTGATGCATGAACGGCGAGGACACTGGCCACAACGACTCAGGAAAAGCTCGATGCGAGATCGAAGATAGGGAGGTACATCAGCACCACGATGCCGCCGATGAGGAGGCCGAAGACGATCATCAGAAGCGGTTCGATCAGGCGGCTGGTGATGTCGATGTTCCGTTGTAGCGAGCGCTCGTAGAAGTCCGCGATCCGGTCCAGCATCTCGGGCAACGTGCCGCTGCGCTCAGCCACGGCCAGCATACTGGTCGCGACCACATCCGACAAGCCGACTTGCGAGAGCGCGTTGCTGACCATCTCGCCTTCGCGCATGCGTGTGAGACCTGATTGGAGCCGCTCGCGATCGGTTGGGCTCAGGAGATCGGCGGTGAACAACAACGCCTTGTGAATCGTGATGCCGCGCGACGTGAGGATTGCCGTGGTACGGTACATCTGCAAGTGCTGGAATTCGCGCACCACGCCCGCGACGCCGGGAATTCGCTGCAGCCATTTGCGGCGCGCATCGGCGTCGTTCCACTTAATCAGTAGAGTAACAACAGCCACGACGAACGCACCCAGCATGATCAAGGGCACGGCCGGATTCGCATCGACGAACTGCCCCCAGGCCATAAGAAGCCTGGACATGACCGGCAGCTCGCGTCCTTGCGACTCGATGAGGCGCGAGAACCGGGGAACGACGACGCCCAACAGCATCAACACCACGACGGAGCCCACGAGAAGAAGCAGCAGCGGATAGACGCACGCGCCAATTACCTTG
Organism: Ramlibacter sp.; assembly: GCA_028292245.1. GTDB lineage: Bacteria > Pseudomonadota > Gammaproteobacteria > Burkholderiales > Burkholderiaceae_C > Ramlibacter. The sequence goes on from JAQGMS010000008.1 coordinate 48,732, forward strand.
TCCCGCACGGTTCTTAGGCTCTGCTGATGGCTCGCATAACGGGAAAGGCCGGTGGCGAGGTCGCCCGTCTGCTCACTCGCGGCAACCGTGGCGACAAGCAACGGCGGAAATGCTTTCGTTCGCTCGAGCGCGGCGGAAAGGCCTAGCCCGGAATTCATCGAGTCGCCGAGTTCGTTAAATATTTGGCGTCGGGCTGCGAAATTTTCTTTACGGGCAAGCGCCTCAGTTGCGTCCTTCACGGTGACGCCGGCTTCCAGCAGCGTGGCCAGATCCTGTGAGAACGACACGGTGTCGGGCCGCGCCTTGTTGCGGGAGAAACGAAACACGCGTCCCGCGCCGCGGCGCGCATCATTTTCTATTTGTGTGCATTCCAGCACGGTTTGCCCATTCCGTCCCGCGATCTGGCGGGCTTGGTCCGCGGTGGCCGCTTCGACGCGGAGCGCGGACAGGCCTCCCCGGTCGTCGAGTACGACAGTGTTGAAGGCGGAGAATGGCGAGGCTGTCATGGCGAAATCACGAAGGGATCAATCCCTGGTCGACAAGGAGATGTCCTTGGCTTCGCCCGTGCCGCCTGGTTGGCCATCCGCGCCCAGCGAAATGATCTCCGGGTCGCGACGGTTGTCCGAAAGCTTGTAGACGTATGCGTGTCCCCACGGGTCGGGCGGGATCGCCCTCTTCAAATAGGGGCCTTGCCACTTGGTGATGCCAGTGGGCGCGGCCATCAAGGCCTCTAGGCCCTGTTCGGGCGAGGGGAGCGCCCCAACGTCGAGGCGGTATTGCTCGAGCGCCTTTTCGAATGAATCCATCTGGGCGCGCGCTATTTTTACCTTGGACTTGTCGACGGTGTCGAAGTAGCGTGGGACTACCAAACCGGCGAGCAATCCGATGATCATGATGACGACGAGGAGCTCTAGGAGAGTGAAGCCTCTCGACTGCGATTTCATGTGTATCAATTGCTCTTGCCGTTGCGGCCGGAGCATCTCCGTCAAATCAAAAAAGCTGCACTGTGTGTGTGATGCGTGGGCGCCGACTATAACGGCGCAGTCGATGATTGAAAGAGTGCCGTCTCATTAAACAGACACCTGTCAGACCTGACAGTTTTCAACGCCGAAGAAGGTCGCTAGAGTCCCTCGGCGAATGATGTCTCGGCAGTACCCAGGGGGATTGAAAATTGTTGTCTAAGTACTTTTGGCACGCGTTACCACGCGTGCTTCGTTTTTTCCAAATCGCCGCTCTGCTGCAGGGCTTAGCAGCTCTCGCGCTGCTCGGGGCCCCTGCCGTGTCGAGCGCCGCCCTGACCGATTGCGAGGGGATGAGCATCGATGGGCAGGCCAAATGCGTTGCACCGACCTACGCACCCACGCAATTCGGAGCTTGTTACATCGGCGCGTCCTATCTCTACAAGGACAACGCGATGAATGCCTGCTATTCCGAGTTGGGACTGCCGAATCCGATGCTTTCGGAATCCTCAGCCGTTGCCCTCGTGGATTGTTACGACAAGAAAATGATGGCGCCCTCAGGAGGCGGAGTGACCGGCTCGGTGTCATGGCTGCCGGTGGGCACTGCATACAACGACAACTTCTGCGCAAGTGGCACCGTCCGAGATTTTGAGAGTCACCATCTTTGGGGTGTTGGCACAAAAAGCGGAAGTTACCAGTCCTATGCCATTACCCGCGCAGAGCCGGCGAGCTGTCCGTCAGGCTACACGGGTGTCAATCAGCTGATCAATGGCGTAAGTACCTTGGTGCGGTGCAAGCCGAATCCTCCGTGCCCGCCTGACCAAGTAGTGTCGCCCAGCAGGCCAGGGGTATGCGACAAGGTGGTGGTGGTGCCGCCTCCTCCGTGCCCGCATTGCCATGGTGGCAAGGGTTGGAAGGTGGGCGATCCCATTTATCCGCTCAGCGGCACCGTGTCGGAGCCCCTGGCAACCGGATTCAAGCTCAACGGAGCGGAGCTTGTTTTGAGTTACAACTCAATTCGAAAGATGGACGGAGTGCCGGTGCGCTCTCAACCTGCTTTTGGGGCACTGTGGTCCTCCAGCTTGCACAAGACCTTGGGTGTAGGAAGTGGCGGCACTGTGCTCACCTTCTTCCGCGGTGACGGAAGAGTCGTGAGTTTTTCGTACAGCGGCAGCACCTATGTTGCCGACGCAAATATCAAGGACAGCGTGGTCGCCATTTCGGGGGCGTACTACTATGCCGACGCGGCCACCAACCAGCTGGAAACCTACAACTCGACGGGCCAGCTGACGCGTATCGACGGTTTCGACGGCGCCGTGCTGAGGTTCACCTACAGCGCAGGCGCCAGTGTCAAGGCCCCCACTGCGGGGTATTTGATGCGCGTCGAAGACAACGCTGGGCGCGCGCTGAACTTCACCTACATGGTCCCTGCTGGTACTTCGGAGGCGCTGCTGCCCACAAGTGGCCTGATCTCTGGTGTCAGCGATGCCGCCGGACGCAGCCTGGCTATCAGCTACGACTCCAACTTGAACCTCACCAGCGTCACGTGGCCGGACACCAAGACCTTGCAATTCCTCTACGAGGACACGGGGCTCCCATGGGCGTTGACCGGACGCGTCGATGAAAACGGCAGTCGCCACGCGACTTGGTCCTATGACGCACAGGGGCGGGCCATCTCGACGAGCCTGGCGGGTGGCGTGGATGCCTACAGCGTGTCTTACGGAAGCTCGCCGCAATACACGGTGCAGGAGACAGAAGACACGGTGCTCAACATTCTTTACCGTCGATACCAGACGGTGGCCGCGAGCGGCATCTCCATCGATGCGCCCAATGGGCAATCGATCAGTTGGGGTTCGGAAAGCGTCCTGGGCATGGCCGTGCCCACAGCGGCCACGCAGCCAGCTGGTTCAGGCTCCGCGGCCTCTAGCAGCGCACTGGTTCATGACGCCAACGGCAACCTCATCTCGAGCGATGACTTCCAGGGTGTGCGCACGTGCTACGCCTATGACGCGAGCAACCGGCAAGTCTTGCGCATCGAAGGCTTGGCCAACACAGTGGCCTGTTCAAGCGTCTTGACACCGGGGCCGACGCTGCCTGCAGGGGCTCGCTTCATCAGCTCCACGTGGCATCCGGACTGGCGGCTGCCGGTAAAGGTCACTCAGCCGCTGCGCTCCAGCACGACCGTCTATCACGGCCAGCCAGACCCCTTCAATAGCAACGTCACAGCCAATTGCACTACGGCGCCGGCATTGCCATCGGGCAAGCCCTTGCCAGTGGTGTGCAAGCAAGTCGAGCAAGCCACGACGAACAGCGGCACCGCCATTCCAGACAACTTTGTCGACTCGGTGCAACTGCTGCTGCATGGAGAAGGCGCTAACGGCGGCACGTCCATTGTCGACAACTCTCCGAACAATTTCTCGCCAACAACCCAGACAGGAGTGACGACAGTCACGTCCGACAAGAAGTTTGGCGCCGCGTCGCTGTCGGTGCCGTCCGGTGGGTTGTCCTATACGGGGAACGCCGCTTTCCTGTACACCGGCGATGTGACGATCGAGGGCTTCTACAAGCTCTCCAGCAATCTAAACGTCGGCTTCCTCAATATCAGGACGACAGAGGCCGCCGGTAGAGTCGTGGCGTACACCAGTTCGACGGGGACTCTTCGGTTCAACAGGTACGGCTCCGCCGAGGTAACGATCAATTCGAGCACGTCGCTTGTTCCGGCAGGCACGTGGTTCCACTTCGCCTTCGTTCGTCAAGGTTCGACGATCACCTATTACATCAACGGAGTGAGCGCCGGCTCGACGACCGATGGCGGAACATTGGGCAATGGCACCGGCGGCATTGCTGTCGCCAGTGCCATGCCCAGTGGCTCCTTGGTGGATGACTTCCGTGTCACCAAAGGCGTGGCGCGCTACACGGCAAACTTCACCGCCCCCACTCAGGAGTTCAGTCACGCCAGCGCCGGCTCAACAGTGGCCACAAGCACCACCCGCTACACCTATGACGTGGCCGGCCACCCCTTGTCCAGTGTGGACCCGAACGGAGGCACCACAACTTATGCGTACTACGCGGACACAACCCTGGGTCCCTACGATTGGGATCTCGACTCGGTGCAACTGCTGTTGCATGGTGAGGGGGCCAATGGCGGAACGTCAATTGTCGATAACTCACCGAACAATCTCTCGCCCACGACCCAGGCGGGTGTGACGACAGTTACGTCCGACAAGAAGTTCGGCACCGCATCGCTGTCAGTGCCTTCAGGTGGTTTGTCGTATGCAGGTAACGCCGGCTTCCTGATCACGGGCGACGTGACCATAGAGGGCTTCTACAAGCTTTCGAGCAATCAAAGCTTGAACTTCTTCACTCTCAAGACAACCGAGGCGGCTGACAGAGTCGTGGCGTACACGAGTTCGACGGGGACTCTTCGTTTCAACAGGTATGGTTCCGGCGAGGTGACGATCAATTCGAGCACTTCGCTCGTTCCGGTGGGCGCGTGGTTTCATTTCGCGTTCGTGCGTCAAGGCTCGACGATCACCTATTACATCAATGGCGTAAGCGCCGGCTCGACGGCTGATGGCGGCACCCTAGGCAATGGCACGGGCGGTATTTTTATCGCCGATGTCGCGCCCAGCGGAACGCTGGTCGATGACTTCCGCGTTACCAAGGGTCTGGCGCGTTACACGGCAAACTTCACCGCCCCCACGCAACAGTTCAGCCACGCGACCATGAGCAGCACCGCAACCGGGCATATGGCGGGCGATTTGCAAAGCATCACCACTGCGGCGGGGCATGTGACGCAATTCAACCTGTACGATCAAGCCGGTCGTGTTCGGCAGATGACAGATGCAAAGGGAATTGTCACGGACATCACGTACAAGCCGCGAAGCTGGGTAGAGAGCGTGAGCGTGACACCTTCCGGGGGCAGCGCGCGGACCGCGACGTACACGTACGACTTTGCTGGCCAAGTCACCGGCGTCGCAATGCCGGACGGCACCACCTTGGGCTACAGCTATGACGCGGCGCACCGCCTGACGGGTGTCACCGATGCCCGCGGAAATTCGGTGACCTACATCCTGGACAACGTGGGCAACCGCACCGGGGAGGAGGTTCGCGATTCGGGCGGCACGCTGCGGCGAAGCATCAGCCGCTCGTTCGACGCGCTCAACCGCTTGCAGCAAGCCACCGGCGCGCCAAGGTGATGGCCGTGAACAAAGTCATTCAAATGAAATTCAACTTCGGCAACTTGAGCGGCCTTGAGCGCGCTGCGCAGTGGCTTGCGCGCACGCTGTGCTTGGCTGCCCTGCTGGGCGCTGCTGGCATTGCGCAGGCGCAGCAGGCCACCGGCACATCGCTGTCATCGAGCAGCAGCTCCACCAGCTACGGCCAGACCATCACGTTGACAGCGACGGTGATCCGCACCGACACCAGCGCCTCGGTTGGGACGGTGGGCAGCGTGACCTTCAAGGACGGCAGCACGGCGATCGGAACCGGGGCGGTGACATCCGGCACGGCTACGCTAGTGACCAACAAGCTCGCGGCCGGCAGCCACAGCCTGACAGCCGTGTACGGCGCCAATGCGACATTTGGCACCAGCACTTCGTCGGCGATCACCCAGACCGTGAGCGTTTCTTCCAGCACCACCACGCTCATCGTGACACCGAACCCGGCCTCGCTCGGACAGAACGTGACGCTGGTGGCCCACATCGCGGGCCTGAGCCCCGGCGGAAGCGTCACCTTCAGCGACAGCAGCACGGTGCTGGGCAGCGTCACGGTCAATGCCGGCGCGGCCAGCGTCAGCTTGACCAGCCTGACCCAAGGCAGCCACAGCTTGAGCGCGGTCTACAGCGGCGATGCGAACCTGGCCACCAGCACCTCCAGCGCAGTAAGTGCCACCGTGGCCATTCGCGCCGACTACACCTGGCAGTACGGCTACGATGCCATGGGCCGCATCAACACCATGGTCGATCCCAACGGACAGGCCACGTATGTGTACTACGACAGCCTGGGCCGCCCGATCCAGTCCCAGCAGCCGCCCAACACCGGCTCGGGCACGCCCACCGTCACCCAGCTGGGCTGGAACCTGAACGACAGCGTCACCAGCGTGATCGACCCCCGGGTGCTGACCACCACGTACAGCGTGAACGGTTTGCGCAACGCCACCGCCCAGAGCAGCCCGGACACCAACACCTCCACCTTCACGTACGACGCCAAGGGCAATGTGCTGACGAGTATCGACGCGCGCGGCAAGACCACCACCTTCGCCTGGGACAGCATCGACCGCCTCAAAACGCTGACCTTCGCCACGGGCAGCCCGATCGCCTTCGAGTACGACGGCGGTGCCAGCCCCACGGCCGCCGAGAAAGGCGAACTCACCAAGATGAGCGACGAGTCGGGCCAGACGACCTACGCCCACGACTCGATGGGCCGCCTGGGCACCAAGACGGTGGTCATTGGCAGCAAGACCTTCACCGTGAGCTACGGCTGGGGCAACAGCGGAGCGGCGATGGACAAGCTCACCGCCATCACCTATCCCAGCGGCAGCCGGGTCAACTACACATACGACAGCCAGGGCGCGGTGAGCGGCATCACCGTGAACGCGGTGAACGCCAACGGGGTGGGCTTCAGCGGCAGCGCCACCACAGTCCTGGGCAGCGTCACCTACAACGCCGAGAACAAGGTCACCGGCTGGCTGTGGTCGGACGGCAAGGCCCGCACCATCAGCTACGACAGCGGCGGCAACATCGCCAGCTACACGCTGGGCGACCCGACCGGCACGGGCAACAAGGCCGGGGTAGTGCGCACGGTGTTGCGCGATGCGGCCGGGCGCATCACCGGCTACACCCACACCAACAGCGGCTCGGCGGTGACCAGCCTGGACCAAAGCTTTGGGTATGACAACCTGGACCGGCTGCTCACAGCGACCGTCAACGGCGCGAGCACCGGCTACAGCTACGACGACACGGGCAACCGCACCGCCAAGACCGTGGGCGGCTCGACCTACACCACCACGGTGGCGATCAGCAGCAACCGGCTCACCCAGGTGCAGGACGTGGGGGGCACGGCAACTATCCAATACGACAGCGCCGGCCATGTAACCAGCGATGGTTCCAACACATTCGCGTACAGCGACAGGGGACGGATGGTCACCGCCAGCAACGCAGGCGGCACGGTGACCTATGTGTACAACGGGTTGGAGCAGCGCGCGGGCAAGAGTGGGGCCGCGACGGCTTACTTCGTCTATGACGAAGGCGGGCAGCTGCTGGGTGAATACGACGCCACGGGCGCGCCGGTCTATGAAACCATCTACCTGGGCTCGATGCCGGCAGGGGCGATTAAGCAGACCGGTACGGCCGGAGGGAGCAACATTGCGGTGACGCTGCACAACGTCAGCGCCGATCACATCGACACGGCCAGGCTCATCACCAAGCAGGACCAGACCATCGTGTGGCGCTGGGATAGCGCGGAGGCGTTCGGGGGGACAGCGCCCGATCAGAACCCCAATAGCCTGGGCACCTTCACCTTCAACCAGAGGTTCCCGGGGCAGGTGTTTGATTCTGAAACAGGGCTGTTCCAGAACTGGAATCGCGAGTACAACGCCAGGCTGGGGCGATATGTGCAGCCCGATCCGATAGGATTGGCTGGCGGTCCAAATTTGTATCTTTACGCCGACGCCACCCCGCTCTCGAAGGCCGATCCGAAGGGACTGACTGCGGCTTCATCGTCTGCGAACATGTCCGTACCGGCCCCTGGTACGAATAGCGGCGCGGATCAATGCGTCGCAGATTGGCGAGGTGATCGCAGGGCTTGCTATCAGATGTGCCAGGCACTTGGTCGGGCAATGGGCGGAGCATCAGGGCAGGCGTTCATCGAAACCTGTGTGCTCCGTTGCAACCTCAATCATATTCGTCCAGGAGGCTGAACCATGGAACTTCCCTTTGAACCTATTGCACGACGCGATCTAAAGTTTGTTTCCCTCAACACTACGCTTGAGATCACGTTGGCATTGAGCGCTCCATATCGACCGTCGGCGAGTCCTTCGCTAGGCCCGGTCGCGTGCAAGGTCTTGGATAGTGATGACCCGGAGTTTGTTCGTGAGATCTGCGGGCAGGATGAGTTTGAAGTTCTGGAAATGGCTTTGATCCACTTCCGCAACTACATCCGCATGCTCATTGAAAGTGGGGCGGGGACGCTCTTGAACAAGGATGGCACACCGTTTGTGCCTTCCACCAATGTGGGCATCTACGCTAGCTTTCTTGAGAACTCGTCTGCAAAGGTCACCCAGGCGATTCATGATCGAATGGGAAAGCCGACTCCCTGAGGGAGCATCGAAGACGCAGAGCAAGTTAAAAGCTGGCAGCACGAGCGGGCTCTCGAAACCAGTCTGCACGCGGCCCGAGCGCGGCACCGCAGCGTGCGCGCCGCCTACGCTGCGGCACGTCGACCCTTGATCCATCACCCAAAGAAAAGCCGCCTGCAACTTCTCTTAGCCGCTAAACGCTGGGAGTTCAAAGGCGGCGCATGCCGCGGCCGATCAGCGTTGAGCTAGCACCGTATCGAGCATCTCGCTTACAAAGCGCTGGCGGGCTCGCGGCAGCTTGATATCGCCTCAACGCCGGAGGCTACGCTTAGCCTAGATGAGTCACCTGGCGCTTGAACATGGGATGTGGGGACTTTGGCAGTGGGCAGGAGTAGCTCCACGAAATACCTCAAAGTTCGACGCGTGCTCGATGGGGTCACAACATTGTCAAGGGTGAGAAAGTTGCCATTCAGGTATGTGGATAGCCAAAACCCCAAGAAATAAGGGCCACGGAATTTTCCGCGGCCCTCATTTCTTGTTCGCCCGATGCGACACCCACAAGGGAGTCGAACCTATGCCCGCGTAGGAGGCCTTCCGCCAGAAATTCTCTGTAGCTTATTCTGTAGTGCAGCAATCTCGTCTACAAGGCTGCCAACATTGATTTCTTGATCCAAAACTCTGAGTACATCTTCGTCGGTGAAGTACGCCATGAACACATGCAGGGGTGGATCACCTGGTGCAGGCACAGGTCGTGGGCCAACAATTTGAGGTATGACATAGCCAACAACGGGCTGCTGAAAATATTTATCCAACCTCTCATCAAAGTGTTCGAGATTATTTCGGAGTGCGCGGCTGTGCAGTGCGTTGCTGTCATTCATTTGGAATACATCACGCAGATACTTGCCACGAGCCTGGTGCAAGACATTCTTGCCGGCGGGCCAAAAGTATCTGGAAATTGCCGCGGCGTGAGTTACAAGACGCTGAAGTGACGTGAGGAAGCCCATGTGGTCATACGGCTCTCCGCGATTACTCTTCTCCACTTCTTTGCCGGCGGCCTCGTATACGCGTAATGCGGCGATACATTCCGAGGACAGGGCTTCGCGATAGAAAGTTTCGAACATCGGCTCAATGGGTGGTCGTTCCATATCTTCAATTTACCACCCATCATGCAAATGTCTAGCGTAGTGTGAGTCCACCTGGCCGCTAACAGCCAGCACATTCACCATGACCAATGACATCTGTGGCTCAGAAGAAGCCAAGTGGAAACTCACCACGCTCTTCAGATCCTTCTACCCCGCTTACACCGATGAGGACATTGAGTTCCTCACTCTTGGATTCAGGAGCATTCTTCTTAAGCTGCTCTTGATTACCGCAGATCAAATCAAGGAGAAATCATCCTTCCCCACGACCTGCGTTTCTACAACGAAACGGAAGAAGAGATAGCAGAGATATCCTTGGAGCTTGCAGCACGCAGCAAGACATACGAAACCAAACCAAAGCCAACACTACCCGAGGAGTTCTCTGCGAGATTTCCGCTTCTTCGCAGGACATGGGGACGTGGGGACTTTGACGTTCCTTCTGGGCGTGAGAGACTGATCTGACGACTTGCCCATAAGAAGGTCCGCCCACTCGTCTAAAGTTCGATGCGTGTCCTTGCCTGGGTCACAACGCATCGTTCTCGCATGCTCCAGAACCTCTGTGAATGGCCAATGCCATTGCATGGCAACCGATTTTCCATCCGCTGAAAAGTTCGAGGTCACGTCACGGCAGATTTCACGCGCGAAGCGGGGATTCTCGAGGAAAGCCCGAAGGCGCAAGTGCTTTACGAGTTCGAGATAGAGAAGTGCTTGATGCGCGTGCGGAACCTCCCCGGGCTGGCGCTGCGCAATCATGTCGTCAATGTCAGCACGCGAGCGAATGATCTCATTCTTCTTCTCCGTGTACGCCTCCCGGTCTATCACCTCATCGATGAGCGCGTCAGTTACAGCGCTCAAGCGAGCATCGAGCCGCTGTCGTTCCAAACGTAGAACCTGAATCGCCGTCTGGCTGTCTTGCCCCTCCTTAGACAACCTGGTCGCGAGCGTATCGATCAAGCCGGCATACGTCTCTATGAAACGCAAGAATAGTAGTAGGTCTTGCTCCAGCGCCGCCGTGACCAAACCCTCACGCAATGAGGTCCGCGCGCACGGCTTGCTGTGACAACGATAGTAGACGTGCCCTTTTTGGGTTTCACCTATCAGTTTCAGCTTGCACGTTGCGCATACGATGTCGCGTCGATACATATGGTCATGCTTGAGGCCGCGATGACTAGTTCGTCCATGAAGGACATCTTGAACACGATCAAAGAGCGTCTTCGGGATCAGCGGCTCGTGTACTGCGGGGAAGAGCTCGCCCCACTTTCGTACCTTCATGATGCCGCAGTAAAACGGATTGTTCAGAATCGTCGTCAGCCCATTCGGGGACAGCCGCTTCCCAGCCGCCGTCCGCAATCCCAGGTTGAACAACTCAGTGCGGAGCGTATGAAAGCTATGTTGTCCAGATGCGTATAACTCAAAGGCCTTCCGGATCAGAGGGCCGACAACCGGGTCAATGGACTTCGGGATGGCCTTGCCATGATCGAGGTATCCGAGCGGTGCCGCCCAGGGCCACAAGCCCTGCTTCAACCTGCCTAGCATGCCCTTCATTGTCTCCTCGCGTAGATTCCGAACAAAGTCTGCGGCAACAACGGCCTGCACGTCAGCCGCCAGACGTCCACCACGAGTTCCGAGGTCCAGAGAATCATGCGCGAAGTGCACCTTGAGCCCTATGTCGCTTAGATCAGCGATGTCCGCCCAATCCCTCAGATTGCGTGATCCGCGATCAATCCGGTGCAGGATGAGACCGTCAACCTTGCGTCGCTTGAGCGCCCTCATCATTGTCGAAAATAGCGGACGTCCGCGCTTGGCTGCCGTCTGGGTCTCGGAGAACCATTCGACCACATGCAGGTCGTGCTTCCTGGCGTAGCCGGTGATAGCCTCGCGCTGCGCTTCCAAAGAAACACCCTCGGTGCCCTGTTTGATCGTCGATGTGCGGATGTATGCGTAGACGCGTGATGACATGGAATGTCTATTCAAGCTAGCACATCAGTCATTCTCGTCAAGAGTCTGCTCCTTCGGCGCAACCGCATACCGCATGTAGTCTTCATAGAGTTTCGACAGGATCGAGGCGAAGCCGTTGTGAAGCAGTCGTAGATCGGCCTCCGACATCGTCGGGAATATCGCCCGAAGAATCGGCGCCACGTCGCTGTGCTCTTTGCCGTCGCGGTTTGCGTTTGACATTGCGCGCAGTGTCGCGCGGCTTGGCGCCGCGACGTAGGCGGGGAGTCTGTCCCGGAGGGCAATTTTCTACACCTGCCAGGAAATCTCCTTCCGAGCTATCGTGACTTGATGAAAGAAAAACCAAAAGGAACTCCCACGGTAAGTCACGTGCTCCACGATGGCACGATCATCGAACTGGTACTTAGGCAGGGAAGAACCGAACTCTGCCTTTTCAAGGATGGCAGCTTCAAATACGTCGCCAACATGGAACATGGCGGCGCCCACTTCGTACCTGTATCTGCCAACAACAATCTCGTCAAGCACGGTGCCGTTCTCCTGCCGTCAGGGCCAGCGGATTTCCGCTCACACGATGACCTGCTTCAAGACCTGCGTTCCTACATCCACCGATACGTCGCCCTATCCTCCGAATTCCTGGAAGTCGCTTGCGCCTATGTGCTCCTCACCTGGGTGTACGACGCCTTCAACGAAATCTGCTACCTGCGATTCGCCGGTGACTTCGGCTCGGGAAAGAGCCGCGCGCTTGCCGTCATCGGAAGCGTCTGCAACAAGCCCTTCTTCGCATCTGCTGCCTCGACCATCAGTCCGGTCTTCTACACGCTCGATATCTTCCGTGGGACGCTCATCCTCGATGAGGCTGACTTCCGCTTCTCTGACTTGCAGTCAGACATCGTGAAGATCATGAACAATGGAAGCACCAAGGGCTTCCCAGTGCTGCGCCAAACTCAGACTGAGACGCGCGAGTTCGATCCTCGCGCCTTTCACGTCTATGGGCCGAAGATCGTCGGCATGCGCAAGACTTTCGATGACGTTGCCCTTGAAAGCCGCTTCCTTACCGAAGACATGAATGCTCGCAATATTCGGCCTGACATCCCCTACAACCTGCCGGACGTTCAGCGAGATGAGGCGCTACTCCTGCGCAACAAGCTCCTCATGTACCGGTTCAAAACGCTCTCTGGTACGGCAATACAGGCCGACCAGGTAGATCGCTCTAGATCGGGCAGATTCAATCAGACACTTGTACCGCTTCTTTCGGTTGCTCCGAACGAGGAGATCCGCGCGACCATCCGGATATTCGCCGAGCTATGCGAGGAGCGAAGCCGTTCCTTCCGCGCGCTGTCAATCGAGGCGGAAGTCGTGAGCACCATCTGTGAACTCTTCGCGGCGGAAGAAGACGATATCGCCGTGGGCCTCATTGCAAGCACGCTTAAGGCCCGCATCCTGGGCGAATTCGACAGGCCAGTTACGCCGCGGTATGTCGGTCAAATCCTCAGGCGGGACCTCGGCCTCTACACGTTCAAGAAGCACGGAACGTTCGTCCTGCCAAGAATGGAGCAGGAAAAAGTGGAGAGACTCGCGAAGCGATATGGTCTCTGAGAGCCGAGCAACGTCCCCATGTCCCCATATCTTCCCAAAGACCCGCCTGAGATCCAAGCGTATAGCGCCTGTGTAACTGTCAAGGCTTCGGCTGCGCTCGGGGCTACGCCCGCTCTTTACAGCGCCCCATAGCCAACCGCCGAAACGCTTCACACGTCCGGCGCGCTGTGGATAACGGCTTCAATAAGTTGCCCGCCAGGCAAGAAGCGCAGTCTAAGCATATGGCTGTGGATACGAGACCATGACAAGGTTGCGGAAGCGCGCAACACTCGATCTATGACGCAATCAAATCCACATTCACCATTTCGTGCGTGGCGCCGCGGTGCCGCATTCAAGCAGAAGGAGATCGCACGCCTTCTTGGACTTCGCAGTAGCACGCAACTTTCCCGCATCGAGCGCGGTCAGCGCGTGCCAGGGCTCTCGTTGGCAATTGCCATCCAGGTTCTCACAGGTATGCCGCTTGAGGAGATTCTCAGGCCGTACTACGAGGCCGTCGAAGAGGAGACGCTTGCACGCGTAACTGAAATGCTCATGCACGTTGAGGGGAGTACGCATAACGTCACGCGAATGAAGGTGAAACATTTGCGGAGTTGTCAGGATCGGGTCATTACAAGACATAGACAGCACTCACATGCATAAAAACAAACATCATCACCTGGTGCTATCCATCTACCCGGCAGTTCGCGGGTTCGCGTTTGTCCTCTTCGACTCACCTAAGAAGATCATAGATTGGGGCAAGCGCGAAATCGGGAAAGACGTCATCGGAGCAAAGGCGGTTGACGCCATCACGGAACTCTTGCGTCGCAATCGTCCGGATATCGTTGTCATCGACGACGTGGAGGAGCGCAGAAGTGTTCCCGCTATGCGGCTCAAACGCATTTACAGGGCTCTCCAGAGGCCAATCGCTGATGTAGGAGCCGAGATCGCGGTCGTCTCACGGCGTAACGTCCGGTTGGCGTTCGCGCAATTTGGGGCTCTCACAAAGCAGGACATTGCGAACGTCATCGCGGAGAGGATAGAAGCCCTCTCGACCCGGGTACCGCGTCCTCGTAAGCCCTGGACGGGCGAAGACTACCGCATGGGCGTCTTTGACGCCGCAAGCCGGGCACTCGCCTATTACCACATGGAAGACCAGGTAAACAGCGCTTCGCATGGCAAGGACGCTTGAGCAAGAACTCAGGCGGCGCTGCCGGGGGTTCCCGCTTCACAGCCAGATCGGTAGAGCCGATCCCATCCTATGCGCAAGAATCTATTGGCCGATCGGCGCAGTCGCATGGTACATCGCAGGCTACGACAGCAGGAGCTACGTCGCCTTCGGGTTGATCACCGGTATCGGGGATGACAGATGGGGCTACTTCACTATTCTTTCTGTGGTCGAGACGCTCATTGCCGGCGTGCCCCCTGTATTGGACAAGGACTTCAAGCCAGAGTTCGCCAGCCGCCTGGGTCTACCGACTCAGGCGGCCGCGTCTATAGAACCCAGCCAAGATGCCTGAGCGAATTCCTCGCGTGCAGGTTCGAGTGCACCAAGCGCTGGTGCATTCGCGCATGCATGTGAAAGGAGCGTTCTAGGGGAGCAAGAGAGGCCCATGGGGGCCTCTTTGTCATGTGCCAAGGAGCGCTTGCTCACCCTGTGAGGACGCTGAAAGAGGCCCGGGGGCGGTGATAGAGCCGAAACCCCCTAAGCGATTGCCTTAAGGCAAGCCGCGCGTCCGCCACCACACTTAGCCATGTTCTTCTCAGACGTCTAAGCCCACCATGTTTAGCTCTAAGCTGTTTTCAGCATTCCCGTCGTATCGCGGTGCAACCGGAGAGGGAGTCGCCGATGCAATGCGCCATCTACAACGAATGCAGCAAGCCAGCAAAGAGGCAGTGTTTGTCGAACCCCCGTGGGTCGACACTTGCGCCGGGTCACTTGAAGCGCTGAGGCAGAGCGATGTTGATGGGCAATCAGGCCGCTCCTCTCGCGCCTTTGCTCCAACAGTGACTATGGACTTGCTCTGACGCTTAGTTGTCTCTTTGGGAGAGTGGCGAAATAGATTTTCCCCGGCTGGCATTGGGTTTGATATCGAGCGCTTCAAGCCGCGGCCGAAAGTCGCACGCCAGGCTGTATGGCCCATTGGCAACGCCGCTTGGTATTTCGCCGAGTACGACCCGCATGCGAGCTTGGCGTACGGTCGGGTATAGGAGAGGCAAGGAGCGGTAGGGCTGCTTTATTGTCATCGAACCGCTGCTACAGATTGCCGGCATTTTCCCTGCGACCCAAATCCGGATTTGAGCCGAGGTGAGCAAGCGAACTCGCCGCGATCAAACGACAAAAGTCCCTGATAAGGGCCTTTTGTCGTTCGAAGAGTGCCCTTGACTGGCTGCAGGCCTACCTGATATTCCAAGTAAATCTAACGCCAACTAGCGGGTCTCGTCGTAGGCTGGCCAGAGGGAAAACTTTCCCGAAAGCTTTGCGATGTCCTGGACAGCCCCGTGGAGCGCGACACCCAGATAGGTGAGTGCATCTTCAGTCGTTGCCGCCAAGGCTTGCGCCAGATCGTCATCGTGCCCTGTTTGCAACATCAAATCCGGGTAGTCAACAAACAAAACATTTTCTGCTTGACGGACTTCCGTCAAGAGTTTCTTCAGTCGTTGGGACTTTACGGTGGTTACGATAACGGGGTATTTTGAGATTCCGAGGTGCGCAATCCCTGCGCCGTCGTTCAGCACCCCCCGGCCCATATCCTCCGCTGAAATCCTGTGTCCCAGCGCCAACGCCAAGTGACCTATGACATTGGCTGCAATGCCTGCAGTGATTTGTGAGGACACCACGATGACGCTTTTCTTTGCGCGATAGTTGTAGGTCATAAAAGTGGGAGATAGAACTCTCCCGCCTCCAGTTAATCAGGCTTGCACCTGGGTGTCAAAGATGCCTACAACTTCATCGAGTAGCACGGCCATCCCGCGCTCCCCCACCATCACACCGAATGCCACTTCCGCCATGGAAGAGGCTGGCAACTCGTCGATAGCACGGTACAACTCGGCGACGTGCTTTTCGTCCACCGTGATGTGCATGTCGAAGAATTGGGTCCTCAACTCCGGAAAGTACCTGAGCATGCCCAACTTAATTGCTGAATAGGTGATCGGCGTCATGCCCTCGTTCACGAGCATGTAGCCCAAGGCGCGCGCCAGATTGCCGTTTGCGGAAATGCTCAACGCAAGTTCAACCGCGAGTCTGATCCCCGCCTGCTCCGGATAGGCCTCGAATTCACCGCGCGGCACCCCAATCTTGTCCAGCAAGTGGAGGTAGTGTTGGAAATGGGCATGATCCGGATTGCCATTGCCGTGTTCGTCATCCAGATTGGCCTGAAGAATCGACCGGATTTTTTCATCCCGACAATCTTTTAGCATGTTCTCCAGAATTTTCGGAAATGTTCGGCTTTCCCGGCCGGCACATTTCACCCAGCGCAAGGACTCCGCTTTCGTGAGTTCGCCCTGATGCGCACGGATAACGAATGGATGATTCTCAATCCGGAATAGCGCCACGGCTACCTCGTTGCGGACATCTTGGCTTTTCGAGAATTCGTTCATCGCACCCATATAGATACCTTTCAAAGAAGCAGTGCAACAGCGCACACCCACATTGAAGTCGGCAAGTGGTTTGACATCAATGACCAACTCGGCTACGGTACGTGTCCGGTATGTGTCCGATACCGGACAAAACGGGAGGACTACATGCGCAACCGCCGCGAAGTGTCTGACTTCGGGAAAAAAATCGATCTGATTTTGAGTAGCGACAAGACACAGTATCGCCAGCAATCAGACTTCAGCAAAGCATTGAAGGGCGTACAGCCCGACTACTTCTCACGCCTAAAGGGCGGATCCCGCGTGCTCTCGGAAGGAGTCTTCAATCAGATCGTCGAGCTGTGTCAGGGTGCGGGCGTAGCGAAGGCCGATTGGCATGGCTCTCTGGAGGCCTTCGGCGAAAAGCTAGGCTTCACGCGCAAGCAAATCGATGACATAACTGGTGCGGTAGCTCCTCGCGGAATCGACTTCGGCTCACGCAGCAAGGATGGGGGAAATATTGATAGCGTATTCCAGGTCATTGGCGGCTACTGGGAATCGTTTTACTACTCGGTCTCAACATTTGACGAAGCGCGCATTAGTCACGATTTGATCGTGATTGAAGAGCCCGACGAGGGCGGTTTCATGCCGTGCAAGGTAATCGATGGCTCTTTTGTATATGCGGGCCACTGTTTTCCAATTCACGGCTCCTTTGTGTATTTCATGCTAGAAAAACAGCAGTTGCTAGACGAAATCATTGTCTACCTGATGAATCGGCCGGAGCGGACTACGAATCCGGTGTTGGATGGGATTATTCTTTGCACGTCTGGAGGTGTGCACGACAAGGTTGCAGTGCCTTGTGCAGCGCGCGTCGCATTCCGATATCTCGGCAAGACGTTAGCCGAAGTAAAGCAGGCTTTGCCCCATATCAAAGCAAAACGCGGCCAGACGCTTACGGAACTTTTAACTGAGCAAATACCCGGGTACATAGATCCAGTGACCATTGGGCCGGAGAACAAGCGCTATTGGGAGGTCAAGCAACTGATCGACAACACCATAGCCCCGGACCAAATCCCGTTTGCGATGCGAATGGAAAGACATCGCAAACTGCCAATTCAGGCAAATCTTGCTGAGGCGGCTCGAAAGGTGGTGGGATAGCCTGCACTTCCTTAGCCAGTTTCGTGTGCCGCTCAATGTTGATTGACGATGGATTTCCCCCGGCTGGCATTGGGTTTGATATCGAGTGCTTCAAGCCGCGGCCGGAAGTCGATGTTGTGTTCGGCGAGCAGTCTCGCAAGGGCTGCGATCACGGCGAGGTTGGAAGGCACGTCACCGCGCTTCTTGTAGTTGGCGACCGTGTTTGGGTTGAGCTTAATCAGCCGCGCAAACTCTCTACCGGAAATGCCGGCACCGGCAAGCTCCAAGACAAAGGCGTCATACGTCATGTCCCACTCTAGCATGATCGCTATTTAGTGTTTGCGTAATCACTAAATAGCGAGTAGATTCGTAGTCAGCTAAGGCGCATATGGCACACACCGAGGCACAGAAAAACGTGGGCATTTGGATTCGGGTTTCGACCGAAGACCAAGTGCGCGGTGAGTCGCCGGAGACGCACGAGCGCCGTGCACGTGCCTACGCCGAGTCACGAGAGTGGACCGTAACCGAGGTGTACCGCCTTGATGCTGTCTCGGGTAAAACGGTCAAGGATCACCCCGAAGCCAAACGTATGCTTGAAGACATCCGCACGGGTCACGTGACGGGGCTCATCTTCTCCAAACTCGCCCGACTGGCGCGGAACACAAAGGAGTTGCTGGATTTCGCGGATCACTTCCGCGATGCTCGCGCCGATCTCGTATCGCTCGGCGAAGCGATAGACACCTCAACGCCCGCCGGCCGACTCTTTTACACAATGGTCGCGGCTATGGCGACATGGGAGCGCGAGGAAATCTCTGCACGCGTTGCCGCGTCCGTTCCCATCCGCGCTCAGATGGGAAAGCCTACGGGCGGTGCGGCAACGTTTGGCTATGAGTGGAAGGACGGGAAGCTGGTCGTAAACGAGAGGGAAGCTCCCGTTCGCAAGCTTGTCTACGAACTCTTCATCGAGCATCGGCGCAGGAAGGCGGTAGCCCGTCTCCTGAATGAGCGTGGGTATCGCACAAGGAACGGCGGAATGTGGAGCGATACGACCGTGGAGCGATTGCTTCGCGACCCCACGGCGAAGGGAACGCGCCGGGCCAACTACACGCAGACCAAGAATCCAAATGGTGCCTGGGAGTTAAAACCGGAGGACGATTGGATTCTGGTTCCGGTAGAACCCATCGTGAGCGAGGAAGTCTGGGCGACCGCGAACGCCATCTTGGACGAGCGACGCTCCCGCGGTACGCGCCAGACCAAACCCGTTACCCACCTCTTCGCGGGCGTGGCCACCTGCGGGTGCGGGAACAAGATGTACGTGCCCTCCAATTCGCCGAAGTACACCTGCTCAAAATGCCGCAACAAGATTCCAGTGCGGGACCTGGAGGCCATCTTCAAGGAGGAACTTCGGGCGTTTGTGTTTTCGCCAGATGAAATCTTCGGGCATGTCCAGGCTGGCAATGACCATGTCAAGTCGTTCGAGGCGCTCATTTCCAGTATGGAGGCCGAGCAGAAGAAACTCACGGGCGAGGCCGACAAGCTCATCGAACTGTACCAAGCGAACCTCTTGGACAAGAGGGGCTTCGGCCAGCGATATGAAAAGCTGCGCGGCAGGCTGGAGCAGATTGGCGAGGAATTGCCCCAACTCCAGGCCAAGCGGGACGTTCTGAAAATTGCCTTGACCTCCCGCGAGGAAGTTCTGACCGGCAGCAAGGACCTAGTCGAGCGTTGGGACACGCTGGAGCATCCCGACCGGCGTCAGGTAGTCGAAGCTATCCTCGATCGAGTAGTCGTAGGCAATGGAGAAGTTGAATTCAACTTCCTCTACAACCCAGGTTTGGCGAGTTCTCCGAACTTGCAACATGCGAGCGGCTAGCGCCGCTCATTCACTTTCGTTCTTCTCTTTAATTGGTGGTGCTTTAGCAATGAATCTTCACGGGTTCATCGCGCCGACGAACTGGAAGCGCGCCGGAAATTCGCAACGCCGGGCCGCGCGTGCGATGGTGATCTGGCCGGTCTCCAGCGGTTCACGCAGCGCTTCCAGCGCGGCGCGCGGAAACTCGGGCAGCTCGTCCAGGAACAGCACACCGTGGTGGGCGAGCGAAATCTCGCCCGGGCGCGGCGGCGAACCGCCGCCGACCAGCGCCACCGCGCTGGCAGTGTGGTGCGGGCTGCAGGTCGGCCGCAGGCCCCAGCGGTCGTGCGCGAACTGGCCGGCCAGGCTGGCGATGGCGGCGCTCTCCAGCGCTTCCTGCACCGTCATCGGCGGCAACAGGCCGGCGAAGCGCTGGGCCAGCATCGACTTGCCCGAGCCCGGCGGCCCGAGCAGCAGGATGCTGTGGCCGCCGGCCGCCGCGATTTCCAGGGCCCGCTTGGCACCGGCCTGGCCTTTGACGTCGGCGAGGTCGGGATAGCGGTCTGCCGGCGCCGCCGGTTGCGACTCCACACGGACCCACCCTTCGCCGGGTTCGACCTGCTGCGACGGCAGGAACTGGCGCACCACGTCCAGCAGGTGGTTGGCCCGGTACACGTGTGCCTCAGGTACCAGCGCCGCTTCCTCCGCACTGACCGGTGGTAACACCTGCCTGGCGCAGGCGCCTGCTGCCTGCAAGGCCAGGCTCATGGCGAGCGCGCCGCGCACCGGGCGCAACTCCCCCGACAGCGACAGTTCGCCGGCGAATTCATAGCCGGCCAGCCGCGCCCCATCCACTTGGCCGCTGGCCGCCAGGATGCCGAGCGCAATCGGCAGGTCGAAGCGCCCCGAATCCTTGGGCAGGTCGGCCGGCGCCAGGTTCACAGTGATCCGCTTGTTGTGGGGGAATTCGAGGCCGCAGTTCTGCAGCGCCGAGCGGACACGCTCGCGCGCCTCCTTGACCTCGACATCCGCCAGCCCGACCAGGGTGAAGCTTGGCAAGCCGTTGGCCAGGTGCACCTCGACGGTGACGGCGGCCGCTTGCAG
This sequence comes from Ramlibacter sp., assembly GCA_028292245.1. Classification (GTDB taxonomy): domain Bacteria; phylum Pseudomonadota; class Gammaproteobacteria; order Burkholderiales; family Burkholderiaceae_C; genus Ramlibacter. The sequence continues at coordinate 69,321 of JAQGMS010000008.1, forward strand.
GCCAACCAGGGCGCGGCTTTGCACCAAAGACAAGCTCATTGAACACATCCTCCCCATACAGGTGCATGTTTCCCCTTGGTGCCGGAAAAAACCAAGATCGCACCACGGCGGTGCAAATCCCTCATGCGCCCGCCGGCTTTGGGCATAACGCCTTCGCGACGGACGGCGTGCACCGCCAAACAGGACTTGTGACTTTTGGCACGCGTCCTGCTTAGGGCTGAGTTCATTACCCTTTTCTTTCATCAGGAGAACTCAGTGCAACTCAAGACAACCCAAAAAATGGTTCTGGCTGCCATGGCCCTGTCCGGCGCCGCCTTCGCGCAAACCAAGCCGCCGGAGCCCGACTACACGCTTTCCTACAACGTGGGGCTGGTCACCGACTACCGCTACCGCGGCATTTCGCAGTCGCGCCTGAAGCCGGCCCTGCAAGGCGGCATCGACTTCGCGCACAAGAGCGGCTTCTACCTGGGCACCTGGGCGTCCACCATCAAGTGGATCAAGGACGCCGGCGGCGGCGCACCGGTCGAGTGGGACATCTACGGCGGCTACAAGGGCACCGCGGGCGACTTCGGCTACGACGTCGGCGTGCTGACCTATCAATATCCCGGCCATGACCTGGCTGTCAGCCCGGTCACCACGGAAATCTACGGCGCCGGCACCTTCGGCCCGGTCACGCTGAAGTATTCGCACGCCCTCACGAACCTGTTCGGCTTCGCCGACAGCAAGAACAGCTACTACCTCGACGGCAGCGCCACGTTCGACCTGGGCGAAGGCTGGTCGGTGGTGCCGCACATCGGCTACCAGAAAGTGAAGAACACCTCCGCGGCTTCGTATACCGATTACTCGCTCACCGTGGGCAAGGACTTCGGCAACGGCATCTCCGCCAGCGCGGCCGTGGTCGGCACCGATGCCGACGACACCGTCTATTTCACGCCCGCCGGCAAGTTCACCGGCAAGACCGGCCTGGTGCTGGGCGTGAAGTACAGCTTCTGAGCCATCCCTGATTCCAAAGGAGAAGACATGAAACTCGTAACGGCAATCATCAAGCCCTTCAAGCTGGACGAGGTGCGCGAAGCCCTCTCCGGCATCGGGGTGCAGGGCATCACCGTGACTGAAGTCAAGGGATTCGGGCGCCAGAAGGGCCACACCGAGCTGTACCGCGGCGCGGAGTACGTGGTGGACTTCCTGCCCAAGGTCAAGATCGAAGCGGCCGTGGCCGACGACCTGGTCGACCGCGTGATCGAAGCCGTCGAGGCCGCCGCCCGCACCGGCAAGATCGGCGACGGAAAGATCTTTGTCTACAACCTCGAGCAGGTTGTGCGCATCCGCACCGGTGAAACCGGCAAGGAAGCGCTCTAGGCCCACCCACATTCCAAGAAAGAGACGACCATGAGAAAGCTTCTCGCTTCCCTGGGCCTCGGCCTGGGCCTGCTGATCGGCGCCAGCGCGCTGGCGCAGGCACCTGCCGCGCCCGCTGCTTCCGCCGCCACCGAGGCGGCATCCGCAACCGCTGCGCCCGCAGCGGCCGCCACACCCGCGGCAGCTGCCGCCGCGTCGGCACCCGCCGCTGCGGCGTCGGCGCCCCCGGCTCCCGTGCCCAACAAGGGCGACGTGTCCTGGATGATCGTGGCGACCTTGCTGGTCATCATGATGTCCATCCCCGGCCTGGCGCTGTTCTACGGCGGCCTTGTGCGCAGCAAGAACATGCTGTCGGTGCTGATGCAGGTGTTCGTCACCTTCTCGCTGATCGTCATCCTGTGGTGCCTGTACGGCTACAGCCTGGCATTCAGCGAGGGCAACAGCTTCGTCGGCGGCTTCGACCGCGTCTTCATGAAGGGCCTGTTCGACCCCGCCAAGGGCGAGTTCGCGATGGGCGCCACCTTCAGCAAGGGCGTGGTCATTCCGGAGCTGCTGTTCATGGCCTTCCAGGCCACGTTCGCGGCCATCACCTGCTGCCTGATCGTCGGCGCCTTCGCCGAACGCATCAAGTTCTCGTCGATGCTGCTGTTCATGGCGCTGTGGTTCACCTTCAGCTACGCCCCGATCGCCCACATGGTCTGGTTCTGGATGGGCCCGGATGCCTACACGGCCAAGGAAGTGGTCGATGCCACCAACGCCAAGGCCGGCCTGATCTGGCAATGGGGCGCGCTGGACTTCGCGGGCGGCACCGTGGTGCACATCAACGCCGCTGTCGCGGGCCTGGTGGGCGCCTATGTGATCGGCAAGCGCACCGGCTACGGCAAGGAATCGATGGCGCCGCACAGCCTGACGTTGACCATGGTCGGCGCCTCGCTGCTGTGGGTGGGTTGGTTCGGCTTCAACGCCGGCTCGGCGCTCGAAGCCGGCAACACCGCCGTGCTGGCCTTCATGAACACCTTCTCCGCCACGGCAGCCGCCGTGCTGGCTTGGTGTGCCGGTGAAGCGCTCGCCAAGGGCAAGGCCTCGATGCTGGGCGCCGCGTCCGGCGCGGTGGCCGGCCTGGTTGCCATTACCCCGGCCTGCGGCAACGTCGGCCTGATGGGCGCGATCGTGATCGGCCTGGTCGCCGGCTTCGCCTGCCTGTGGGGCGTCAACGGCCTCAAGCGCATGCTGGGCGCGGACGACTCGCTGGACGTGTTCGGTGTGCACGGCGTCGGCGGCATCGTCGGTGCCCTGCTGACCGGCGTGTTCAACAATCAGGCGCTCGGAGGCCCCGGACTGGTGGGCGACTGGGTCACGGCAACCGTGTCGTCGGTGCCGGTGATGGACCAGGTCTGGATCCAGTTCAAGGCCATCATGGTCACCATCGTCTGGTCCGGCGTCGTGTCGCTGGTCGCCTACAAGATCGTCGATCTGGTGCTCGGACTGCGCGTCACGGAAGAGGAAGAACGCGAAGGCCTGGACATCTCGTCGCACGGCGAAACCGCCTACAACCGCTAAGAGGGAAATCGCCGCGGGCACCCGCTGCCCGCGGCACCCATCACAAGCAAGAGTCTCCTTTGGATGTTCGGCCCGCGAGAGCTTCGGCTCCAGCGGGCCGCTTTTTTTCAGCCGGCCGCGGCAAGCGTGATGCGGGCTCGCTGGCCCTCGCGCTGCACCGCCACACCCTCTGAGCGGGCCAGCGCCTGCACGTCACTCCATTCCAGCAAGCGATAGGGCGGGTCGCCGGCAAAGCCGGCCGTGCCTTCGGCCGAAAGCACCATCACCGACAGCACGGCATGCTGCGCCTCGAGCTGCAGGGAAACCACCACCTCGGCCGGCGACGCCGCGCGATCCGTCAACGCGAGCAGGCACGCCGGCAACACGTTGCGCAAGCCCGCTCGCGCGACCCGCAGCGACGCCGCGCCGACCTCGTCCTTCAGCGTGAAGCCGCGAAAATTGAAGTTGCTGCGCAGCATGGCCACGCACTCCTGCACGCCTGCATCGAGCGCGATGGTGGCGCCTTCCTCGGGCGCCAGCCAGGTCACGACCTCCAGGCACGACTGCACCGCCGCACGCGAAAAGCCGTTGATCTTGTCCATGCTCTCATGCACCTGCGCGAGGTCGGGCGACGGCATGCGCAGCCGGCGTTCCATGACCTCGGTGATCATGCCGATGGGCTGCAGGTGCACGACCATGTGGTGCCGCATGGCAAAAGCCATGCGCCTGAGCAAGGCATACCGGGCGGCTTCCACCACCCTGTCGCCGGTGTGTTGCTTCCCGTCTGGTTTTTCTGGATCCTGCATCGTTGGTCCGGCCGGTTGGAATGGGTTGCGCAGCAGCTCATGTTACCGGTTCACATGCGCGGTGGGGCCCGGCCGGCGGCGATCCGGGCACAATGATCCGGAGGAACAAGCTTCAAGCCATGATCCAACTGCAGGCAGGCGCACTGGTATGCGAGATCGAGCCCCGGCTGGGCGGTTGCGTCGCCGGCCTGTGGCTGGGCGGCGTGCCGGTGCTGCGCTCGACACCGGCGGCGCAATTGGCCTCGGCCCGCCAGGCGGGCTGCTACCCGCTGGTGCCGTTCTCCAACCGCATTGCCCAGGCCACCCTCCTTTGGCAAGGCACCCAGCATCCGCTGGTGCGCAACAACGGCCCCGAGCCGCATGCCATCCATGGCGTCGGCTGGCAGCGCCCGTGGGAAGTGCTGGAGAGCGACGAGAGCTATGCGTTGCTGGCTTATGAGCATCCGGCGGACTCGGCATGGCCGTTCGCGTTCGACAGCTCGCAAACCGTGCGGCTGCGCGGCGGCGCGCTGGAGTTCACGCTGTCGCTGACCAACCAGTCGCGGCAGGCCGCGCCCGCGGGGCTGGGCTGGCATCCCTATTTCGTCAAGCGCACCCGCAGCCACATTTCGTTCCAGGCCAGCGGCCGCTGGGAAATGGGCGAAGACAAGCTGCCCACGCAGCGCCACGCGGCGCAAGGGCTGGATGCCGACTGCGCGTTCCTGGACATCGACCATTGCTTCGACGGCTGGACCGGCGTCGTGCACCTGCGCGACGAGCTGCTGCACACGCGGGTCACGTCGAGCTTGAGCCGGCTGGTCGTCTTCACCAACGAGACCCGGGACATCGTGGCCATCGAACCGGTGAGCCACGTCAACAACGCGATGAACCAGGTCCAGGCCGGCGCCGACCCGGCCAGCCTGGGCCTGGCCATCCTGCAACCGGGCGAATCGCTCAGCGCCCAGATGTCCATCGCCGTGGAGCAAGTGAAATGACGACCTGGCAAACCGTGATCGCGCAGCCCGACCAGCTCGGCGAGTCGCCGTTCTGGCATCCGCAAGAACGCAAGCTTTACTGGGTCGACATCCCGGGCCGGCAGCTGCGCCGCGTCGATCCCACCGTAGGCGCCGTGCAGAGCTGGCCCATGCCGCTTGAACCGGGGTGCATCGCACCCGTGCGCGGCGGCGGCTTGATGATCGCGTTGCGCGACGGCGTCTACCGCGCCGTTGATTGGGGCGGAACGCTCGAGCTGGTGGCGACCTTCGGGCACGACGTGAAAACCACGCGTTTCAACGATGGCAAAGCCGACCCTGCGGGGCGCTTCTGGGCCGGCACCATGTACGAGCCGCGCGATGCCCGCAAGGCGCAGCTGTACAGCATAGACCTGCGCGCGGCGAACGGCGGAGCGCCGGTGGTCGAGCTCAAGGCCGGCGACGCGATCACCGCCAACGGGCTGGCCTGGTCGCCGGATGCGCGCACCGTGTATTGGGCCGACACCTCCAGTCACATCATCCACGCCTGGAACTGGGATGCGCAAAGCAATGCGATGGCCCAGCACCGTGTGTTCCAGCAATTCCCACCCAAACCGGACGGATGGGAGCCCGGCGATCCGGGCTATGGCGGCCGGCCCGACGGAGCGGCGGTCGATGTGCAGGGAAACTACTGGTGCGCCATGTACGAAGGCGGCCGGGTGCTGAAGTTCGCGCCGTCGGGCCAGCTGCTGGCTGAAATTGCGGTGCCGATGCAATGCCCCACCATGCCCTGCTTCGGCGGCGACGACCTCAAGACCCTGTACCTCACCAGCTCGAGCTACAAGCGGCCCGCCGACGAACTGCGGGCGCTGCCCCAAAGCGGCTGCGTGATCGCCACCCGGGTCGATGTGCCGGGCCTGCCGGTGAATTTCGTCAGCGCCTGATTTCAAAAAGATCAATCGGCGACGGGCCGGCCCCGCGGCCCCGCGCGCTTACCATCGGCGCATGGACCCCATCCTCAGCCAGTTGAGCGAGCGCATCCGCGCGGCGGCCGCCCACGGCACGCCGCTGCGCATCCGCGGCGGCGGCAGCAAGGATTTCTACGGCGAGCAGTTGCAAGGAGAACTGCTGGAGACCGCGCCGCTGGCCGGCATCACGAGCTATGAGCCGAGCGAATTGGTGGTGACGGTGCGCGCCGGCACGCCGCTGGGCGAATTGGAGTCGGTGCTGGCCGAGGCCGGCCAATGCTTGCCGTTCGAGCCGCCGCATTTTGCCGGCGGCGCGACGGTCGGCGGCATGGTCGCGGCCGGCTTGAGCGGACCGGCGCGCGCCAGCGTCGGCTCGGCGCGCGACTATGTGCTGGGCCTGTCGATGATCAACGGCCGCGGCGAGCCGCTCACCTTCGGTGGCCAGGTCATGAAGAACGTCGCGGGCTACGACGTCTCCCGCCTGATGGTGGGCGCTCTCGGCACGCTGGGCCTGATCACCGAAGTGAGCTTGAAAGTGCTGCCGGTCGCGCCGGCCGAAGCCACCTTGAAGTTCGAGCTGGGCCAGGCGCAGGCGCTGCAGCGGCTCCACACCTGGGGCGGCAAGCCCTTGCCGCTCAATGCCAGTTGCTGGGTCGATGATGCCGGCCTGCCCATCCTCTATCTGCGTTTGCGCGGGGCAGTGGCGGCGGTGGACGCGGCCTGCAAGACGCTGGGTGGCGAGCGCCAGGACAACGCAGCCGTCGCGGCGGACTGGCTGCTGTGCCGCGACCAGCGCCTGCAATGGTTCGAGCAGCGTGAAGGCCGCGACCTGTGGCGCCTGTCCGTCGCGCAGACCGCGCCGGTGCTCGACCTGCCCGAGCCGCCGCTCGTTGAATGGCACGGCGGCCTGCGCTGGGTGCGGGCTGAAGCCGGCGATGCGGCGCGGCTGCGCGAAGCGGCGGCGCGCGCCGGCGGGCACGCGACCTTGTTCGCGCCCGGCAGCAATCGAACGATTGCTGCGGCAGGGCGCTTCACGCCGTTGGCCGCACCGTTGGACCGCATCCACCGCGACCTCAAGCGCGAGTTCGATCCGGCCGGCATCTTCAATCGCGGCCGCATGTACGCGAATCTGTAGCGGGACCGCATGCAGACCAACCTCGCCCCTGAATTCAAGAACACGCTCGAAGGCCGGGAAGCCGAGGCGATCCTGCGCAAGTGCGTGCACTGCGGGTTTTGCACCGCGACCTGCCCCACCTATCAGGTATTGGGCGACGAGCTCGATGGGCCGCGCGGCCGCATCTACCTGATCAAGCAGGTCCTGGAAGGCGAAGCGCCGACGCGCAAGACCCAATTGCACCTGGACCGGTGCCTGACCTGCCGCAACTGCGAGAGCACCTGCCCGAGCGGGGTGGAGTATGGCCACCTGGTCGACATCGGCCGCCGCATCGTCGACGAGAAAGTGCCGCGCGGCGCCGGTTCCAAGGCGCTGCGTTGGGCCTTGAAGGAAGGCCTGCCCTCACCGCTGTTCGGCCCGGCGATGAAATTGGGCCAGGCCCTGCGCGGCATCCTGCCTTCCGCGCTGAAAGCCAAGGTGCCACCGAAACAGGACGCCGGCGCCTGGCCGACGCGCGAGCATGCGCGCAAGATGCTGCTGCTGGCCGGTTGCGTGCAGCCGTCGATGATGCCGAACATCAATGCCGCGACCGCGCGCGTGCTCGACGCGGCCGGCATCCAGACCCTGATCGCGGCGCAGGCGGGTTGCTGTGGCGCCGTCAAGTTCCACCTGAACGACCAGGAAGGCGGCAAGGCGCAGATGCGCGCCAACATCGACGCCTGGTGGCCCGATGTCGCGAGCGGCCGCATCGAGGCGATCGTGATGAATGCCTCGGGCTGCGGCGTCACCGTGAAGGAATACGGGCACATCCTGCAACACGATGCGGCCTATGCCGCCAAGGCGCGGCGCATCAGCGAACTCACGTGCGACTTGAGTGAACTGCTGCCCGAACTGGCCATGGCACTGCGCTCCAAGGTGACCGCCGCGCCGGGTCTGTTGGCATTCCATCCGCCTTGCACGCTGCAGCACGGCCAGCAACTGCGCGGCGGGGTCGAACGACACCTGGGCGAACTCGGCTTCACCGTGCGGGTGGCGACGAACGAGCCGCACCTGTGCTGCGGTTCGGCGGGCACCTACTCCGTCCTGCATCCCGAAATTGCGCACGAGCTGCGCGACCGCAAGCTCGGCCACCTGGGCGAGTTGCAGCCGCACACCATCGTTTCAGCCAACATCGGCTGCATCACCCACCTGCAAAGCGGGACTGCGACGCCGGTCAGGCACTGGGTGGAAATCCTGGACGCGGCACTGGGCTCCTGACATACCCTTGTCAGGAGGCTCGCCGCACAGTAACGTCCCTCCATGCGCCGCGCCGACCGCCTCTTTCACATCATCCAGCTGATCCGCGGACGGCGCCTGACCACGGCGGCGTACATGGCCGAACGGCTCGAAGTATCCGAGCGCACCATCTACCGCGACGTCGCCGACCTGCAGCACCAGGGCGTGCCGATCGAAGGCGAGGCCGGGGTCGGCTATCGGCTGGGCGCGGGCTTCGACCTGCCGCCGATGATGTTCACGCAGGACGAGGCCAAGGCCCTGGTCGCGTCCGTGCGAATGGCGCAGGTCTGGCTCGACCCGGTGCTGGCGCAGGGCGCGCAGGACGCGCTGGGCAAAATCCTTTCGGTGCTGCCGGCCGATGCGCGCGTCGCCGCCGAGGCGCTGGCGGTCTACGCGCCGCAAGGCGGCCTGCCGCAAGCCGCGCAACGCACCTTGCAGACGCTGCGCGAAGCGGTCCACGAGCGCTGCAAGGTCTTCATCAATTATCGCGACCTGGCCGACAAGCCGAGCGAGCGGACGCTGCGGCCGCTGGGCTGCTTCTACTGGGGCAAGGTCTGGACGCTGGCGGCCTGGTGCGAGCAGCGCAATGATTTCCGCAGCTTCCGGGTCGACCGCGTCACTTATGTGCGGCGGCTGGAGGAGCGCTTTCGCGACGAACCGGGGCGCACGCTGGCCGACCTGGCTCGCTTGAACGAAGCCAACGCCCGCGAGCAGGGCTGGGCCAACTGATCGCCGTCCTAGCGCCCTAGCGCATCCCGGTAGCGGCGGCTGCACGGCACCTGCGTGCCGTCCTTCATTCGCAGGCGCGCATCGCCGGCGTCCATCGGCTCGATCTCCGCGACGCGGTCAAGGTTCACCGCGTAGCTGCGGTGCACGCGCGCGAACCGCGCCGGGTCGAGTTGCTCCAGGAAATCCGTCAAGGTCGCGCGCAGCAGGTAGTCGTGCCCGTTGACGTGCAGCCCGAGGTAGTTGCCCTGCGCTTGCAGCCATTCGATGTCGGCCGCCGCGATCAGGAATTCCTTGCGCAGCTTGCGGACCAGGAAGCGTTCCGGCCGCGGCGCCGGTGGCGCGGCCGGCATGCCGGCGGCCGTTTCCGCTTCGTCGAGCACTCGCGCCTCGCCTTGCAGCCGCAACAGTACCAGCCGGTAGCTGTAGACGGCGACCAGGATCAACGCATAGCTTCGTACGTCCTTCAGGTATTCGTAGGCCAATTGGGTCGGCCAGTTGCCGAAGCTGTACGTGTGGCCCATCAAGGCGTAGGCGGGATAGCGCAACGCCACCATCAGCCCCACATGGGCGGCACAAAAGGCCACACTGCCCGCCAGGTGCCAGCCCAGGTTGCGCGGCAGCGTGTCCCAATGCAACGGGTGGCGCCGGTCGAAGGCGACGATGGCCGGGATCAGCAGGCCCACCGCCAGGTTGCTGGACAGCTCCCACACCAGCGGCTGCCAGAACGCCACATCCCGCGCCGACCGCCCGATGTCGATCCAGGTGACGATGCTGTTGAACACCACTTGCATAGCGAGCACCAGCACCCAGAAGCCGATCTCGAAGCGGCGCCGGTAGGGCTGGTACAGCTCCAGCCAGTTCGTGTCTTTCTCAGCCATGGCCGCAAGTCTAGGGGCGCGGGGCGGAATTTCGTCCCTGGCTCCCGCCGCTCGTCACAAAAGCCACGGGGCCGGTCCCAGCAGCCGCGCTTCCCGCCCGCGCCAAGCCAAGAATCGCCGCTGCTGAAAGGAACCTCATGAACCGCCGACACGACATCGATGCACTGCGCGCCCTGGCCTTCGCGCTTGTCATCCTCTACCACGTGGCCATGTACTACGTCGCCGGCTGGGACTGGCACCTGAAGAGCCCGTATGCGGCCGACTGGCTGCAGTGGCCGATGCGCGCGCTCAACCTGTGGCGCATGGACCTGGTGTTCCTGATCTCGGGGGTGGCCATCGGCTTCCTGCGCCGCGGCCAGACGGCGGGCAGTCTGCTGGGGCAGCGCAGCCTGCGGCTGCTGGTGCCGCTGGCGCTCGGCATGGCGGTGGTCGTGCCCTTCCAGCCGTACGCGCAGGCCGTGGCCAACGGCTCGATCGAACCAGGCTTCGGCGACTTCCTGCCGCGCTACTTCAGCGGCGGCCCCTGGCCGCGCGGCGCCTTCGACGGCTGGGATTTCGGTGTGACCTGGAACCACCTCTGGTACCTGCCGTACCTGTGGGCCTACACGACGCTGCTGGTCCTGCTGCTGCCGGTGCTGGATTCGGCTGCGGGCCAACGCGTGCGCCGCGCCTTCACCGGCCTGCGAGGTGTGCGGCTCCTGATCGTGCCGGCCATCCCGCTGATGCTGTATTCGCTCACGCTGTGGTCCCGGTTCCCGCCCAAGCACGACCTGATCCACGACGGCTGGCTGCACGCGGTCTACTTCACGCTCTTCCTCTATGGCTTCTGGATCGGCGTGGACGCAGGCTTCTGGGCCGAGGCGAGCCGGCTGGCGCGCAGGTCGCTGGCTCTCGCGGCGGGACTGCTCGCGTTGTACTTCGCGGTTCGCTACATGGGAATGCCGGGAGTGTTGGTGCGGCTGACGGCGGACCTCTACCTCTGGTCCACGGTCCTGTGCATCCTGGGCTGGGCGCACCTCAAGCTGAACCGGCCCTGGCGCTGGCTGCCGTGGGCGAACGAATCGGTCTATCCCTGGTACGTGCTGCACCAGACCGTCATCATCGTGCTGATCTGGTGGCTGGCGCCGCTGGAGTTGGGGCCGGTCGTCGAGCCCGCGCTGCTGGTGGCCGGCACGGTGCTGGGTTGCTGGGGCATCACCAGCGTGGTTCGGCGCAGCAGCTGGCTGCGCCCGCTGCTCGGCCTCAAGCCAATGCGGCCTCGATATCCTTTGCCAGCTTCGCCGGCTCATCGTTCGGCGCATAGCGCTTGAGCACCTTGCCATCCTTGCCGACCAGGAACTTGGTGAAATTCCATTTGATCGCAGTGCTGCCCAGCAGGCCGGGCGCTTCCGTGGTGAGCCACCGGTACAGCGGGTCCGCGCCGGCGCCGTTGACGTCGATCTTGGCCATCATCGGAAAACTCACGCCGTAATTGAGCTGGCAGAACTGCGCGATCTCGTCGTTGCTGCCCGGGTCCTGCGCGCCGAACTGGTTGCAGGGAAAGCCCAGCACCACCAGGCCGTTGTTGCCGTAGGCCTTGTGCAGTTCTTCCAGCCCGCCGAACTGCGGCGTGAAGCCGCAGGCGCTGGCGGTGTTGACGATCAGCAGCGCCTTGCCTTTGTATTTGCTCAGCGGAACGGTCTTGCCGTCGATCTGCCGCGCTTCGAAGTCATAGAGGGTACTCATGGCCTCATTGTGCGCCAAGCGCCGCCGGCAGCGAGCCGCGCGCGGGCCAGGCCGACCAGACGGCGGCCGCCAGGATCAACGCGCCGCCCAGCAGCGTGCGGACGGTCAATTCCGCGGCGCCCAGCGCCACCGAAGAGAGGCTGGCGAACACCACTTCCGACAGCATGATCAGGGCCGCTGCATGTGCGTCGATGCGCGATGCGCCGTATTGCAGCGCCACGTTGCTGGCCAGAAAACCCAGACTCAGGGCCAGCCCCACACCGGCCCAGGCTGCCTGCGGCCCAGGCGGCGCGGCCACGAAACCGAACGCCACGCCCAGCACGCCGGCGGCCGCAGCCAGTCCGGCGCCGCCGCCGAACATCGCCAGGATGCGCGCTTCCGCAGTGGCGTTGCGCAGCTTGCGCAACAGAATGTTGGTCAGCGCGAAACTGAAACCGCCGGCCAGCGCCAGCCAGTCCGAAGTCGTCTCGGGCACCGGCCACGCCGCGCCATCTGTCTTGAGCACGATCACCACGCCGGCCAGCGCCAGTGCCAGCCGCAACAATCCTGCCGGCGTGGGGCGCTCGCCGAGCATCGGCCAGGCCAGCACCACGGTCCACGCGGGCATCAGGTAAAACAGCAACACCACCCGCACCACATCGCCTTCGGTCACCGCCCAGTTGAAGCCGACATTGGTCAGGCCCGCGGCGGCGAGCAAGACCCACAGCAGTGGCTCGCGACGGAAGTCTTGCCAGGCCCGCGGCCGCCAGGCCAGCAGCAAGGCCATCGACACCAGGTAGACCAGCGCCGTCGCCCAAAGGGGATGCAGGCCATGGTTCTGCAGTTCACGGAACGGCCACCACGACACCCCCCACACGAAGGCGTTGAGCACCAGCGCCAGCGCCGGCAACAGGGCGACCTGCGCCTTAGCCATGCACGTTGTCGTGGCGGGCGATTTCCAGCAGGTGCTCGACTTCCTCGCGGTACTTCACGCAATTACTGCGGTGCCAGCGATAGATCAGCCACATCACCGACGCCACGATCACGCCGAAGACGGTGATGGCGCTGAACGCCGACAGGCCCATGCCCGCCGACAGGCTGTAGAAGGCGCCCAGGCCCAGGATGCAGGCCTGCTCGTTGAAGTTCTGCACCGCGATCGAACGGCCCGCGCCCATCAGGTTATGGCCCCGGTGCTGCAGCAGCGCGTTCATCGGCACCACCATGAAGCCGGCGATCGCGCCCATCAGGATGAGGAACGGCGCGGCCACCCAGACGTTGCCGATGAAATTCATCAGGATCATCAGCAGGCCCATCGCGATGCCCAACGGCATCACACCGGTGGCCATGTCCAGCTTCATGCGCAGCGATGCGACGGCCGCGCCCACTGCGGTGCCCAGCGCCACCACGCCCGAGAGCGACGAGGCCTGCGTCGTGCTGTAGCTCAACGCGGCCGCGCTCCAGGCCAGGATGATGTAGCGCAGGTTGCCGCTCACGCCCCAGATCAGCGTGGTGGTGGCCAGCGAGATCTGGCCCAGCTTGTCGCGCCAGAGCCGCGAATTGCAGGTCCAGAAGTCGGGCACCAGCTCCAGCGGGTTCTTGGGCATCGGCCGCATCTCGACGCCGGTGTGCGGGATGCGCGTGTTGAACCAGGCGGCCAGCATGTAGATGAAGATCAGCACGAAGATGGCGGCTTCCGGCGGCGTGTCGATGCCGGTGTCGATCAGCGGGAAATCGAACGCCAGCATCCGGCTGGCCACGGCATGGCCGACCAGCTGGCCGCCCAGCAGGATGCCCAGGATGATGGAGGCGATGGTCAAGCCCTCGATCCATCCGTTGGCCTTGACCAATTGGGAGGCCGGCAGCAGTTCGGTGAGGATGCCGTACTTCGCCGGCGAGTACGCGGCGGCGCCCAGGCCGACCACGGCGTAGGCCATCAGCGGATGGGTGCCGAACAGCATCAGCAGGCAGCCGACCACCTTGATCGCGTTGCTCGCGAACATAACCTTGCCCTTGGGCATCGCGTCGGCCAAGGCGCCCACGAACGGCGCCAGCACCACATAGAACAGCGCGAACATCGGCACCAGCGCGGCGCGCTGCCACTCGGCCGAACCGTTCGACTTGAGCAGTTCCACCGCGGCCACGAACAAAGCGTTGTCGGCCAGCGACGAGAAGAACTGGGCCGACATGATGGTGTAGAAACCGCGCTTCATTGGCTGGGCTGTGGCGCATCAGCCGTGCTGATGGGCGGTAATTTTTGAGACTGTCTCCAAGCGACAAGGGGTTATATCACGCGGGGTAATGACAAAATCGCGCTATGCCACGCCCCATCCAGGCCACCATTCACACCGAGGCGCTGCGCCGCAATCTCGCGCGCATGCGGCAGGCCGCGCCCGACGCCAAAGTGTGGGGCGTCGTCAAGGCCAACGCCTACGGTCATGGCATCGAGCGGGTATGGGAAGGCTTGCGCGGCGCCGACGGCTTCGCGCTGCTGGACCTGCAGGAAGCCGAGCGGGTGCGCGCACTGGGCTGGCGCGGCCCGATCCTGTTGCTCGAGGGCGTGTTCGAAGCGCGCGACCTCGAGCTGTGCTCGCGCCTGGGCCTGTGGCACACCGTGCATTGCGATGCGCAGATCGACATGCTCGCCATGCACAAGACGCACCAGCCGCACCGCGTGTTCCTGAAGATGAACTCGGGGATGAACCGGCTGGGTTTCGCGCCGCAGCGTTTTCGCGCCGCGTGGACGCGGCTGGATGCGCTGCCGCAGGTCGACGAGATTTCGCTGATGACCCACTTCAGCGACGCCGATGGACCCAAGGGCATCGCCCGGCAGGTCGAGGTGTTCGAGGACATCACGGGCGACCTGCCGGGCGAGCGCACGCTGTCCAACAGCGCGGCCAGCCTGCGCTTCGGCGCGGATGCGGCGGTGCGCGCCGACTGGATCCGCCCCGGCATCGCGGTGTACGGCGGCGCGCCCGATTTTCCCGATCACGGCGCGGCCCACTGGGGCCTGCAGCCCGCGATGACGCTGGCCGCGCGCGTCATCGGAGTGCAACAGCTGGCCGCCGGCGATACCGTCGGCTACGGCTCCAGCTTCACCGCCGACACGCCGCTTCGCATCGGCGTGGTGGCCTGCGGCTATGCCGACGGTTACCCGCGCCACTGCAGTACCGGCACGCCGGTGCTGGTCGACGGAGCGCGCGCGCGCATCGTCGGGCGCGTCAGCATGGACATGTTGACGGTGGACTTGACGCCGCTGCCGCAGGCCGGCCTGGGCAGCGAAGTCACGCTGTGGGGCCGCGCCGGCAACGGCACAGTGCTGTCGATCGACGAGCCCGCGCATGCCGGCGGGACGGTGGGCTATGAGCTGATGTGCGCGCTGGCGCAGCGGGTGCCGGTCGCCGTCGACTGAGCCGCGCGTCAGCGCTTGCGCATCCCCAGCACCATCACCGCGCCCACCACGATCAGCGCGCCGCCCACCTGAATGGGCGCGATCGCCTGGCCCAGGATCAGCCAGGCCAGCACCAGCGCGAACACCGGCTCCACGTTCATGATCGCCGAGTTGCCGACCACGCCGAGCTTGGGCAGCACGGTGAACATGATGGAGAAGGCGGTGCCGTACAGGAACGTGAGAGCCGCCAGGCCCCACCAGCCGGGCGGCGCCGTCGGCAAGTGGAAGCCGCCTTGCAGTGCCACCGTGGCCAGCGCCACCAGGCCCGCGATCGTCATGGTCGTCGCGGTGCGCACGCGGCCATCGACGTCGCCGGCTTCGTGCTGGGTGATGACCAGGGCCAGGCCGAAGGTGCCGGCCGCCGCCAGCGCGAAGGCGACCCCGGCGCCGATGCGCGCCCACTGGCCGGCGGCGCCCAGGCCCGAAGCGGCGCCGAACACGTCGAGCGCCAGCGCCAGGCCCAGCAGGATGACCGGCATCGCGATCAGCATCGCCCTTTCCGGCCGCTGCTTGTAGACCAGGCGCGACCACAGCGCGGTCCAGATCGGGTAGGTGTTGAATGCCAGCAGCGCCAGCGCCACCGGCAGCCGAGCGACTGCGGAATAGAGGCACAGGCTCTGGACGCCGATCAGCAGGCCGATGGCCGGCAGCATGCGCTTGTGGCGCGCCGTGAAGCGCGCCCGCACGCCCTGCAGGCCGAGCAGCACGACGATGACAAGCGCGGTGACGCTGCTTCGGAACACCACGGCCGTCGCGACGTCCACGCCATTGTTGAAGGCGATGCGCGCCGCCACGTGGTTCGCGCCCATCATCAGCGCGATCAGCAGCAGCGTGGCGAATGCGGTTCCGCTGATCGCCTTGGTGGCCGGCGTCATCAGTTGCCCGCCGCCCGCCGGGTACGCACCGCGCCGGCCAGGTCGTCGAGCACCCGCACCGTGCTGTCCCAGCCGATGCAGCCGTCGGTCACGCTCTGGCCGTAGCGCAGACCCGCGCGGCCATTGCTGATGTCCTGCCGGCCTTCGGCCAGGTGGCTTTCCAGCAGGATCCCGGCGATGACACGCGAGCCGCTCGCCAGCTGCCGCGCGATGTCCGCCGCCACTTCGGGTTGCCGCCGGTAATCCTTGGCGCTGTTGCCGTGGCTGCAGTCGACCAGCAGCCGCGCCGGCAGGCCGGCTTCGGCCAGCGCTTCGGCGGCTGCCCTCACGCTGGCGGCGTCGTAGTTGGGGCCGCTGTTGGCGCCGCGCAGCACCAGGTGCGCATCGGCGTTGCCGGTGGTGGTGACCACGATGGCGCGGCCTTCCAGCGAGATGCTGGGAAAGCGATGCGCCTGCGCGGCCACGTGGATGGCGTCGATCGCCACCTGCACGCTGCCGTTGGTCGCGTTCTTGAAACCCAGCGGCGCCGACAACGCGGAAGCCATCTGCCGGTGCAGCGGGCTTTCGACGGTGCGGGCGCCGATCGCGCCCCAGCTGAGCAGCTCGGCGTAGTACTGCGGCGTCACGAGGTCCAGGATCTCTGAAGCCGCCGGCACGCCCAGGCGCGCGCATTCCAGCAGGATGCGACGCGCGGCGCGCAAGCCCTCGCCGATGTCGCCCTCGCCGTCCAGGCCGGGGTCGTAGATCAGGCCCTTCCAGCCCATCCGGGTGCGTGGCTTCTCGAAATACACGCGCATCACCGGGAACAGGGCATCACCGACACGCTCCGTCAGCTCGCGCAGGCGGCCGGCGTACTCGATCGCCGATTCGGGTTCGTGGATCGAGCAGGGGCCGACGATCACCAGCAGCCGGGGGTCCTCGCCGCGCAGGATGCGGCGCACGGTCTCGCGCGACCCGGCGATGTGCTGCGACTGGGCTTCGCTGCACGGCAGTTCGTGCTGCAGCGCCAGCGGCGTGGGCAGCGCGTCTTCGCGCGCGATGTGCAGGTCGGAGATTCGGGTGGTCATCGGGCGCGTGGGCTATCGGGGCCCACGAGCTTAATACAGGCCGCGGACCCGTGCATGCAGCCGCGCCAGGCCCAGCAGCGCATCGGTGTGGGGCGTCGGCACCTGCGTCAGCGCACCCAGTTCCTTGACGACGGTGACCAGGGCATCCAGCTCCACGGCCTTGCCGGCTTCCACGTCCTGCAGCATCGAGGTCTTGAACGCGCCGAGCTTGCGCGTGACCACGTGCCGGTCTTCCGGGCTCTGCTCGATCGGGATGCCGATCCGCGCTCCAATCTCCTTGGCCTCCAGCATCACGCTCTGAATGAACTCGCGCACCAGGTCGTCATCGAGCACCCGGTCGGTGGTGGCGCCGGTGATCGCGCTCACCGGGTTCATGGTCATGTTGCCCCACAGCTTGTACCAGGCGTCCTTCTGGACCTGCTCGGACAGCACGGTCTCGAAGCCGGCCCTCTCCAGCAACGCGGCCAGGTCACGGACGCGCGCCGTCTTCTCGCCCGAAGGCTCGCCGATGATCAGCTTGTTGCCGAAGTGGTGCCGTACCTCGCCCGGGCCATCGAGCGAGCAGCTCGCGTGCACCACACAGCCGATGATGTGGGCGGCCGGCACCGCTTTTGCGATGCTGCCGTCGGGATCCACGGCGCGCAGATGCGTTCCGGCGTAGCGGCCGCCGAAGCCCTCGAAGAACCACCAGGGCACGCCGTTCATGGCGGTGAGCACGACCGTCTTCGGTCCCAGCAGCGGTGCGATTGCCTTGGCGACGTCGGCCATCGCCGGCGCCTTGACGGCGACCACGACCAGGTCCTGCACGCCGAGATCGGCCGGCTTCGCGCTGGCTCGCACCGGCGCCGAGAGCGTCTGGCCGCCCTGGTGCAGCCGCAGGCCCTGCGAATTCAATGCCTCCAGGGTCGCCCCGCGCGCCACCACGCTGACCTCGCAGCCCGCCAGCGCCAGCTTGACGCCGACCCATCCGCCGATCGCGCCGGCGCCGTAGATGCAGACTTTCATGGTTCAGCTCTTGTAGCTCGGGTCGATCCGGTCGACTCGGCGCACCAGCGCGTCGAACACATCCTGCCCGGCGCCGAAGCGCTGGTCCCACTGGAACGAGTCGGCCACGGTTTGCTCGGCGACCGCGACCGGCACCGGAATGGCGGGGCCGAGCGCGGCCTGGGCTACCTGCACGTCGCAAGCCCGCTGCAAGGTCCACAGCCGCACGAACGCCATCGGCAGCGTCGGGCCCCAGGCCAGCAGCCCGTGGTTGCGCAGGATCACCGCGGGCTTGTCGCCGATGTTCTGCAACAGCCGCGGTGCCTCGTCGGCGTGGATCGTGATGCCCTCGAAGTCGTGGTAGGCCACCAGCCCGTGCAATTGCGCCGAATAGAAATTGTTCTGCGCCAGGCCGCCTTGCGTGCAGGCCACGGCCAGCCCGGCGGTCGTGTGCGTGTGCATCACGCAATGCGCGTTCGCGATGTTCTCGTGGATCGCCGAATGCACGGTGAACCCAGCGGGGTTCACCGGCCAGGGGTTGTCGTCCAGCTTGTTGCCCTTCAAGTCGATCTTCAGCAGGTTGCTGGCCGTCACCTCGCTGTAGTGCAGGCCGAAGGGGTTGATGAGGAAATGCTTTTCACTTCCGCTCACGCTTTCGGGCAGGCGGATCGTGATGTGGTTGTAGATCATCTCGGTCCAGCCGAGCATGTCGAAGATGCGGTAGCAGGCGGCCAGCTGCACGCGGGCTTGCCATTCGTCGGGATGCATCGAGGCGGAAGGGGATTTGAGGACGGCGTTCATCTGCTTTCTCCGATCAATAGGTCTTGCTCGCCGGCACGGCCGGGTTGGCGGTCTTGAACTTCGCGGCCAGCGCGGAAGTGGCCTTCATCAGCAGGTTGGTGTCCAGGCCCACCGCGACGAACGTCGTGCCCAGCTCCAGGTACTTGCGCGCCAGCGCTTCGTCGGGCGTCAGGATGCCGGCGGCCTTGCCGGCCTTGTTGATGCGCCGGATCGCGTCCTCGATCGCGCCCTGCACGTCCGGGTGCATCGGGTTGCCGACGTGGCCGAGCGCAGCCGACAGGTCGGCCGGGCCGATGAAGACGCCGTCGACACCTTCGGTTGCCGCGATCGCGTCCAGGTTGGCCAGCGCCTCGCGCGATTCGACTTGCACCAGCAGGCAGACCTGGTCGTTGGCTTCCTTGCCGTAGTTGGGCAGGCGCCCCCAGCGCGACGCGCGCGAGCCGCCCATGCCGCGGATGCCCTTGGGCGGATAGCGCATCGCCCGCACCAGGTCGGCGGCTTGCTGCGGCGTGTCGACCATCGGCACCAGCAGGGTCTGGATGCCCAGGTCGAGGTACTGCTTGATCAGCGCGGTGCCGATGTTGCCGTGGCCCACCGGCACGCGCGCGATCGCATGCGAGCCGGGATAGGCCGCGATCACTTGCGCTTGCTGAAGGATCGTGCGCAGATCGTTCGGCGAATGCTCGCCGTCGATCAGCAGCCAGTCGAAACCGGCGCCGGCGCAGATCTCGGTGGTGTAGTGGTCGGCCAGGCCGACCCACAAGCCGATCTGCGCGCGCTTCTCGCGCAATGCCTGCTTGAAGGGGTTGATGGGGGTTTGCATGAGGTCCTTCAGATGAATCGAAATTCGAAGCGGCCGAGCCGGCCGTAGTCGGCGTCGAACAAGTCACCCTTCTTCGCGACGACCGGGCGCGTGAACGAGCCGGCCAGCACCACCTCGCCGGCTTGCAGGCATTCGCCCCAGGGGGCCAGCTTCATCGCCAGCCAGGCGACGCCGATCGCGGGATGCCCCTGCACGCCGGCAGCCAGGCCGGTTTCCTCGACGGCGCCGTTCTGCCGCAGGATGGCGCCGCACCACGGCAGGTCCAGCTCGCGCGGATGCATCTTGCGCCCGCCCAGCACGATGCCGGCGTTGGCTGCGTTGTCGCTGATGGTGTCCTGCACGCGCCGCATCGCCTTGGTGTGGCGGTCGAACTGCTCGATGCGCGCGTCGATGATCTCGATCGCCGGCGTCACGTGGTCGGTGGCTTCCAGCACGTCCTCGACGCTGACGCGGCTGCCTTCCAGCTTGCGCTTGAGCACGAACGCCAGTTCCACCTCGACCCGCGGCGCGATGAAGCGGGCCGACGGAATGTCGCCGGGCTCGAAGAACATGTCGTCCAGCAGCGTGCCGTAGTCGGGCTCGTCGATCTGGCTGGACAGCTGCATCGCCCGCGAAGTGAGGCCGATCTTGTGACCGCGCACCTGGCGGCCCGCGTCGGTCTTCATCTTCACCCAGGCGCGGGAAATCGCGTAGCCGTCCTCGACGGTCATGCCGGGAAAGCGCTTGGAAAAATGCTCGACCTGCACGCGCGAGCTTTCGCTTGCGTGAAGTTCGGCGGCCAGTTGGGCAATGAGTTGCGGGTCAAACATGGTGGGCGCAATGACGAGGGTTCTTCATTTCTTGAACAGCGGATGCAGGTTGCTGTGCTTGGCGTCGTAGACCTGGCCGGGGCTTTCGTCGATCTGGATCGTCACGCCGACTGGGTTCTTTTCGAAGGCGGCTGCAAACGCGGCCTGTACCCGTGCCAGCACGGCGTCGCCCGCTTTCTTTTTCGCGGCGTCGCTGCGCCCGGCCGCGATCCGGATGTTGATATAGCAAAAGCCGTAGTCGCCCTTGCCGTCCGCCACGGCGTAGACCTGGGCGGGATAGGCCAGCACCCGCGTGCCGCCGATCGGAAACAGCGCGCCGCCGGCATCGTCCTTCTGTTCGAGCAGCGTCGCGGAAATCCCCCGGCACAGCGCCGGCATGTCCACCCTGGATTCGAGGTTGGCGGTGTACTGGACGATGACGTGCGGCATGGTTACTCCACGGACATGGTGGCCGCGGTGCAGCTCACCGCGAAGATCGGGATCGGTTTGAAGTGCAGCAGCTCGCCCTTGCCGCGAGCGGCCGCGGCAACGGTGATGAAGGTGCGGATCTCGAAGCCGCCCTGGCCGGCGTCGCGATAAGTCGCTTCATCGGTGTACGAAAGCATGGCGCCCCTGTCGTTGCCGCACCAGCGATCCAGGAACTCGCGGTCCCAGGCTTCGTTCACCTTGCCCGAATCGGGCGTGGCGGGCCAATGCGAGATGCCGCCGGTGCCGACCAGCGCGATGCGTTCCGGCGCCTCGTCGCAGGCGCGGCGCAAGGCCTCGCCGAAGGCCCAGGCCCGGTGCAGCGGCGTCAGCGGCGGTCCCTGGCAGTTGATGTTGACCGGGATGACGGCCTTGTCGTAGCGAGGCGTGAGGAAATGCAGCGGCACCATGATGCCGTGGTCGAACTTCCATTCCTCGGCATAAGCCACATCCACGTCCTGCATCACGCGCTTGATGATGCGCAGCGACAGTTCGGCGTTGCCCGGAATCCGCGTCTTGGCGATGCCCAGCCAGGCCGGGTCCTCGATCGGCCCCTCGTACGCGTCGGCCATGCCGATCGCATAGGCCGGCATGTTGCTCATGAAGAAATTGGCGAAGTGCTCGGCCGCCACCACGATGACCGCATCGGGCCGCGCCGCGTCCAGCAGCTCACCCATCCGGCGGAACTGCGCGTGGAAGGCGTCCTTCACGGCCGGGTCGGCAAGGTGCGCCCGCCCGGTGATGCCGGGCGCGTGGCTGCAGATGCCGGCGAAGACAAGGCTCATGGCTTAGACCCCCGCGACTTTCTCGCCGGTGCCGGTCGTCATCGCGTAGATGCCGGCGCGCACCGGCCCGTATTTGCGAACGCCTTCGCGCATCGCTTCCAGGTAGTCGGCCCAGGCGACGCCCAGCAGCGGCGCGAAGTGCATCAGCAACTGGCCGTTGCAGCCCAGCACATAGAGTTTGCCGATGTCGCCGTCGTGGATGGCGGTGCGTTCTTCGTCGTCCAGGTCATAGCCGGCCAAGAGCGCGTCGCGGTCCTCGCGATAGCGCCGCTGCACCTCCGCGTCGCGGTTCAGGTTGTACAGAAACTTCTGCGTGGAATAAAGGCTCATGCTGGCCTCAGACACCCCAATGGGGGATATGGTGGGAGCCCATGGATACCGCGATGTTCTTCGGCTCCAGGAACACTTCGTAGCTCCAGGTGCCGCCCTCGCGGCCCGTGCCCGATGCCTTGGTCCCGCCGAACGGCTGGCGCAGGTCGCGCACGTTCTGGCTGTTGACGAAGCACATGCCGGCTTCAACCGCTGCGGCGACGCGATGCGCCCGGCCGATGTTCTCCGACCACACATAGCTCGACAAGCCGTACTGGATGTCGTTGGCCAGGCGGATCGCATCCGCCTCGTCCTTGAACGGGATCAGGCAGGCCACCGGCCCGAAGATTTCCTCCTGCGCGATCTTCATGCGGTTGTCCACGTCGGCGAAGACGGCAGGCATGACGAAATTGCCCTTCTTCACGCGATCAGGCAGCAAGGGCGCATCCAGCCCGCCGCACAGCAGCGTGGCGCCTTCCTTGGGCCCGAGCTCGATATAGCTGCGCACCTTGGCCAGGTGGCCCTGCGAGATCATCGGGCCGATGAGGGTCTTCTCATCGAGCGGATCGCCCACTGCGATGCGCTTGGCCCGCGCGGCGAACTTCTGCGCGAAATCGGCGTAGATCGATTGCTGCACCAGGATGCGGCTGCCGGCGGTGCAGCGCTCGCCGTTGTTGGAGAAGATCATGAAGATGGCGGCAT
>JAQGMS010000394.1 GCA_028292245.1 Ramlibacter sp.
TCATGGTTTGTGTCGGGTTGGAGGCACACCAGGCCTTCACGTTCACGACGTTTCGGGCATAGGCATTCAAGTCGACGAATACGTAGCCGGTCTTCTGATTGAACCAGCCACTCATCCATGCCGAGAAGACGGCGGAGTCTGCCGCCGACAGTGCCAAATACTCGGCGCAGGTGACACGAGCCATATCCACGGTCACCTGCGAATGCGCCGCGGACGAGCAGGTCAAGCTCGCCAGCACCAGACAGAACACAGATTCTTCATGGTCCACTCCCTCGTCGTTGACCGTGTGCCTCTATGCTGGGTGTATCGAATTGGGTCACGTTTTCGCTGGATTGCACGCTCCATCATCGATGCGTGCCCGCGCAATAACCTTGATCTATCTC
This sequence comes from Ramlibacter sp., assembly GCA_028292245.1. Taxonomy (GTDB): domain Bacteria; phylum Pseudomonadota; class Gammaproteobacteria; order Burkholderiales; family Burkholderiaceae_C; genus Ramlibacter. The sequence continues at coordinate 384 of JAQGMS010000394.1, forward strand.
AAGAGGCGGCCGAGCGGTCCGTACGCACCCTCTTCCGATGTCCGATTGATGGACAGCCCAGGGAGGAAAACAATGCTCAAATTGATTGCTGTGGCAGGCTTCGCCTTATCGGTTGCAACTTCGGCACAAGGCATGACGCCTGCACCGCTTGTTCAGCCCGAAGACATGGTGACACGAATTGCCGTCGGCTGCGGCCCAGGCAGAACGCGAATAGAGGGCGTATGCGTGGCACGCACGACCGCCCGTCAGACCCGCCGCGCCGTTCGCAGGTGTGTTCGGTGGCAGGCCGGTGTTTGCGCTGGATACGAGTGAACGCTTTGGACTGGCATGCGATCCACTGCTGATCTGACGCCATGTTCCTTTCAGTTCGGCGTCACCGATGAGACCGCAGGTGGATGTATGGCCCATGTTCTAATCGTCGTGCAGCTCGCTTGGCGGCGCCGTCCAGGCGCCACGATCCCGACGAATGAATTCACGAGCGCGGAGAGTTGCGGCACGGCTGCCGCCGATCGATTATGCAAAGGCCCGCAGCATCGAGGAGACGTTCCGACCCCTCTGCATAAAGAACTAAAGTAAGCTCGAAAGGCCGACAGATCGGCGGTTGCAGCTCACGCCGCGGGTCCGGCTTTACTTCTTTTAGATCCGGCTTTTTCCGCGATGGCATTCTCGACATCCGCCGCCGCTCTTCGAAGATGATCCGCCAGCGTCGCAAAGATTGAGTGCTTGTTTTGGTCAATCGCCTGCTTGCTGATGAGATCGCAATCCTCGGCGTCCGCTCGAAGTTTCAGCAAATGCTGCGCTAGATCCTGCATGGTGCGCTCCGGGCCAGGCTCCACGCCGAGCCCCGAATATCGATGGTTCGCGCATATCATCACAATCTGGACAGCAAGAGCCGACCCTTGATCTAGATCAAAGGCGACGAGATGTGACAGCCATGGCTTGGGCTTGGCTGTGGAGTTTCCATGAACAAAGCAGAGTAAACACGTCATGTTGGCTGCCGCAGTTCTGGCCGGCGGAATGATGGGATCGATAGTGTGGCCAGGCGACAACCAGACTCCGCCTCACCTAATGCGCGAAGGTTTCTCGATTTCGGCAGCCGCCGTCGTCGGCGAGACCGCCGGACCAATCAGTCTCGCTCCCTACACGCTCGTGCGATTTTTATGTAGCCAGATACACCAGCCATGGCTTTCCGCCTTGGCTTGCCGGGTTTGATCTCCGTTTGCACGAGAAGACGATTGTCATTCGCAGCAGGCCGCCTGCTCCTTCGAAGCAGAGCGTCGGTGATCCTGGGCGACTGACACATCGGTACGACGGCAACTCAAGCAAGGGCGCTAGCAGGTATGGCCCAGCGAGGTCTTCATTACCGCCCAGCCCTTTAGACGGACTTCATTTGCCCGGGCCTCGGTTGGAACGGCGATGACGACGCGGTTGCTCAGTCTGATCCTACGAAGCGTCTATCTCAGCCATGCTCTCGCGCAAGAGACGCCGTTGGTTTGCAGCGGCGTCCTCAACATTGCCCGGCGTCCCGAACGTGCAGCTGTTCCGATCAATAGCCGTACGGCTGCGGGCAAACCATATTTCCATAACCGTCCCGATAGCAGCCGTTGTTATAGTAGCCGCCATAGTACCCGTACGCTCCGGCTGCCGCGGCTCCCACCGCTGCGCCTCGATAGACGCCTCTGCGGACCGCCACCCGTGCGACAGGCCGGCCGGGTATCGGACGATATCCATAGCCGCGTCCCGCATATCCGCGCCCGGCAGCACCGTATCGACCGCCATGAACGGCGCCGCCCCGGGCGTGGGCAGCACCTCCGTGATAACCTCCACCCCGGTGGCCGCCTCCACCGCCCCGACGTGCGAATGCGTCGTCGGGCATAAGGCTGGCACCGACCAGAATGATTGCTGAGAGCGCGGCGAGAGCTGGACGAAACATGATCTCTCCTCCTGTCACATTATGCGGGTTCCGCGATGCGGGCCCCCGCAGCAAACCTCACCCCGCCACAACCTCGGCTGACCGGCAAGGGAAGGTTTGACTTAGATCAACGGTCTGGTCATTTCGGCAAGCACGATGATCGACTGGAGGCTTTGCTGTGTGAAGCATTGGCACAGGATGGCGTCCGCCTTTGATGAGGCTGCTTCGCTCCGCCCCCCCGATCCTCCTCAAAGGAGCGAAGCAGCCTGTCGGGAGGCCCCGAAGAGATTTTCGCCCGTGGCTCAACAATCAACCGTAACGAGATGGCAGTGACACCACCATTTCCTTGCGACATGTCCTGCATCGATCGCGTTGCACGATCGAAACCGGCGATTGGGACTTATGCTGCTTGCGGCGCGTGAGTGACTCACCGCTCACTGGAAATTTCGGCCGAACCAGCCAAATTGCGGCTGCCGTGCCATCGCGACTCTCGGCGCCGACGCTCGTTTCCTGGGGATCCTGCGATAATGCCGCGGCTTCACTTCCGGCATTCTTGTGTTTGAGGCCTGCAATCGGTCAACGGAAGCGGGCAACATCGCAAACGCCGCCTCTTCGTTTGTAGCTAAAGACGCCTCGGCAATTTTTGCGGCCGCGGGGACGATCCGTTCGGCGGTTGCGACGGCGATTGGAACGATGGTCGGAAGGCTCGTGTCGTACACGATGCGCTCCGGCCATTTCTCATCGGAATAGATCCGAATGACGGGCGGATAGACTCTTGTCTTTGCCGCGACCGGAAGCTCTGGGAAGCACGCGTCCAGAATAAACAGCAGCGCGAGCAGCACGCCGCCAACATAAGAAAAATATCGCGTCAGGGGCATCCGTCGCTCTCCCCCTCGGCAAAAATGCCCCGACGACAACAGCCAAGCATTGATCGAGATCAAGGGTCAGCGATGCCCTAGGCTCAATGGAAACAAGCTTGGGGTTCTCTGCAATCGACCGTGGCCACCGTGACGGGGCCAGCCGGCGCGCCCGCCTGGATCAAGGATGAATCATACTTGGTATGTCACTTTTGAAGTGCCCAGGAGTGGCACCCTGGTGCAACGACGAAGCCCCCGCTTGAGCAAGACGTTCGAAACCGAGGGGGCGGCGATGGATTTCGCGCGGACGAAATTCGATGCCGGATTGATCGTCACGGCCGGCACCATCATTCCCCACTTGCCGAGGAGAGCAATCCCGTCAGAGGAGATTCCGGCATGGCTTGAAACAGGCCATGCGCCGGAACCGAGAGACGGGGAAGACCCACGCGGGCCGAAAACTAAAACGGAATAGTCAGCACTCCTGTCGCTCTCGCGTCGCGATGACTGCCGGTGGCGCGACCCGCATTAAGGAAGCATTAACTTCTTCGGCGAACGAACGCGCGGGCCGATTCCCTCCAAACCGAACGCACATTTTTGACAAACCGAATACGCTTGGGTGTTGCCATTTTGGCACGGGGCATCTGGCACCACACGCATAGGCTGAGCGCGATAACCAACCAATGTCTATCCAAAAGGGGCCTCTACCCATGAAAAAACTCCTAGTCGGAATGATCGGTTTTGTTGCGTTCTCAGGATCGGCGATGGCAGCCGATCTTCCTGCGCGGACGTAAAATGCGCCACCTCCGGTCGTTGCGCTATACGACTGGACCGGTTTCTATATCGGCGCAAACGGCGGTTGGGGATCGAGCCGCAATTGCTGGGGCATTGTCCCGCTGGCGGGCGCGACGATTGCGGATGGCTGCGCCAGCCGATCGGGTGGAGTCTTCGGCGGCCAGTTGGGATACCGCTGGCAATCGGGGCAGTTCGTCTTCGGCCTGGAAGGCCAGGGCGACTGGGCCGACCTCAGCGGATCCCGCGTCAGCGTCTTCAATCCGCTGTTCTCGACCGGCCTCAGGGTCGACGCCCTCGGGCTCATCACCGGCCAGATCGGATATGCCTGGAACGCCTCCCTGTTCTATCTGAAAGGCGGCGCCGCGACGACACGGAATCGCTTTGACGTATTTACCACCGCAGGAGGCATCAACGTCGCCTCGGCAAGCTCAAATCGTTGGGGTGGTACCGTGGGCATCGGCTGGGAGTACGGCTTCGCGCCGAACTGGTCGTTCGGTATCGAATACGACCGCCTCTTCATGGGTGATTCGAACAATTCCTTCTCGGTCCCGAATCCCCTTCTCGCCGGCGCAGTTAACCGGATCAGCCAGGATGTGGATCTGCTCACGTTGCGGATAAACTACCGCTTTGGCGGCCCGGGCGCGGTTGTTGCGAGATACTGAGCAACAGCAGAACGGCCGGCCGAGAGGCCGGCCGTTCCGCTGTAGGCAGGATACCCCTCGCAGCTGCAGTTGCCCACCAGCCCCTCCGCTCCAGGCAGTCAGCACCAAATGTTGACATACCTCAATCGAGTCGTTGTTTCTTCTCGCTTGAATGGCCGCTCAATGCGTAACGGAGCGCTCCATGAAGAAGCCGGTATTCTGCCTGGCACTTGCGACAGTGGATTGCGGTAGTGCATCAGATCCGCAAACGGCCTCCCGTCGTGCAGTACCGCGAAGACCTGCCGCGTTCGTTGCACTGTTGACCGCAATACTCCTGGCCATGATCGACTGTACCAGTGCGGACGCCGCCTCCAAGAGCAAAGCAAACCAAATTCGATACGAGTATGCGCCGCCGAAAAATCCGGAGCACCAGGCGATCCACGACCAGATGAAGCAGGGCCGCGCCCTCGAAACCTTGCAGAAATTGCTGAGTCCGCTCCTGCTTCCCTATCCGCTCGCCCTCAAGGTTGCAGGTTGTGACGGTGTCAAGAACGCCTGGTACAATGATGAAGTCATCACGGTCTGTTACGAACTGCTGGCGGACTTCCTGAAGAACGCGCCAAAACAAGACCTTCCCATCGGGATCTCCAGGGCCGACACGATCCTGGGTCCCGTTCTTGATACGTTTTTGCACGAGACCGGGCACGCGGTGTTCCACATGCTGCAAATTCCGGTGCTCGGCCGCGAGGAAGATGCCGCCGATCAGTTCTCCGCCTTTATCACCCTTCGGCTCAGCAAGGATGAAGCCCGCAGAATGATCTTGGGCTCGGCCTATCAATACCAGCTTCACATGCCCGGACCGCAGGTCACCGTTCCGATCCAGGCGTTTTCAGACGAGCACTCGTTGCCTGCGCAGCGGGCGTACATAATTCTTTGCATTGCCTATGGCTCGGACAAGAAGCTGTTTTCCGACATCGTTGAGAAAGACTTCCTGCCCAAGGAGCGAGCTGAAAGTTGTGAAGGAGAGTACGAAGACCTCGCCTTTGCCATGACCAAGTTGATAAGCCCGCATATCGACAAGCGTCTCGCCAGGAAGGTCAACGAGGTCTGGGTACAAACCGTGAGCACCCGACGCGCGCGTCTCGCGCGACCTTAGGTCCGCTGACATAAATACCCATGAGTGAGATTGTGGTTCGACCAATTGGACTCATTTGAAGCGGCCGATCTAAGGCTTGATGAAGATCAAGGAAATCCGGCCTTACCGGCTCGCTAGCCTTGATCAGATCTAACTCGAACGACCGCGGGCCATCGGGAGCGTGATGGTGAACATTGCGCCGCCGGACACCTGATTTTCCGCAGAAACTTGGCCGTGATGGGCCTCGACGATGGTGCGGACAATCGCAAGCCCCATACCCATGCCCTCCGGCTTTGTCGTGAAAAACGGATTGAAGACATTCTTGAGATCATCAGCCGCGATACCCGAACCGGTGTCGCTCACGCTGATTTTCGCGCCAGCGGCGGAAAGGCTCGTTGCAACATTGACTTCGCGCCTTTCTGTCTCGCCTTGGGGTATCGCGTCCATCGCGTTGAGGACCAGATTCAAAACCACCTGCTGCAACTGAACGGCGTCGCCCTTGACGCGCAGATCAACCGAAGTCGTGTCGCACTTCAATGCTATATCGCGTCCCCGGGCCACGGCTGCCAGAAATCCGATCACCTCCTGCGCCGTCTTGTTCAAGTCGATATCTATCATCTCGAAAGGCGTTTTCTTCAACACGCTGCGAAGCCGGCGTATCACTTCGCTGGCGCGCAGGTCGTCACGTCTGATGTCGGCGAGAATCTCGCTGATCTCACCAAGATTAGGCGAGGCGCCCTTGAGCATCGCTTCCGCAGTTTCGGCGTTGGCAAGAATGGAGCCAAGCGGCTGGTTCAGTTCATGAGCGATGGAGGTCGTAAGTTCTCCGGCTGCCGAATTACGGTTGAGATGCGCAAGCTCCACCATTCGCTGGCGCGATTCGATTTCAGCGGAGAGGCGCCGGCGGCGCTCATGGAGCAATCCGCCGATCAGACCTCCCTGGACAAGGATCACCCCAGCAATCAAGGTCAAGTGCCAGCCATATCTGTTCCAAATGTTAGGCTCCCGAAACAGGACTTTGCTTCCGGGCGGCAGGTTGTTCTCGCTGATGTCCCAACGCTGCATTTCCCGCCAGTCGTACTTGGGAGAAGCAAATTCTATCGGCGGCGCCTTGATGTTGGCCGGTGTTTCGCCGCCGAGGATGCGAATCGTAGCATTCGCAGTCTGCCGGCCGGATTCGGCGATCGAATGCATCGGGCCGCCGACGGTATCTCCGTTGAAAAACGCTTCCTGAAACGAAAAGATCGGGGCGTTTGCGACGGCATGGAGACGCCGCAAGGCGAGATCACCTTCATGGGTGACACCCGCCGCGTCGACCGACATCAAGCCCCAGAACAGGACCGTGTGCGGTGGAAGCGCTGTCGCCTGCTTCAGGATTTCCTCAAATGGGAGGTCCGCGTACCAGACGAATGCGAGCCGGTTTTCGAAGGGCTTGGCTTCCTTCTTCGCCTCCTCCAGCCAGAATTTTTCCAGCGGCGAGGCGCCTATGACCACGCCAATGGTCTGCGTGGCCGGCAGAACCTTAAGAATGCTCTCGAAAAAGACCGAG
>JAQGMS010000477.1 GCA_028292245.1 Ramlibacter sp.
ATCCCGATCGCCGCCTGCGCGTGGGCTACGTCTCGCCCAACTTCTCGCGGCATTCGGTCGGGTACTTCATCGAGCCGGTGATCGCGAGCCACGACCGCACCGCGTACGAGATCCACTGCTACTACACGAACCGTGAAGCGGACGACACGACCGCCCGCATCGAAGCGTCGGCCGAGCGCTGGCGGCACGTGCACGGCATGAGCGACGACGCGCTGGCGCGTCTCATCGCCGAGGACCGCATCGATGTGCTGGTCGATCTCGCCGGCCACACCTCGCTCGGACGCCTGCCGGTCTTCGCACGCAAGCCCGCGCCGGTGCAGCTCACGTGGCTCGGCTATCCCGACACCACCGGAGTCTCCGCGATCGATTACCGCGTGACCGACCGAACCGCCGACCCCGCCGGCGCCGAAGCCAGGCACACCGAGCGCCTGCTGCGCATCCCCGGCGTGTTCCTGTGCTATCAGCCCCCGTTCGACGCACCCGCCGTGACGCTGCGCGAGACGGCGCCGGAAGACGTCGTGTTCTGCTCGTTCAACCTGCTCGAGAAAGTGAACGCGCCCACGATCGGTATGTGGGCGCGCATCCTGCGCGAACTCCCGGGCTCGCGGCTGCTCATGAAAGCCGAGCTCTTGAGGCACGACCCTACGGCGCAACGCGTGCGCGAGTCTTTCGCCGCGCACGGCATCGACGAGTCGCGCATCGAGCTCGTCACGTGGGTCGAAGACCGCGCCGCACACCTCGACCTTTACGGACGCGCCGACATCGCGCTCGACACCTTCCCGTACAACGGCACGACGACCACGTGCGAAGCGATGTGGATGGGCGTGCCCGTGGTGACCCTCGCGGGCGAGGCGCACATGTCGCGGGTGGGCGCGACGCTGCTCACAGCCGCGGGCCTCGGCGATCTCGTCGCCCAGTCACCCGAGGCGTACGTCGATGCGGCGGTGAGGCTCTCACGCGACCCTGAGCGTCGGCGCGCGCTGCGAAGCTCGTTGAGAACGCGGCTCCGCGCCTCGCCGCTGCTCGACCACGCCGGCTTTACGCGCAAGCTCGAAGCGTCGGTTCGCGGCGCATGGCGCGAGTGGTGCGAAGCGCAGGACAGCTACCGCTAAGGCCAGGGGCTCGTTCACGCGCTGGAGCCGCTGAAGCTGCGTGCGCGCGCCGCGAGTAGGCACCGGCCAGCACTCGCGGGTATAATCCATGGATTCAATGGTTTGGACGCAGCATGCATTATAAGACCGACGACGTGAGGATCAAGGAAATCAAGGAGCTGGTGCCGCCGTCGCATGTCCTGCGCGAATTCGGCATCAACGACGCGGCTGCGAAAACCGTGGTCGAGGCGCGCCAGCAGATCCATCGCGTGCTGCACGGCGCGGACGATCGACTCGTGGTGATCGCGGGCCCGTGCTCGATTCACGACGTGGCTGCCGCCAAGGACTATGCGGCAAAGCTCGCCGACGCCCGCGCGAAGTTCTCGCGCGAGCTCATCCTCGTCATGCGCGTGTACTTCGAGAAGCCGCGCACCACGGTCGGCTGGAAAGGCCTCATCAACGACCCGAATCTCGACGGCAGCTTCAGCATCAACGAGGGGCTCCGCATCGCCCGACGCCTGCTGCTCGACCTCAACGGGAGCGGCGTTCCGGTCGGCTGCGAATTCCTCGACATGATCACGCCGCAGTACATCGGCGACCTCGTCGCGTGGGGCGCGATCGGCGCGCGCACGACCGAAAGCCAGGTCCATCGCGAGCTCGCGTCGGGCCTGTCGTGCCCGGTCGGATTCAAGAACGGCACCGACGGCAACATCAGGATCGCGGTCGACGCGATCCGCGCGGCGCAGGCGCCGCACCACTTCCTGTCGGTCACCAAGGGCGGACACTCGGCGATCGTCTCGACCACCGGCAACGAGGACTGCCACGTCATCCTGCGCGGCGGCAAGCAGCCCAACTACGACACCGACAGCGTCGCGGCCGCGGCCAAAGGGCTCGCCGAAGCCGGCATACCCGCGCGTGTCATGATCGACTTCAGTCACGGCAACAGCAGCAAGGATCCGCGCAAGCAGGTCGACGTCGGGCACGACGTGGCGCGCCAGGTCGGCGGCGGCGACTCGCGCATCTTCGGTGTCATGATGGAGAGCCATCTCGTCGCGGGGCGCCAGGACCTGGTTCCCGGCAAGGCGCTGCAGTACGGCGTCAGCATCACCGACGGCTGCCTGGGCTGGGAAGAAAGCTTCGACGTGCTGAGCGAGCTCGCCGAAGCGGTTCGTGCACGCCGCGTCAAGGCCGAAGCCGAAGCGCAGTGACAGCGCGGCGTCGCCGATCATGCGACGCTGCGAGGCTGCTACACTACAGAACTGGGGACGCTCCCCAGGGGGATGAAAGATGGTGCAGGACGACCTGAAGTTCCCGGCTGAAACCGACATACTGCACCGCTTCGAGCGCATCGCCGACAGCGCTGAAGTCGCCGAGGAGCTCTCGACGCTGCTCGGACGCGCGCCTCTGTTCTCGGAGTTCACGCGCGACGACGTCAAAGCGCTCGCGGAATACATGGGCGTGTACCGCGCCCAGGCGAACGAGACGATCATCCGCGAAGGCGACATCGGCGATTACATGCTGCTCATCGTGCGCGGCGAAGTCGACATTCTCAAGCGCGGCTTCCAGCGCGAGCAGCAGCACATGACCACTGTCGGCGCGGGCACCACGATCGGCGAGATGTCGATGATCGACGGCGAGCCGCGCTTCGCCACGTGCCGCACCACCCAGGCCACGACTTTCAGCGTGCTCACGCGCGACAACATGGCCAAGATCATCCTCGAGCGCCCGCAGCTCGGTTCCAAAATCCTCGTCAAGCTCGTCACCATGCTCTCGGCGCGTCTGCGGCAGACCAGCGCCAAGCTCATGCGTTACATGGAAGGCGCGCTGAGCTAGCTCGAGTGGCATTCCGGCCGCGCGGCGCGGCCCTGCGCTTTGCCGCGCTCATCGCCGCGTTCATCGCTTTTCCATCCGCATCCGCAACCCCGCTGATCGACGATCGCGGTGTCGCGATCGAGTTGCGGTCGCGCCCCGCGCGCATCATCGCGCTCTCCCCGCACCTCGCCGAGCTCGCGTACGCCGCGGGCGCGGGATCGCAGCTCGCGGCGGTGGTGCGCTACAGCGATTACCCCGACGCCGCGCGTGCGCTGCCGCAGGTCGGCGACGGCTCGCGCATCGACATCGAGCGCGTCATCGCGATCAAACCCGACCTCATCCTCGGCTGGCGCAGCGGCAACCCGCCCGGAGACCTGCAGCGCCTCGAAGACCTGGGATTTCCCGTCTTCATCACCGAGCCCACCCGACTCGCCGACATCGCGCGTCTCACGCGCACGATCGGCGCGCTTGCCGGGACAGGCGCCGCGGCGGCTGCGGCCGCCGACGCTTTCGAGCGCGAGCTCGAGTCGCTGCGCGCCCGATACAGCACGCGTGCTGAAGTTCCGGTGTTCTACGAGATCTGGCACCGGCCGCTGCTCACGATCAACGGCGCGCATCTCATCAGCGACGTGATCGCGCTGTGCGGCGGGCGCAACGTTTTTGCGGGAGCGCCGGTTCTCACGCCTGCGGTATCGCTCGAGGCGGTCGTCGCCGCGCAGCCGCGCGTCGTCCTCGGCGGCAGCTCGGCAACGCGCGCCGAAAAATTTGCCGCGGCATGGCGGGACATGCCGGTGGATGCGCTGAGGCAGATTCCGGTGCGCTACGTCCCGCCCGATCTCATCCAGCGCCAGACGCCCCGCATCGCGCAGGGTGCGCGCGTGGTGTGCGAGCATCTGGATGAAGTGCGTCGAGGCGTAAGGGGTGAACGGTAAACGGTAAGCCGTGGAAGCACGCTGACCTGAAAATGGCTGCATGGTGAAATGATGCTGTTAACCGCCCTACCACTTACGGTCACTGGTTACCGCTTACCGTTTACGACTCGCGATTTTTTCCCTGCACCCACAACACGTCGCCCACACCGGCATGCCGGTTGAGCGCTCGCGCGGCGACGAACAGGAAATCCGAAAGACGGTTCAGATACGCGAGCAGAAGAGGCGGCACCGGTTCGGCACGGGCGAGGGTGACGAGCGTGCGCTCGGCGCGGCGGCACACCGCCCTCGCGAGGTGCGCCGACGCGGCTGCGCGCGAGCCGCCGGGAAGGATGAATTCCTGCAAGGGCGAAAGCTCCGCGTTGAGCGCATCGAGGTCGCGCTCCAGATGCGTGACGTGCGCTTCGCTGATGATCGCGTGCCCGGGAATGCTCAGCTCGCCGCCGAGATCGAACAGGTCGTGCTGCACCGATAGAAGCGTTGCGCGCACTGCTTGCGGCAGTTCTTCGGCGAGCAGCACGCCGAGGGCGCTGTTGAGCTCGTCGACGTCGCCGATCGCCGCGATTCGCGGCGCGTCCTTCGCCGCTCGCGAGCCGTCGGCGAGTCCGGTGTCGCCGCGGTCGCCCGTGCGCGTGTAGATCTTGGTGAGGCGCTTGCCCATGGCGATGTCTTTACGTCGCAACGGCAGGCACGATCCGCACAGTCTCGCGCGGTTCGCCGTTCGGCAGGCTGGTGCGGCACTCCCTGAAGATCTGCACGGGACACGTGCGGCATATCTCGACGTCGATCTTCGGGTAGATGAAGCCGACCGCGCGCGCTTTGACCGGGAAGATGTTGTCCTTGCCGATGTCGTCCAGATAGCCTCCGCGCTCGAGGAGCTTGAGCACTTCGTCGTTCACGCGGTAGAGATACAGCCCTCCGCCGAGCCTGCGCCTGCGCCTGGCTTCGAGCGCGAGCATCTCCGCGCCTGCGACGTCGATGAAGTTCACCCCGGTCGCGTCGATAAGGAGGTGCTTCTGGGTCGGGGTGTCGGCGTCGATGCTCTGAAGCACGCGCTGCACGTGATCGACCGCGCCGAAAAACACCGAGCCGTTGATGCGAACGATCTTGATCTGCGGGCAGTCCGGAAGCCCGCTCTGCGTCGTAAAAAGGTAGCTGTGCTCGGTCGGGTCGGGCTTGACGTCGACGATGCGCGGTCGTGAAGTACGCGACAGGTACAGCATCAGCGACAGCACGACTCCGATGTAGATCGCAAATTCCAGTTGCGCGGTCAGGGTCGCGACCAGCGTTACGGCGAGCACTGCCGTTTCGGAGCGGCTGGTGCGAACGATTGCGTGGATCGCCTTGAAATCGATGAGACCCCACGCCACGAGGAAAAGGATCGCGGCCATGGTCGGGATCGGCAGGTAGCGTGCGAGGGGTGCGACCAGGATCAGGATCGCGATCAGCATGAGCGCGGCAAAGACCGCGGCGAGCGGGGTCTTGGCGCCGGCTTCGTAGTTGAGCCCGCTGCGGTTGAACGAGCCGCTCGACGCATACGCCGAGAAGAAGCTGCCGGCGATATTCGCCAGCCCCTGGCCGATGAACTCCTGGTTGCCATTCACTCTCTGCTCCGAGCGCAGCCCGATTGCGCGGGCGATCGACACGGCTTCGGTAAGACCTAGCATCGTGATCGCAACCGCGATCGACGCGGTCTTGCGCAGCGCCTCGAGCGAGAAAGGCGGCAGCGAGAACTGCGGCAGCGCCGCCGACAAAGCCGCGACCGTGGGAATGGTATCCGCGCCCGGCAGACCCGGTATCGCGGCGAGCCCCAGCGTGAACACGGCGCCGATGAGCATGGCCGCGATCATGTAAGGGAACCTCGGGTAGCGCCGCCGCACCATGATTCCCGTGAGCAGCGTAACGAGACCGACGAGCGTCACGTACCAGTTGAGCTCGCCGAAACGAGTCAGAAAGGCGTGGATCGACTCCGCAAAAGACATCCCGCGTTCCATGGGGATGCCGAAGAAGTGCTGGATCTGCGTGCCCGCGATCAGCAGTCCCGCGCCCGCCGTGAAGCCGACCACCACGGTATGCGAAATGAAATTGACCAGTACCCCGAGGCGCCCGAGACCCATCGCAAGCTGGAACACGCCGGTGAGGAAAGTCGAGAGCAGCACGAGTTCGACGTACGCGGGGGAGAACGGCTCGGCGAGGGTGCTCATCGTCGAATAGATCACGATCGAAATCGCGGTCGTCGGCCCGGAGACCAGATGCCAGCTCGAACCGAAAAGCGCCGCGACGATCGCGGGCACGATCGCTGCGTACAACCCGTATTCGGGCGGCATTCCCGCGATGGTCGCGAAAGCGACGCCCTGCGGGAGCACCACGATCGCCCCGATCATGCCGGCGACCGCATCCGCGTGTAACGTGACGCGATTGACGCGAGGCCACCAGTGCAGAAACGGAAGCAGGCGGACGAGGCGGGGCGCGAAGTGCGCCGCGTATGAGTCTTTCAGGCCCACTAGATGGATGTGCTGAGCATTACGAAAGCGATTATCGGCGATGCCCGCGCCCACAGCAACGCGGCGGCCTTTTTCGGTATAATCGCGCGTCCGGTTTTGCACCTGCGCTTCTTCCACACGCATTGCAATGCCGCACGAGTATGCGTGCTCCCGACCGCGGCGTTTTTCTCCCGCGTTCACCAGCAATCTTACGAGGGCACTCCGGTAGACGAGTCACAAAAATGGCGGACATGAAAACTTCAAGAATTTTGGGCGTCGTCTGCGCCGCGCTCACGCTTGCCGCGGCATGGCCCGCCGCAGCCCAGCAGCCGGCTCAGCAGGCCGCTGGACAGACTACGGGCAATGCGGATGCGGGCCGTAACAAGAGCTCCATGTGCGTCGGGTGTCACAACATACCCGGTTACAAGACCGCCTTCCCGTCGGTCTACAGCGTGCCCAAGCTCGACGGCCAGCATGCGGCTTACATCATGAGCGCGCTGCGCGCCTATAAGTCGAGCGAGCGCGCGCACCCGTCGATGCGCGCCGTGGCCGCCAGTCTGAGCGACCAGGACATGGCCGATCTGGCCGCTTTCTATTCCACGGTGCCGAGCCAGTCGGCGTCGCGCTAGGAACGAGGACCTCCCACCATGAATAAGCTCGTACTCACGATGGCCCTCGTCGGTCTCGCCTCCGGCGCTGCGCAGGCGGCGAATCCCGAAGCGGGCAAGGAGAAGTCCCGCACCTGCGCCGCGTGCCACGGTCCCGACGGCAACAGCGCGGCCGCCGATTTCCCCAGGCTCGCAGGGCAGCACTACGACTACCTCATCAAGGCGCTGAACGATTACAAAGGCGGCAAGCGCAAGAACGCCATCATGGCGCCCCAGGCCGCACCGCTCACCCAGCGCGACATCGAAGACCTCGCCGCGTACTACTCGCACCAGCAGGGTCTGGTCACGCGCAAGAACGCCTACCTCGTACGCAACCACGACTCGAAGTGAGCCCAAGGGCAAGCGGTTCGACCGCTGGCCCGGGCACGCCTGCGCCGGCCTGACGTCAAGGCGCGAGACGCAGGAGCGGGGTAGCGGCTAGCCGCTCTTACGCTCAATGCACTCCAGATAGGCGTTCTGGTCAGGCGGGGTGCCCGTCCTCTGCGCCTGCCATACCGTCTCCCCGAGACATTCGAGCACGCCGTGTTTCGCGTCGTGCTCCGATCCCAGTTTTGCAGCCAGGCTCTGGAAGCGCGTGCGTATTCCCGGCGGCTGGTCTATCGAAAGCTGTTCCTCGACCGCAAGATGCAGCGAGAGATGCAGGAAAGGATTCAGCTCGAAGCTTTCGGGGCCGTAATCGCGCGACTGGTTGCGCTCGCGGTTCCCCAGCATCGCGTGATATTCCGGATGGAGCAGAACTACGCTCAACGCGGTCTGCTCGAGCGGTGTAAGGGTTTCGCCGCGCTGCGACTTCTCCCACGTATCAAAGAAGAAGCTGCGGGCCTGGTCGCGGGAAGGGTTGAACATTTATCTGATGCGAAATGCGAAATGATGAATTCGAAATGAAGAGCGGCCGGTCGGGCTATGCCTTCTTCGACCCGCGAGCTCGCCCGGTCGTTCCGCTTTTCATCTGCGTCGCGAGCGAGGGTGGGGCTACGAGCTCTTCCTCTTTGGTCTTGTCCCGGTACTCGCACAAGTCGCGGATGATGCACTCCGGACACTTGGGTTTGCGCGCGACGCACACGTAGCGGCCGTGGAGGATGAGCCAGTGGTGCGCGTGGAGCCTGAACTCCTCGGGAACGAACTTGAGCAGGCGCTGCTCTACTTCGAGAGGATCCTTGCCGGGGGCGATTCCCGTGCGGTTCGACACGCGGAAAATGTGGGTGTCCACAGCGATCGTCGGCTCGCCGAAAGCCACGTTGAGCACCACATTGGCGGTCTTGCGGCCCACGCCCGGCAGCGATTCGAGCGCTTCACGCGTAGCCGGCACTTCGCCGCCGTGATCCTTCAGCAGGATGCGGCAGGTCTCGATCACGTTCTTCGCCTTGGCGCGATACAGGCCTATGCTCTTGATGTAGTGCTCGAGGCCGTCGGTCCCGAGCGCGAGTATCGCAGCGGGCGTGTTCGCGTGCTTGTACAGCTCGCGAGTCGCGAGATTGACGCTCTTGTCGGTCGCCTGTGCGGACAGGATTACCGCGACGAGCAGCTCGAAAGGCGTGCGATATTCGAGCTCGGTTTTCGGATCCGGATCCGCATCTCGCAGGCGGCGGAAAATTTCGTGGCGCTTCGCTGGGTTCATATCCGGCGAGTGTAACTCTGCCTTGCGACGCCGAAGCGGCCTGTGCTTCAATCGAATGCTATTCAGAGGTGAATATGGGATTACGGCTCAAGTTCAATCTCGTGCTGACCGGTGTGTTCCTCGCGGGATTTGCGATTGCCGGATGGACGTCGTACGAGCTGCTCCAGCGCAACGCCAGGGAGGAGATCCTGCGCCACGCGCGAATGATGATGGAGATGGCGCTTTCGATCCGCGGCTACACGTCCACCCAGGTGCGCCCGCATCTCCAGGCGCAACTCGTCCAGACCTTTCTGCCGCAGTCGGTGCCGGCGTATGCCGCGACCGAAATGATGGGCGATCTCAGGAAGAAATACACCGATTACGGCTACAAGGAAGCGACGCTGAATCCGACCAACCCGCGTAACCGCGCTACGGACTGGGAAACCGACATCGTGACGAGCTTCAGGAACAACAGCGCGAACCGCGAGATCATCGGCGAGCGCGACACGCCCACCGGCCGCTCGCTGTTCGTCGCAAGGCCGATCCAGATCGCCGACAGCGGCTGCCTCGTGTGCCACAGCACGCCCGCGGAGGCGCCGAAGTCGATGCTTGCGCTGTATGGCGAGGCCAACGGTTTCGGCTGGAAGATGAACGAGATCATCGGCGCGCAGGTGGTGTCGGTTCCGACCTCGCTGCCGATAGAGAGCGCCAACCGCGCTTTCGTCACCTTCATGACCTCCCTCGCAGTGGTGTTCGTGCTGGTGTTCATCGCGCTCAACGTGATGCTGAGCCGCATGATCGTGCGTCCGATACAGTCGATGGCGCGGGCGGCTGACGCGGTGAGTATCGGCAACTTCGAAATCGCCGAGTTCGAATCGGGCACGAAAGACGAAATCGGGGTCCTCGGCGCTTCGTTCAACCGCATGCGCCGCAGCCTGCAGAAAGCCATGCGGATGCTCGAAGGCTGAAGCGGGCGGTGAGCGCGCTTCAGCCGGACGACGATCGCACGGTGCCGCCCTCGGCGCCGCGCACAGTCGCGCCTGCGGGCGGGAACGCGCTGCCGCCGGGAACGCGGCTCGGCGAATTCGAGATCGCCGGGCTGGTCGGCGAAGGCGGTTTCGGCATCGTCTATCTCGCTTACGACCATTCGCTCGAGCGCAACATCGCGCTCAAGGAATACATGCCTTCGTCGCTTGCGCAGCGCGAAGGCGGCGTGAGCGTCGCCGTGAAGGCGCCTCGCTATGAGGAGACTTTCGCGCTTGGAATGCGCAGCTTCATCAACGAGGCGAAGCTGCTCGCGCAGTTCGATCACCCTTCGCTGGTGAAAGTCTTCCGCTTCTGGGAAGCGAACGGCACGGCCTACATGGCGATGCCTTATTACAAGGGCGTGACGCTGAAGGAGACGCTGCGCAGGCTCGCGGCGCCGCCGGACGAAGCGTGGCTCGGTGCGCTGCTCACGCAGCTTCTGGAAGCGCTGGCGGTGATCCATGCGCGCCAGTGCTATCACCGCGACATCGCCCCAGATAACGTGCTCATGTTGCCGGGCGACACCCCGGTGCTGCTCGATTTTGGCGCGGCGCGGCGGGTGCTCAACGACCGCACCCAGGCGCTCACCGTCATCCTCAAGCCCGGCTACGCGCCGATAGAGCAGTACGCCGAATCGCCGAACATGAAGCAGGGGCCGTGGACCGACCTGTATGCGCTCGCCTCCATGATCTATTTCGCGATAACGGGCCGCCCGCCGGCCCCTGCGGTCGCGCGCGCGATGAGCGACACGGTCACGCCGCTGGTCGATCTCGCCGCGGGCCGCTACAGCGAGACTTTTCTGTGTGCGATAGACGCGGCCATGGCGGTAAACCCCGAGGACCGGCCGCAGAACATCGCCGAATTTCTCGACGCGCTCGGCTGCGGTCCGTTGCGCAACCACCCCGCGCTCAGGACGCAGCCCGCGCGTGCGGCGCCGCCCGGGCCGGGCCGCACCGCGGTGCCTCAGCCGGTGACCCGCGCTCCGACGGCGGCGGCCCCGACCACGCAGCACGCCGGCGCACCCGTGCCGGGCGACGCGGTCGCGCTGGAGCGCCTGCTCGCCGGCTACATCGGTCCGATGGCGAAGATCATCGTCGGGCGCGCACAGCCCGCCGCCACGAGCCACGAAGACCTGCTGCGACGCCTCGGGGAATCGATCGACGGCGACGAGGATCGTGCAGCCTTCCTCAGCGCTGCACGGCGGCTCGTCACGCGGTGAATGCGGGCACCTCGTATAAAGAGGCGCCCAGCCGCTGAAATGCGCAGCGCCGGTGCTAAACTCCGCAGTTGACGCGCCCCCGGAAGATATGGGGGAATAGCCCGTCCGGAACAGCGTTTAAATAAAAGACAACAAACATGTCCGTTACGTTGCGTACAGCGCAGGCGTGCTCGTGATCGATGTCGAGGCGCTGCTCGCGCCCATATCCGATGAGGCCCCGAGCGGGGCGGATCTCGAGTACGACCCGGAGTTCACCGAGCTCGAGACCGCCGCACGAGGCAAGTCCGAGCAGCAGTTCGGCGATACGGTCATTGCCGCGGAAGAGCCCGACTGGCGCGACGTCAGTGTGCGTGCCGAGGCGCTGCTCGCGCGCTCCAAAGACCTGCGCGTCGCAATTCTCGCTGCGCGTGCGGCGACTCACATGCACGAAATCGTCGGTCTCGCGAGCGGACTCGAGCTGATCAAGGAGCTCACCACCCGCTACTGGGATACGCTCCATCCCGATCTCGATCACGAAGAGGGCGACGACCCGACGATGCGGCTGAACGCGCTCGGCCCCCTCGCCGATCCCGAGAGCTTTCTGCGCGACGTGCGCAGCACCTACCTGGTCGCTTCACCGCAGCACGGTCGGGTGTCGTTGCGTGACGTCCTGGTCGCCGATGGCAAGCTGCCGGCGGGTCCCGAAGGGGCCATGAGCCCGGTTCAGATCGGCGGGATCGTACAAGCGGTCGCCGCCGAAAACCCGGCGCCGCTGCAGGCGTCGCTCGCGTGTCTCGCCCATGCCAAGGCACTGGAGTCGTTCCTCGGCGAAAAAGGCGTGCTCACGCAGGCGCCGGACCTGAGGCCGCTCATCGACATGTTGCAGGCCGCGGCTGCCGTGAGTGCCGTTGCACTGCGCGTGGACGACGGCGCGGGGGCGGAGGGCGAGGAGTCCGCACCGGGAGAGGGCGGGCGCGCCCGCGTCCCCGGGCAGATACAGAGTCGGGAAGACGCGATACGCGTGCTCGAGAATGTATGCAAATTCATCGAGCAGTCGGAGCCTTCGAACCCCGCGCCCCTTTTGATCCGGCGGGCGCAGCGGCTGATGAGCCGAAATTTCATGGAGATCATCCAGGACCTGGCGCCGGAGAGCCTCGGACAAATCCAGAAACTTGCCGGTTTGGAGTAGAAATAGCTCATACTAGCCGCGCGGGTGCAGCAACGCGCCAAGCGGCGAATCCGACGCTTTTCCGGTGCGTCAAACGACCAAGATCGCGACCAACAGATGAAGCATACTCAGCTTCACGATATGAATGCACTGAGGCGCAGCCCACGCGGCGTTTCGGAATCCTTACATACCAACGCGAGGTAGACCATGGCACAAAGCAGTCAGAAGTTCATCGCGCGCAACCGCGCCCCGCGCGTGCAGATCGAGTACGACGTCGAGCTTTACGGTGCAGAGAAGAAAGTCCAGCTTCCATTCGTGATGGGCGTACTCTCCGATCTGTCCGGCAAGCCGTCGGAGCCGCTGGCGCCGGTGGCCGACCGCAAGTTCCTCGAGATCGACGTCGACAATTTCGACAGCCGCATGAAGGCCGTCAAGCCTCGGGCCGCGTTTCAGGTGCCGAATGCGCTCACCGGAGAAGGCAACATCAGCGTCGACATAACCTTCGACAGCATGGATGATTTTTCACCCGCTGCCGTCGCGCGGAAGGTGGATTCTCTGAACAAGCTGCTCCAGGCGCGCCAGCAACTGTCGAACCTCGTCACCTATATGGACGGCAAGACGGGCGCCGAGGAGCTGATCGCGAAGGTGCTGCAGGATCCCGCGCTCATGCAGGCTCTCGCCGCGGCGAAGAAGCCTGCGGACGAAGAGCCGAAGGCATAGTCAGTAGTCGTTCGCATACGGGAAATACGGGAGATACATATGGCTGAGACCCAAGTCCAGGGCGCACAAGACGAAAGCTTGACGCTCGAAGGTAGTGAGCTGACGATTCTGCTGCAGAAGGAATTCAAGCCGAAGTCGGATGAAGCGAAAGGCGCAGTGGAGCAGGCTGTGCGCACGCTGGCCGAGCAGGCGCTGTCGCAGACCAAGCTGATCGGCAACGACGTCGTCAAGTCGATCGAAGCAATGGTCGCCGAGCTCGACAAGAAGCTGTCGGACCAGGTGAACCTGATTCTGCATCACCCCGAGTTCCAGCAGCTCGAAGGCGCGTGGCGCGGTCTGCATTATCTGGTGAACAATACCGAGACCGACGAGCAGCTGAAGATTCGCTTCATGAACATCTCGAAGGTCGATCTGGGCAAGACCCTCAAGCGTTACAAGGGCACCAACTGGGATCAAAGCCCGATCTTCAAGAAGGTCTACGAAGCGGAATACGGTCAGTTCGGCGGCGAGCCCTTCGGCTGTCTGGTCGGCGACTACTATTTCGATCACAGTCCGCCCGACGTCGAGCTGCTCGGCGAAATGTCGAAGAACTGCGCGGCCGCGCACGCGCCGTTCATCGCCGGCACTGCACCGAGCCTGATGCAGATGGATTCGTGGCAGGAACTCGCGACTCCACGCGACCTCACCCAGATATTCACGACCCCCGAAGACGCCGGCTGGCGTTCGCTGCGTGAGTCCGACGACGCCCGTTACCTCGGGCTGGCTATGCCGAGATTCCTAGCCCGAATACCCTATGGCGCAAAAACCAGCCCTGTGGAAGAGTTCGACTTCGAGGAAGATACCGGCGCGGCCGACCACAACAGGTACACATGGGCAAACGCAGCGTACGCGATGGCGACCAACATCACCCGCTCGTTCAAGATGTACGGCTGGTGCTCGCGCATTCGCGGGGTCGAGTCCGGCGGCGCGGTCGAAGGACTGCCGGTGCACAGCTTCCCCACGGATGACGGCGGCGTCGACATGAAGTGTCCGACCGAAATTGCGATCAGCGACCGGCGCGAGGCGGAGCTCGCCAAGAACGGGTTCATGCCGCTCTTGCACCGGAAGAACTCCGATTTTGCCGCTTTCATCGGCGCGCAGTCGCTGCAGAAGCCTGCCGAATACGACGACCCGGACGCGACGGCGAACGCGAACCTCGCGGCGCGCCTGCCGTATCTTTTCTCCTGCTGCCGTTTCGCTCATTACCTCAAGTGCATCGTGCGCGACAAGATCGGCTCGTTCAGGGAGCGCGACGATATGCAGCGCTGGCTGCAGGACTGGATCATGAATTACGTCGACGGCGACCCTGCACACTCTTCCGAGAGCGTGAAGGCGATGAAGCCGCTGGCCGCGGCCGAGGTGGTCGTGGAGGAAGTCGAAGGCAATCCCGGCTATTACACCTCCAAGTTCTTCCTGCGGCCGCACTATCAGCTCGAAGGCCTGACGGTCTCGCTCCGGCTCGTGTCGAAGCTGCCGTCGGCGAAAGCGGCGTAAGAATCGCGGCGTCTTCGGACGCCGCTAGAGTTTCACGGCGTTCAGGCGCCGGCTGTGATGGCCGGAGCGCGTAACCACTGATAAGGAGATCGAAATGGCTGTAGACATGTTCCTCAAGCTGGCAAAAATCGAAGGCGAATCAAAGGACGAAAAGCATTCCAAGGAGATCGAGGTACTCGCCTGGAGCTGGGGAATGAGCCAGTCGGGCAGCATGCACGCGGGCGGCGGCGGCGGCTCAGGCAAGGTGAACGTGCAGGACCTTTCGCTCACGAAATATATCGACAAGTCGAGCCAGAATCTGATCATGGCGTGCTGCCAGGGCACGCACATCCCCACAGCCGACCTCGTCGTGCGAAAAGCCGGCGACAAGCCCCTCGAGTACCTCAAGATCAAACTCGAGGATTGCCTCGTCACCTCCGTGAGCACCGGCGGCAGCGGCGGTGAAGACCGGCTCACTGAAAACGTCACGTTGAACATTGCGAAATTCACCGTCACCTACGTGCCGCAGAAAGCCGACGGTACTGGCGATGCGTCTTCCCCGGTCGGCTACGACATGAAGGCCAACAAGAAGGTTTGAGCGGTCCTGCAGCGCGGCGCCGCGTGGGCCTGCAGCGCGCTTCGGCGCCGCTGCGGCTCGCTGCGGCACGCCAGCGCCTCACCGCGATGGCGCGCGAGGCGTGAGCAGGGGCGGGCAAGCCGCGGTTCAAAGCTTCCGACGATTCGTTAAAAGACACGCATGGCTATCGGTGACATGTTCCTGAAGGTGGAGACCGCGAGGCAGGGCGTGGTCAAGGGGGAATCGGCTGACAAGCAGCACTCCCAGGAGATCGACGTGCTGGCCTGGTCTTGGGGCATGCGTGCGCAGTCCGCGCTGTCAGGCGGCGGCGCAAGCAGCAAAGCAACTCTGGACGAGCTGCGCATCACCAAGAAAGTCGACAGTGCATCGACTGCGCTCATGTCTACGATGCGCAGCAACGAGCTCATCAAGAAAGCGACGCTGACGGTGCGCAAGGCCGGCGGCGACCCGATCGAGTACATGAAGATCACGTTGCAGGACGCGCGTATCACCCAGCTCGGCGTCGAGTCGGAAGAGCACGAGCTCGTCGAAAGGATGAGCATCGCGTTTCAGCGCATCAACGTGCAATACGTGCCCCAGGGGCAGGACGGCCAGGTGCGCGGCAGCATGACGTTCGAGGCTCTCATCGAATGACGTCTCGGACAGACACGCTGCGTGGCGATTCCATCCATGGCAACCGCTAGCGCCGCCGAACGGTCGCTGCGCGAGGCCGATCCCCACACCGCGCTCAAGCTGCTGCAGGACGAGATCCGCGGCAAGGCGTCCGATCCGAAGCTGCGCGTTTTCCTGTTCCAGTTGATGAGCGTGATGGGGCAATGGGATCGTGCGCTCAACCAGCTCGAAGTCGCCGCGAATCTCGATCCCGCCACGCTCGGGATGGCGCAGATCTACCGCGAAGCCGTGCGCTGTGAAGTGCTGCGCGCTCAGGTGTTCGAAGGTCGCAAGGCGCCGATGGTTTTCGGCGAGCCGGAGCAATGGCTTGCGCTGCTGATCGAGTCGCTCCTCGTCGGCGGACGCGGGCAGGCTCAGGAGGCCGATGCGTTGCGTGCGCGCGCATTCGACGAGGCGCCCGCGACGGCCGGCAGTCTGAATGGACAGCCTTTCGAATGGATCGCGGACGCCGACATGCGTCTGGGGCCGGTGCTGGAAGCCGTGATCAACGGTCGCTACTACTGGGTGCCGTTCAATCGGCTTGTGCGGATCTCGATAGAAGAGCCGGGCGACCTGCGCGACGTCGTTTGGACGCCCGCCCACCTGCTGCTCGAAAACGGCGGGGAAGCGTATGCGCTCGTGCCGACCCGCTATGCCGGCACCGAGAAGCAGGAGGACGGCGATCTGCTGCTCGCGCGCAAGACGACGTGGCAAGAACCGCGTCCGGAATTTTTCTGCGGCCTCGGCCAGCGCGTGCTGTCGACCGACGGCGGCGAAGTCTCGCTCATGGACG
>JAQGMS010000492.1 GCA_028292245.1 Ramlibacter sp.
CACCGCGGGCTGCTCCCGGTCATGAAGATCGCCAAACCTGCGTCGTGGGGCGACAAACGGCCGAACGCCGCGCAAGGTTATTCGGTGAGTGCGATTGCGACCGACCTCAAGATTCCGCGCCAGACCCTGGTGCTGCCGAACGGCGATATCCTGGTCGCCGAGGGACGCGGCGGAGCCGATCCGACGCTCACCCCGAAGGATTTCATCGCCGGCATCATCAAGGCCGAAGGCGTCACCCACGTTGAGAGCGGTAACCGCCTGACCCTGCTGCGGGACAAGGAGGGCGACGGGAGCTACAAGGAACGCACGGTGTTCGCGGAAAACCTCAACGCGCCTTACGGCATGGCGCTGATCGGCAACCAGCTCTACGTGGCCAACCAGGATGCGCTGGTGCGGTTCGACTATCGCGACGGGCAGACCCGCGCCAGCGGCCCGCCGGTCAAGGTGACCGACCTGCCATCCCAGATGAACCATCACTGGACCAAGTCACTGGCCGCCAGTCCCGACGGAAAATTCCTCTATGTCGGCATCGGCTCCAACAGCAACATCACCGAACGCGGCATGCTGGCCGAGGTCGACCGCGCCAGGATCTGGCAGGTCGACGCCCAGACCGGCGCGCACCGGCCCTACGCCACCGGCACGCGCAATCCGACCGCGCTAGCGATCCAGCCCGGCACCGGCCAGCTTTGGGCCGTCGCCAACGAACGCGATGAACTCGGCCCCGACCTCGTCCCGGATTATCTGACCTCCATCAAGGACGGCGCTTTCTATGGCTGGCCATACAGCTACTGGGGCCAGAATGTCGACACGCGGGTACAGCCGCAGGATCCGCAGCTCGTCGCCTCCGCAACTCGTCCCGACTACAGCCTGGGATCGCACGTCGCCGCGCTCGGCGTCGCCTTCTCCGCGCCGTCGATGGGAAGCGAATTCGCCGATGGCGTCTTCGTCGGCGAGCACGGCAGCTGGAACCGGCAGCCGCCCGCCGGCTACAAGGTGGTGTTCGTGCACTTCAGCAACGGCCGTCCGTCGGGAACGCCGCTCGACGTGCTGACGGGCTTCATCGGCGAGGACGGCAAGACCCGCGGCCGGCCCGTCGGCGTGACGGTCGACACCAACCGCGGCGCGCTGATCGTCGCCGACGATCTGTCGAACACGATCTGGCGCGTGACCGCTACGCCCAGCCACCAGTCGAATTTGCGCTGACGCTGCGCTGCCGGGTCCGCCGTCTCGGCGGACACCGGCATCGTCGGCGCATCGCCGAACGGGCGCGTACGGTGAAGCGCAAACCATCGTGGCATCCAGCATTGCGTACAGCCTATGTGCAGGTGGTGTTTGGCGCATTGCATTGGCGCCTTCCCGCAGCCCGCCAAGATCCGCTGGAGGACGGCCAAGCGATGGCGGCACTGCCGAACCCACGTAGAAATTGGCGTCACCTCATGTCCGCCTCCGGCCATTGACGCGGCATCTTATCGTGTGGCGAGCCCTTTACAGTGCTTCAAACCGGGCTTCGCGAGTGCAGCACGGAGTTTCTGCCAAGCGTCTGCTTCGGGTCAAAGGCGCACATGAGCCCAATCGGCACATGATGGATGGGGGCAGATCGAATGGATTTCAAAGGTTGGGGTGCCTCGACACTCGGCAGTGGTGGCTCGCAATATTGGCCGTGTCCGGGCCTTTACTGATTCGAGCTGGCGCCACCGGGCGCCACAAAGCTTCCATCGCCTCGCGGCCGTATGTCATGCCCTTCGTCGACTTCCTCGCCGGTGTCGGCGTCCACCTTCTGGTATTTGATGCGGTGACCGGTGTTTCGGTTGATCTGGTTGAAGCTGGCCATCGCACTGGCTATACCGGGGGGTGGCCCCGTTCTCGGCAGCGTCAATCTGATCTTCTTCTCGTCGTCAATGACACCGGAGGTCGCCGCCCGAAAGTATCTACCCAGCATGAGGATAGCCGTGAAGGAAATCGAGCGTCGATGGTCCGCAGCGAACAAGGCGCGAGGAAAGATCGCCTAACCGGCAATCATTGACGATCGCGCCGCATAGAAGAACTCGTTCGAACGTTGGCGAATATTCGCTCTGCGCCGATAGCGCTCGCGAGGCTAAGAGTTAGGCGTCGCCGTCACAGCGCGAGTACAATCTTGCCGCCTCGAGCTCGCGAGCAGCAGGTTATCATCTGCGTATTCCGGGCGCGTTCTGACTGCGACAGCACTCGATCTCGGTGTTCCACTTCACCTTCAATCACCTGCACCTCACACGAGCCACATAGTCCTTCTCGACAATCACAGGCTACGTCAATGCCGGCAGCCTCCAACACATCAAGAGCCGTCTTATCGGGGGGAACCTGCAGGGTAACCTGCGAGTCGCGAAGCTCGATCTCAAACGGGCGATCTTGCGACGGATCGGCGGCGGCTTGGGCAGATGTGAAATGCTCCTTGTGGAGAGTATTTTCCGGCCAGTCCCGGGAAAGCCCAACGAGCTCACCCAACAGACGATCGGGACCACAAGCATATACCCGGTCTACGGCGGTCCCTTCGGCCAGCGCTCGCAGATCCATTCTTGCGCCTTCGGAGGCGGGATAAAGCTGCAAATTCTTACCATGGTCCCGGCGAAGCTTTTCCAAAAGCGCCATGCTCGAAGCGGCGCGGCCGGCATAGTGGATCCCGTAGCGCTTGCCGAGGTGCTTGAGGCGATCGGCCATGGCGACGATCGGCGTAATCCCTATCCCTCCGGCAATCAGCAAATAGTTCGACGCGGATTCGTCCAGACGGAAGTGATTTTTGGGCCCTCGAATGCGCAGCATGTCGCCAACGCGCAATCTTTCGTGGATATGTCGTGAGCCACCCTTTCCTGCTGTCTCCATCAGCACCCTCAGCTCGTAATGCTTTCGATCGTCCCGGTCGCCACAAAGGGAATAGCGCCGTTCGTATTCCCCAAGGAGAACATGGATGTGGGCTCCTGGGGCCCACGCCGGCAAGTCACGGCCGTCGGGGGCTTCAAGAACGATCCGCAGGATACGATCGGCCTCCCGATCAAGGCCCGCGACGCGAACAGGTCGCGCAATATCGGCTCGGGCGGGCGGCCCGACTTTGAACGACTGGCGAGGCTTCCGAACCGTTGCGTCGCGATGTTCCGGATTATGCTCTGGGTTCCAGCGAACCCACAGACTTTCCGGACCCCGGAAGGATGTATTTGGAAGGTATTTGAATTCCTGGTCCGGCACCAGTTCCATGTGCGGCAATCGGCGCGCGAACTCTTCGAGGAAGATCCTCATCTCCATCCGGGCGATGTTCTTTCCCATGCACTGATGAGCGCCGTATCCGAACGAAAGGTGATCCACCGTATTCTCTCGATGGAGATCGAGCACGTTGGGATTCTCGAATTTCCGTTCGTCGTGATTGGCCGAAGCCATTACCAACAGGAGCTTGGCTCCCTTGGGAATTTCCACGTCCCCAACCCGCGCCGGGGCGGTGGCGATACGGCGCCACGAAACGATCGACCCTGCACGCCGCAAACACTCTTCGACGGCCATGGGAATCAGACCTGGATCCGCGCAGATTTGGTTCCAGACGGCCTTGTCGGACAACAGCAGCCGCATGGCGTTCGTGGTCGCCTTGGACGTCGTTTCATGTGCCGCTACCAGGATCGCCATCATCATCGACCGCAAGTAGGATAGCGGCACGACATCCGGATGCTTTAGATGCTGCCGGATGGAGAAATACATCCAACCTTCTCCGGCTGGATTCTCCATCATGCGGTCCAGAACCCGGTTCGCGGCTCGCCAGAATCGTCCGACCGAATCCGCCACATGGAGCTGCTCGTCCAGGCTAGGCCTGCCCCACGTATTGATCGTGTGCGCGACGCAGAATTGCCGCAACTCATCAATGTCGTCATCCCGGACGCCGAGGAAGTGGAGGGCCACCGTAAGGGGAATCTCCCAAAGCATCTCGGCGACCAGATCGACCTCGCCTTTCTCGATGAAACGATCCACATAGCGTTGGGTCAGCTGTCGAATCGACGTCTCGTGTTTCGCAAGAGCCTCGGGGCTGAACGAATCCATCAATAGGCGGCGGCGCTCCATGTGCGCCGGTTCGTCCTCGTTCACCATCGTACGGTCCATTGCGTAACCGTACTGCTTCAGAATCTCCTGCGCCTCGGGAGGCGCCGGCGTGATCTTCTCCAACGCGATCGAGGGGGAGAACAGAATATTGTTCCGGAAGATGGCCTTTACATCGTCA
>JAQGMS010000177.1 GCA_028292245.1 Ramlibacter sp.
AAGGCCTTTTCGCTGGTGACCTGGGACTCTTCCACGCCGAGCTGCTCGGCGATGATTTTTTTGACACGTGCTTCGATATCGCTCATGGTTCCCTCAAAGGGTTGTGAATGAATCCGCGATTTTAAGCTGCTGCAGGGTTGCTTCCCTGTAGGCGGCCGCCGGGCGGATAAAACCGGCTCCAACTTGTCTGTCAGGCCATGTACATGCCGCCGTTGACGTGCAGCTCCTGCCCCGTCACGTAATTTGCCTGCGGAGAAGCCAGGAAGGCGACGGCATGGGCGATGTCGGAGGGCTTGCCCAGGTGCCCCAGCGGAATCTGGCCCAGCAAGGCTTTCTGCTGCTCTTCTGGAAGCGCCGCGGTCATGTCGGTCTCGATGAAACCGGGTGCCACGCAGTTCACGGTGATGCCGCGGCTGCCGAGTTCACGCGCCAGCGCGCGCGTCATGCCCGCAACCCCGGCCTTGGCCGCTGCGTAGTTGGCCTGGCCCGGATTGCCCGAGGCGCCGACCACCGACGTGATGTTGATGATGCGCCCATAGCGCTGCTTCATCATGGTGCGCATGACGGCGCGGCTCATGCGAAATACGGCCTTGAGGTTGGTGTCCAGCACCGCGTCCCAATCCTCGTCCTTCAGCCGCATCGCCAGCATGTCCCGCGTGATGCCCGCGTTGTTCACTAGCACCTGCAAGCCGCCTTGCTCCTTGACGATGCCGTCGATCAGCGCTTCGGCCGCCTTGGCATCGTTCACGTCCAGCGCGGCGCCCTTGCAACCAGGGTGGGCCGCCAGCGCGTGCGTGACACGCTCGGCGCCCTCCGCCGTGGTCGCGGTGCCGATGACTTTCAAGCCCCTTTGGGCGAGTTCCAGCGCGATCGCCGACCCGATGCCGCGCGACGCGCCCGTGACCAGCGCGACCTGGCCTTCGAATTTCGTGTTCATCCCAGCAACCCCTTCACTTCGGCCAGCGTCGCGGGGTCGTACAGCGCGGCCCCAGTCAGTTCGGGATCGATCCGCTTGCACAGCCCGGCCAGCACCTTGCCCGGTCCGCTTTCGACGATCGTAGTGATGCCTCGGGCCTTGATCGCCTGCACACACTCGACCCAGCGCACCGGACCGAATGCCTGCTCATACAGTGCGGCGCGAATGCGATCGGGTTCCGCTTCGACCTTCACTTCGATGTTGTTGATGACCGGAATCTGCGGCGCCGCGAAGGATGTTGCAGCGAGCCTTTCCTTCAGCCTCTCGGCCGCCGGCTTCATCAGGCTCGAGTGGAACGGCGCCGAAACGGGAAGCGGCAACGCGCGTTTGGCGCCATTGGCCTTCAGCACTTCGCAGGCCTTCTCGACGGCCGCCTTGCTGCCTGCGATCACGGTTTGCGCCGGGTCGTTGAAGTTCACCGCTTCCACCACTTCGGTGGTGTTGGCGCCAAAACTGCGGACCGCCTCGGCACAGCCTTCGATCACCCTTTGTGCATCCATGCCCAGGATCGCGGCCATTGCGCCGGTGCCCACCGGCACCGCCTCCTGCATGGCTTGCGCGCGAAAACGCACCAGCGGCACGGCCTGCGCCAACGTCAACACTCCGGAGGCGACCAATGCCGAATACTCGCCAAGCGAATGGCCCGCGACGACCGCCGGCGCGGCCCCGCCCTCGGCGCGCCAGGCCCGGTACGCGGCCACCCCGGCGACCAGCATCACCGGCTGCGTATTGGTAGTCAGCGAAAGCGCTTCCTTGGGACCTTCCGTGATCAGTTTGGCAAGGTCCTCGCCCAGTGCATCGGACGCTTCGTGCAGCGCCTGGCTCACGGCCGGATGGCCGCCCCAGGCATCGAGCATACCGACGGATTGCGAACCCTGGCCCGGAAAGACGAATGCGAACGGTTTCATGCTCGTTTCCAACGATGAAATGAACAGCGGGTTGGTGGCTGCGCGGATCGCGCCTAGAAGTCCAGCAGGACCGCGCCCCAGGTGAAGCCGCCTCCCACGCCTTCCAGCATGAGCGTGTCACCCTTCTTGATCTTGCCGCTGCGCACCGACACATCCAGCGCCAGCGGAATCGACGCGGCCGATGTGTTGCCGTGTTCGTCCACGGTCACGATCAGCTTGTCCAGGGACAGCTTCAATCTCTTGGCGGTGCCCTGCATGATGCGGATGTTGGCCTGGTGCGGGATCAGCCAGTCGATGTCGGCCTCGGTCCGGCCGGCCTTGGCCAGCGTCGCGCGAGCCGCATCCTCCAGGACGCCGACGGCCAGCTTGAACACCGCCTGGCCATCCATCTTGAGCAGCGGGTCCCCCAACACCTGCCCGCCCGACACGGTGCCCGGAACGCAGAGGATGCCCACGTGCTTGCCGTCCGCGTGCAGGTCGCTGGCCAGGATGCCCGGCTGGTCCGAAGCCTCCAGAACCACAGCGCCGGCGCCATCGCCGAACAGCACGCAAGTGGTGCGGTCCTTGAAGTCGAGGATGCGCGAGAACACTTCCGCGCCGATGACCAGGGCCTTGTTGGCGGCGCCGGTCTTGATCATGGAATCCGCGATGGTCAACGCATAGACGAAGCCGCTGCAAACCGCCTGCACGTCAAAGGCGGGGCAGCCGGCGATGCCGAGCTTGTTTTGCAGGATGCACGCGGCCGACGGAAACACCATGTCGGGCGTGGAAGTGGCGACAATGATCAGGTCGATTTCAGAGGCGGCAACGCCGGCGGCCTCCAGGGCATGGCGTGCCGCCTGCGCGCCCAGGTCGCTGCTGGTGACGTCTGGCGCCGCGAAATGCCGCACCCGGATGCCGGTGCGCTCGATGATCCATTGATCGGAGGTTTCGACGCCTTTGGTGGCCAGTTCGGCCGCGAGGTCGGCGTTGGTCACACGGCGGGGCGGCAAGTAACTGCCAGTGCCGGCGATTCGGGAATATCTAGTCATCGGTCAGGATGCCACGGCTTCGACCGGCTGAGCTTCGCTTTCACCACCCACAAGGAGGGGCCGGGCGTGGGCAATGCGCGCCTGGACGCGTTCGAGCAAGTTGTTTCGGGCCGCATCATACGCCCGGTTCAAGGCTTGCTCGAATGCGAACTCATCGGCCGATCCATGGCTCTTGAAGACCAAGCCGCGCAGGCCCAGCAAGGCCGCCCCGTTGTAACGGCGGTAGTCCACCCGGTTTTTGAAGGCAGATAGGATGGGATAGGCCACAATTGCCGCCAATTTGGTGAAAGCATTTCGGGAAAACTCTTCTTTCAGAAATCCCCCGATCATTGACGCCAAGCCTTCACTGGTCTTCAGGGCCACATTTCCCACAAACCCGTCGCAGATCACAATATCGGTCGTTCCTTTGAAGATATCGTTGCCTTCGACGTTGCCATAAAAGTTGAGGTCGCCGGAATTGGCAGCTGATCGCAGCAGTTCGCCTGCTTTCTTTATGACTTCGCTGCCCTTGATGACCTCTTCTCCGATGTTCAACAGCCCTACGGAGGGCGCTTCGATGTGCGTCAACGCGGAAACCAGCGCGGAGCCCATGACAGCGAACTGAAGCAGGTGTTGCTCGGTGCAGTCGACGTTGGCGCCCAGGTCGAGCACGGTCGTTGCTCCGCCTTTGGCGTTAGGCAGGGGGGACGCGATCGCCGGGCGGTCGATGCCGTCCACGGTTTTGAGCAGGTAGCGCGCCAGCGCCATCAGCGCGCCGGTGTTGCCGGCAGAAACCGCTGCCTGGGCTTGGCCGTCCTTGACTTGCTGAATGGCGACCCGCATGGAGGAATCTTTTTTTCGGCGAAGAGCCACTTCGACGGCATCGTCCATGGCCACCACTTCGGAGGCCGCGACAATGCGGGCGCGGGGGTGGCTGAAGGCCCGCAAGCTCGCCTGGGCGCCGACCAGAAGCAATTGCGCGTCAGGCTGCTTTTCCAGAAACTGGCGGCAAGCGGCAAGGGTAACGCCGGGCCCGTGGTCACCCCCCATGCAATCGACGGCCAGAGTAGTCATGGCATCAAATGTAGAGCGAATCGGACGGCGAAAATAAAGGCCCGCGCTGCGGTCGGCGCAGCCGGGCCTTCGCGCTGTTGAGCCTGGTCAGGCTTCGTTCTTCGTCTTGAGCACCTTGCGGCCACGGTAAAAACCGGTGGGGCTGATGTGGTGGCGCAGGTGCGTTTCGCCGGTGGTCGGCTCCACAGCGGTGCCCGGCACCACCAGAGCGTTGTGCGAGCGATGCATGCCGCGCTTGGACGGCGATTTCTTGTTCTGCTGGACGGCCATGAGGGGCTCCTGGATTCAATAGGCCCGGCGCGCGGTCGCGCAAGGCGGTTAGGGGGTTGGCGGAACGCGCGCGAGGCATTGGCGCGAAGCCCATGATTATAGCGCAACTGGTCGATTTGTCTGGGGCCGCCAGGATCGGTGGGAATTTCAGGCTACGGCTTGCCGGTCTTGAGTTTGCCCAGCTGGGCAAACGGGTTCTCGCGCTGTGTCTCGCCCTCATCGAAATCCTGGTCGGCAACGGACATTTGCACCGGCTCCGGGCAAGCCTCATGGCGCGGGGCGAGAGGCAGTTCCATCAACAGTTCGTCCTCGACCAGTTCCAGCAGGTCAAAGCTGCGGCTCAAGGCCAGCACGTCCTCTTCCGCGTCTTCATCCTGCGCCGCCGCCATGCCCTCGTCGGGAACGAACCGGAACGACCGGTCCACTGCAATCGGGATGTCGACCGGCGCCAGGCAGCGCTGGCAGGTCAATGGCAAGACAGCCTGCGCTTGAAGGTGCAGCCATATTTCGGGGTGCAAATGTTGGGGGTTGCGCAGCTCCCCGCTAGCAGACCAGCTGACCGGCGAAACCGCGCCACGCTCCTGTGTTTCGGCCATCAGGCGCCGGTACTCCCGCAACGGCTCCTCGCCTCGCAAAGTTCCGGCAGCCTCGGCGAACGCTTTGACGTCGAGGCGGCGGGCAGCGAACTCTTTGCTCATCGAGCCAGTGTAAGAGAATCGTGCCATGTCCGAATCGCCTCGTCTCCCCGCCGCCCGGCCATTGGTGCTGGGTTCAACCTCGCCTTACCGGCGCGAACTCTTGTCGCGGCTGCATCTGGATTTCGACGTGGTTGCCCCCGAGGTAGACGAAACGCCGCATTCCGACGAACGTCCCGATACATTGGCGCGCCGGCTGGCACTGGCGAAGGCTCACGCCGTGGCCGCGAAATATCCGCAGGCCGTCGTGATCGGCTCGGACCAGGTGGCTGATCTGGGCGGCGAACCTGTCGGCAAGCCCGGCACCCATGAGAAGGCCGTGCTCCAGTTGCGGCGGATGCGCGGGCAGACAGTGATCTTCCAGACCGCGGTCGCGGTGGTGTGTGTCGCAACCGGATTCGAACAGCTCGACCTGGCCGCCGTGAAAGTCAAGTTCCGCCCGCTCAGCGACGCCGAAATCGAGTCCTACCTGCGTGCCGAACAGCCGTACGACTGCGCCGGCAGCGCCCGCAGCGAGGGCCTTGGCATCGCCCTGCTCGATGCCATCGAGAGCGATGACCCGACGGCCCTTGTCGGCCTTCCGCTCATTCGCACTTGCCGGATGCTTCGTGCCGCGGGCATCGAGGTCCTGTGATGCCGGCCAAGCGCAGCGGCAAGCTGTACCTTGTTCCTGCGCCACTGGATTTCGGTTGCGCGGTACAAGCGCCTCTGACCGACGCGCTCCCGGCCGGCACGCTGGCGACCGCCGCGCGGCTGACCCATTGGCTTTGCGAGAACGCGAAATCGGCGCGTGCCTACCTCAAGCGCATCGATGAACTGCATCCGCTGGCTGCCGCGCTGCGAGAGCAGCAGATCGTCGAATTGCCACGTGAAGTGCACAAGAAAGGCGACGCGGGTTTCGACGCCAAGCCCCTGCTGGCGGCCGCGGTCGAGGGCCATGACATCGGCCTCCTGAGCGAGGCGGGCATGCCGGCGATTGCCGATCCGGGCTCATCGGTGGTCAGGGCAGCGCACGAGCTGGGCATCGCGGTCATGCCCCTGGTGGGGCCGGTTTCGCTGCTGCTCGCGCTCGCCGCCAGCGGCCTGAACGGGCAGAACTTTGCCTTTGTGGGTTACCTGCCGCAGGAGCCCACGGCACGGGTCCTGAGGATCCGCGAACTCGAAGCGCTGGCACTCAAGCTGGGCCAGTCGCAGCTGTTCATCGAAACACCCTATCGCAACGCAGCCATGTGGCGCTCGCTCGTCACCACCTTGCAGCCGTCCACGCGGCTGGCGGTGGGCAGTGGCCTGACGCTTCCGCAGGCCATGGCACGGGGCCTGCAGGTTGTGCAATGGAAGCTGGAGGGCGTGCCGGTCGTCAACGACACGCCCGCCGTCTTCGCGATCGGCCGCTAGGCGTTCACCGCAGGGCCGGCACCGCTTTGAGCGCATGCATCGCGCCTTCGCCGATGGCAGCGCCGAATTTCTTGGCCAGCCGTTCGGCCACGTTGTCGCGCCGCGTGTAGTCGACCAGGTCTTCGGCCTTGACGATTTCGCGTGCGACGAAATCCAGGTTGCCCAGCTGGTCCGCCAACCCCATCTCGACCGCCTGCTGCCCCGTCCAGAACAGGCCACTGAACAGTTCGGGCACTTCCTTCAGCCGTTTGCCCCGGCCGGCCTTCACGGCATCGATAAACTGCTTGTGCACCTGGTCCAGCATCGACTGGGCGAAGGCACGGTGCTTGTCCGTCTGCGGGCTGAATGGATCCAGGAACCCCTTGTTCTCGCCGGCCGTCATCAGCCGCCGTTCCACACCCAGCTTTTCCATGAGGCCGGTGAAGCCGAAGCCGTCCATCAGCACCCCGATGCTGCCGACGATGCTGGCCTTGTCCACGAAGATCCGGTCTGTCGCCGCCGCGATGTAGTAAGCCGCGGAAGCGCAGGACTCCTCGACCACCGCGTAGACGGGCTTCTTGTACTTGACGCGCAGCCGCTTGACCTCGTCGTAGATGATGCCGGCCTGCACCGGGCTGCCGCCGGGCGAGTTGATCAGCAACACCACAGCCTGTGCGCCGCTATCCTCGAACGCCGTGCGCATGGCGGCCACCACCGCCTCCGCGCTGGCGTCGCCGCCGGAAGCGATCTCTCCCTTGATTTCGATCACCGCGGTATGCGGCGCGGTCTTATCCGTGCTGGGAGTTCCGCGGTGCATCAGCGTCCAGAGCAGGAACACGAAGAATGCCAGCCACGCCAGGCTCTTGAAAGTCCGCCACCGGCGTGCCGTGCGCTGCTCGTGCAGCGTCGCGAACATCAGCTTCTCGAACGTGGCTCGCTCGAGGGCATCGGTTTCGATGCGGGTTGTCGGGCGGGGCGTTTGCGGGACTTCGGGTTCCGGCGGCAGCGATTCGTTCATTTTTCTAGAACTCGACGGGTTGGAGGTTGTGTCCAGTATGCCAGTGCACCACCCCGTCGCGCTCGGCAAGCTCGATCTTCACCAGCCCGCCGCGACAGGGCCCGCCCGCGCAATCGCCGGTGTCCGGCTGGTAGACCGCGCCGTGCGTTCCGCACAGCAGCCAGCGGCCTGTGTCGTCGAAGAATCGATTGGGCTGCCAGTCCATTTCCATCGCAACGTGGGCACAACGGTTGAGGTAGGCGTGCGCCCTGCCCTGGTACCGGATGGCGAAGGCGCGGCAAGTCTGGCCGGCGAAAACCACATCGAACGGCACGGCCTGCCCGCCGTCCGTCAGGTCGGTGGAATTGCAAAGTGCAATCTCCATGGGAGTCATGTCGTTCAGGCGTTTTCCAGCAGCCACGCGTGCAAGTCGCGTACCGAGTGCGCCACGAACAGCGGGTTCAGCACCTGGAATTCGCCGGGTTCGTGAGCACCGTAGCTCACGCCCACGGCAGCGCAGCCTGCGTTGAGCGCCATCTGCAGGTCATGCGTCGTATCCCCGACCATGAGCGTGCGGCGAGGCTCGGTGCCGAACTCGCGCATCAATTCCTGCAGCATGAGCGGATGCGGCTTGCCTGCCGTTTCGTCGGCGGTGCGCGAACCGTCGAACATTCCCTTGAGCTGCACGGAATGCAGTGCATCGTCCAAACCGCGTCGCGACTTGCCGGTTGCGACGGCCAGCACGTGGTGGCGCGCCTTCAGTTCATTCAGCAGCGGCAACACGCCTTCGAAAAGGATCAAGTCGTCCTGGTGCGCCAGGTAGTGATGGCGGTAGCGTGCGCCGAGCTCGGGATACTTTTCCTGCGGAACGTCCGGCGCCGCATGCGCCAGCGCCTGCATCAGGCCCATGCCAATGACGTACGACGCGGCCTTGTCGGAAGGCATTGCGCCGCCCACGTCGACCACGGCGCGCTGGATACAGCGCACGATGATCCGGGTGGAGTCGAACAGCGTGCCGTCCCAGTCGAAGGCGATCAGGTCAAACTGGCGAGGCCTTGGGCGTGAAATGTTGGGCAAATTTCTTCAACTCCGAGGGCAAACCGGCCAGCAACTCGATGCGCTCGCCGCTGGCGGGATGATCGAACTGTAACCGCCACGCATGCAGGAACATGCGCTTGAGGCCCTGCTTCTGCAGCGCCTTGTTGAGTTCGAAGTCCCCGTATTTGTCGTCCCCCAGGATCGGATGGCCTTGAGACGCGAGGTGTACACGTATCTGGTGTGTGCGGCCGGTCTTGATGGTGACTTCGAGCAGTGTGGCACCGCCGCCGCCGATGCCGGCCTTCCCCGGCATGACATCCTGGACCTTGACCAGCGTGACTGACCGCATCCCGTCCGGGTCGTCCTTGGCCACCACCTTGACCCGCCGCTCGCCATCGTGCTGCAAGTATTTGTGCAGCGGCACGTCGATCACTTTCTTGTTCGCTGGCCAGGCGCCCGACACCATCGCCAGGTACGTCTTGCCGGTCTCGCGCTCGCGAAACTGATCCTGCAACCGGGTCAGGGCCGACCGCTTTTTGGCCACCAGCAAGACCCCGGACGTCTCCCGGTCCAGCCGGTGCACGAGTTCCAGGAATTTCGCAGCGGGCCGGGCCTGGCGCAATTGCTCAATCACACCGAAGCTCACACCGCTGCCGCCGTGAACCGCCACGCCGGCGGGCTTGTCGATCGCGATCAGGTGTTCATCTTCCAACAGGATCGGGAATTCGCGGGGAGGCGCCGGTTTTTCCAGTTTTTCGGCGGCCCGCTCCGAAACCCGGACCGGCGGCAGCCGGACCACGTCGCCCGCGGCCACTCGCGTATCGGCACCCGCCCTGCCCTTGTTCACCCGCACCTCGCCGCTGCGGATGATCCGGTACACATGAGTCTTGGGCACGCCTTTGAGCTCCCGGATGAGGAAGTTGTCCAGCCGCTGGCCGGCGGAATCCTCCTGAACCGTCACAAATTTGACTTGCGCGCTTGCAGGGGCATCTGGGGCCCCTATAATGTGTTTCACTAGCGTAACGCTGTAAGTGGTTGATTTGCCTTGGAGTTTAGTCCACGCACTGCCACCGGCCACGCTGGAAGGTCGATGCCA
This sequence comes from Ramlibacter sp., assembly GCA_028292245.1. Taxonomy (GTDB): domain Bacteria; phylum Pseudomonadota; class Gammaproteobacteria; order Burkholderiales; family Burkholderiaceae_C; genus Ramlibacter. Next base: position 9,439 of record JAQGMS010000177.1, read on the forward strand.
ACGAGCCCTTTGCGCACAGATTGCCAGCCAGATGCTGTCGATGGTCCGCCAAGGCAACGTGAAGCCGGCTCTTTGAAACACTGATACGGAATACAGTTCGCAAAGCACGGCTTCGCGAACGGACTAAAGCGAGAACTCCTGTGTTGATGGCGATCTTCCTGGCCTGCTGGCGGTGGCTCACAGCCCCGGCCGATGGCTTGGCGTCGCCACCAGCCCGCGTCACGCGGGCCATCTCCGCTACAAACTTTGTAGCACCACAGCGCCACCTCCGGGTCGGCCCGTTCTTCGCCCTCCTCCACGCGCCTTTGCCACGCCTGCTGAGTTAGCCCTCGGCACGCATTCGGCATCCCCGGCAATTCCATCGTTTCGAAGCGTCTGCAGGCATCGTTGACCCGTCATGGGTCGGTTTGATGTTTGACAAAAGAAGGTGACGCTATGAAGCGCATGCTGATCAACGCCACGCAGGCGGAAGAACGCCGGCTGGCGATCGTCGATGGACAAAAACTCCTCGACTACGAAATCGAAATCGAAGGACGCGAACAGCGCAAGGGCAATATCTACAAGGCCGTGGTGACGCGGGTCGAGCCTTCGCTGGAGGCCTGCTTCGTCGACTACGGCGAGGACCGCCACGGCTTCCTGCCGTTCAAGGAAATCTCCAAGACCTACTTCGCCCAAGGCGTGTCGGTCTCCCAGGCGCGCATCAGCGATGCGATCAAGGAAGGCCAGGAACTGCTGGTCCAGGTCGAAAAAGAAGAGCGCGGCAACAAGGGCGCGGCCCTCACCACCTTCGTCTCCCTGGCCGGCCGCTACGTCGTGCTCATGCCCAACAACCCGCGCGGCGGCGGCGTGAGCCGGCGCATCGAGGGCGACGACCGGGCCGAGCTCAAGGAGAACATGGACCAGCTGGAGTACCCGAGCGGCATGTCCATCATCGCGCGCACCGCCGGCATCGGCCGCGCCGCGCCCGAACTGCAATGGGACCTGAACTATCTGCTCAAGTTGTGGAACGCCATCGACGGCGCCGCCAAGGGCGGCAAGGGCGCCTTCCTGATCTATCAGGAATCCTCGCTCGTCATCCGCGCGATTCGTGACTACTTCAACCACGACATCGGCGACATCCTGATCGACACCGACGACATCTACGACCAGGCGCAGCAGTTCATGGCGCATGTCATGCCCGAGCATGCGGCCCGCGTAAAGCGCTATCGCGACGATGCGGCGCTGTTCAGCCGCTTCCAGATCGAGCACCAGAT
>JAQGMS010000045.1 GCA_028292245.1 Ramlibacter sp.
TCGGCACGCCGATGTTGGGCTTGCGCAGCACGCCGAAGTCCAGGCTGCGGTTGTGGATCGCGTCGAGCTGGTGGGTCGAGGCCATCTCGATCATCTTCAGGACGACCGCGGGGTGGGCGGCACGGTACTTCCGGACGGCCGACGGCAGTGCGGCGGTGAGCACCGAGGAAGCGGTGAAGCCGATCGACAATTTCCCCACTTCGCCGGAGGCGGCGCTTTTGACCTCTTCCTTGGCCGACTGCACGGAAGCGAGGATGGAGCGGGCACGGTCGAGGAAATGGCGCCCGGCCTGGGTCAGGAACACATGCCGCTTGTCGCGCTCTAGCAATTGCACCCCCAGTTCCTCCTCCAGCCCCCGGATCTGGGTGCTCAAGGGCGGTTGGGCGATGTACAGGCGCTCGGCCGCGCGGGTGAAGTTCAGCTCTTCGGCGACGGCAACGAAATAACGCAAATGGCGAAGTTCCATGATATCTCCAGGCTATCGCGCATGATCTGGATTTGGTATTTGCGGATATGGCGGCCATTCTCTACGATCCTTGCGGATGGAAGCAACCACCAATCAGCACAACGTCGTCGACCGCCTCAACGCCGGCCAGCCGGTGCTGGCGCTGGGTGTCCGGGTCAGCCGCACGCCCGATATCGCCAGGCTGGCCAAGGCCAGCGGCCATGACGTCATCTGGATCGACCTGGAGCACAGCTCGATCTCCATCGACGCGGCCGCCCAGATCTGCGCCACGGCGCTGGACGTCGGCCTGACGCCGTTCGTGCGCATTCCGGAACGGGAATACGGCGTCATCGGGCGGCTGCTCGACGGCGGCGCCGTCGGCATCATCGCGCCGCGCATCGAGACGGCGGCGCAGGCGGCGGACCTGGTGGCGGCTTGCCGCTTTCCGCCGCTTGGCCATCGATCGGCGATCGGCACGCTGCCGCACGTGGGCTACCGCAAGATGCCGAGCCCGGCCTTCAACGAAGCGATGAATCGCCTCACCATCCTCAAGGTGCTGATCGAAAGCCCGCTCGGCATCCGGAACATCGGCGAGATTGCCGCCGTGCCGGGTGTCGACATGCTGGGCATCGGCACCAACGACCTGAGCGCCGAACTGGGGGTTGCCGGCGAGTTCCAGCACCCGCTGGTGCGGCAAGCCCATGAAGACGCGCTCGCCGCCTGCAAGCGGGCCGGCAAGCCGCTGGCGATCGGCGGCATCTCCGACACCGCCTATTCAGCCGAACTGGTCGCCAAGGGCGCGGCGCCGTTCCTCATGACCGGCATCGACACCGACATGTTCCTTGCCGTCGCCCAGGCCCGCGTCAAGCAGGCACTCGAATCCATCAACCATCGATAGCAACATGACAGACGAAGTCCTGAAATCGACGCCCACGCGCGGCGCGTCCACCCTGACCCGGCCCAACTTCGAAGTGCCGGCAGGCGCCTGCGATTCGCACACCCACGTGTTCGAGTCCGGGGAAAAGTACCCGCATGTGGACAAGCCGCACTACACGCTGCCGGACGGGCCGCTGGCCAAGCTGGAATCGATGTGCGACTTCCTGGGCCTGGCCCACTACGTGATCGTGCAGTCCAGCTTCTACGGCACCGACAACCGCTGCCTGCTCGATGCGCTCGACCAGGCCGGCGCGCGGGCCCGCGGGGTCGCGATGGTCGATGAAAACGTGACGGACGCGCAACTGCAGGACATGCATCGCCGCGGCGTGCGGGCGCTGCGCCTGGACCTTTTCCTGCGCTCGTCCCTGCCGACGTCCCAGATCGTCGAGTACATCAAGCGCAGCGTGAAGCGCACGCAGGCGCTGGGATGGCACCTGCAGTTCTACACACCGGGCTGGGTGGTGCGCGACCTGATCCCCTTCCTCGGCGACCTGGACGCGGACTTCGTCATCGACCACATGGGCTACATGCTGGAAAGCGACGGCCTGACGCGGCAGGATTTCGACCGGCTGCTGTCGGCGCTGAAGGACGGCCGCGGCTGGATGAAGCTGTCCGGGCCGTACCGGCTGGCCAAGGACGGCAACTACGATCGGCTGCGGCCGCTGGCCCGGGCGATCGTCGAGCAGCTGCCGGACCGCGTGATCTGGGGCAGCGACTGGCCGCATATTCCCAACGGCGGCCGCGACACCGGTGAATTGCTCAACCTGCTGGCCGACTGGATTCCGGAAGCAGGCGCGCGCAACAAGATCCTCGCGGACAACCCCGCGCACCTGTTCGGCTTTCGCAAGTAGAGCGTCAACGGATCGGAGTTGGACACAATGCCGATGAGCCGCCGATACACGCTGGTTCTGTGCGCCTGTGCCGCCCTGTGCCAACCGCTCTGGAGCGCGGCCCAGCCTGCCTGGCCGGCGGGCGCGCCGATCAAGATCGTGACGCCCACGCCGGTCGGCGTCGGCACCGACCTCTTCGCGCGCGTGTATGCCGAGCGTTTGAGCCGGGAGCTCAACACCGCGATCATTGTCGAGAACCGTCCGGGCGCCTCGGGCATGCTCGGCATCGATGCGGTTGCCAAGTCGCCGCCCAACGGCTTGACGCTGCTGATTTCCGTCAGCCGTCCCTTCACCACGCCAGCCGAGCTGTTGCCGAAAATGCCCTCCAACCCGGCCCAAAGCCTGGTCGCGGTCACCCAGCTGTACCACAGCGGCTCGTTCATCATCGCCGGCAGCACCTTTCCCGGCAACAGCCTGAACGACCTGATCGCGATCGCCAGGCAACGCCCGGGCTACGTCAGCTACGCGTCCTACGGCGGGGCCAGCACCGCCCGCCTGGGCATGGAGCTGCTGCAGGACGCCGCCGGCATCGCGCTGCTGCAAGTGCCGTACAAGCAGAGCGCGATGCCCGACCTGCTGGGCGGGCAGGTGATGGTCGGCTGGGAGCCGCCGGCCTCCGCCGTGCCGAGCATCAAGGCCGGCAAGCTGAAGGCGCTGGCCTTTGTCGGAGAACGCCGCAGCGCGGCCCTGCCCGACGTGCCGAATGCGGCCGAGATCGTGCCGGGCTTCGACATGATCCCGACCTGGGTCGGCTTGTGGACGCCGCCCGGCACGCCCACGCCAATCATCAAGCGCCTGCAGAGTGCTGTCGCGGCCGTCAACAAGGACCCTGCCTTGCTGAGGATCCTGGCCGATTCGGGCGCCGAACCCAGGAACGCGACGCAGGCGCAAATGACCTCCGCCATCCAGCGCGAGCTGGAGATGACCAGCCGGCTGGTCAAGGCCAAGAACATCACGCTCGAGTGAAGCAAGATTCAACAAGGAAATCCATGACAGCCCCCACCACCGACCCCCGCCCCTTCCTGGTCGAGCACCAGCGCCTGCCGACCTCCGGCGGCCGTTCGGTGCTTGCTTTCCAGCGCAACGGCCAGCAGTACCTCGCGGTGCCCCAGTTCGCGCTGGACGTGCCCGAACACAAGCCCGGCATGCACTCGGGCAACGCCGACATCGACTCGCCGATCTACCGCTGGGAGGGAGGGCGTTTCGTCGAGGATGCCCGGCTGCCGACCACCGGCGCCGAATGCTTCGAGTACTTCAAGATCGGCGCCGCCGAGTTCCTCGCCATCTCCTCCGCGCGCACCGGCAGCGGCCCCTACGACGAGAACAGCGTCTCGAAAATCTACAAGTGGAACGGCAGCGCGTGGGCGCAGTTCCAGGCGTTCGAGGGCGTGGTGTCCAAGCACTGGCACTACTTCAGCTTCGACGGGCGGCATTTCCTCGCGCTGTCGCAGGGCGTGACCAACGACAAGATCGTGGTGCGCCATCCGCGCACCTCCATGATCTTCGAGTGGAACGGCGGGCGCTTCGCCCCGTTCCAGGACCTGGAAGGCCGCTGGGGCTACAGCTGCCTCTACTTCGAATTTGCCGGCCAGCGCTTCCTGGCCTATGCCGACCATGTGGACGGCTCGCGCATCTACCGCTGGGACGGCAGCCGTTTCGCGCCGTTCCAGGAGCTGGCCGAAAAGGGAGGCCGGGCCTTCAGCTTCTTCGAAGCCGGCGGCGGCGCTTGGCTGGTGTTCCTCAACATCCTGAGCGACTCGCAGCTGTACCGCTGGAACGGCGAGCGCTTCGAGCTGGCGCAGACGTTGGCCGGCACCGGCGGCCGCGAGCTGGCGCAAGTGCGCACGGCCAAGGGCCTGTATGTGGTGCGCGTCAACTTCATTCAGGGCACGCCCCCGACACCGAAGGTCGACCTCGATTCGCAGCTGTACCGGTTCGAGGGCGGCCAGCTCACGCTGGTGCAGGAGTTCCCCACCTTCGGCGGCACCGGCGCGGCCGCTTTCAGCGCCGACGGCCAGACCTACGTTGCCGTGAGCAACAACTTGAACCCCGAACTGCGCTTCCGCCAGGACTCGGTGGTCTATCGCTTCAACGATTGAGCAGGGAGCACCCGCACATGGCCTACATCCCGCATCCCGAGTTCAAGACCCTGTACTCGATTTTCACGCCCGAGCCCGACAGCATCGGCGGCCAGCTCAACGCCTTGCGGGCGCGTGGGGCCGGCGACGATCCGCTGCTGGTGGCGACCGGCAGTGACGTCGTCATCTTTCCAGGCTCGGGACGCCCCCCGCTGATGGAGAGTTTCCGCAATTCCACCCGCGGCTTCGTCGAGCTCACGGCGATCTCCCATCTCGGCGTCGCGCTTCCGTTCCTGGTGCGCATGCGCGAGCTGGGCGACCCGGCCTGGGAAGCCCAGGCGCATCGCTTGCTGGACCAGATCGGCAAGGTCCGGGCGGTCAACACCGTCGCTTATTGGCGCGACACGGTTGCCGTGGAAGCCTGGGCCGGCGTGGAGGACAAGATCACCGACATGGTGGAGTACAGCTGCGCGGTGACGCAGGATTACCTGCAGCGCGGCTTCAAGGACCCGACGCTCTTCACCTTCGACCATTTGCGCAAGCACTTCCTCGACCCGATCGGTTCGAAGGACATCCCGGTGCCGATGAACGACATGATGGCCGGCACCTTCGGGCTGGTCTTTCTCGACATCGGCCACCGGATCATCCGCTGGCTGCGGCAGCAGGACATCGATTGGCAGCGCATGATGGTGATCATCAGCGGCCGCGCCGGCCGGGCCACAGCCGGCCTGACCTGGGCGACGAACACCATGTGCCACCTGCTGTGGCAGGCATCCGGGCAGAAACTGGAACCGGACCGGCTTTATGTCGCACCGCACTCGCCCCCGCTGGCGCTGGACAAGCTGGCCGACGAGGCGGGCCGCACGGCGCTGGAGTTCCAGTTCCGGCAGATCTGGTTCAGCACCCGGGTCACCGTCGAAGTGGGCCGCGAAATGTATGCCGGGTACCCGTCCTTCAAGCCGATGATCGAAAACGGCCCCGTCATCGACGAAACCACCCAATCGATCAGCGAGATGCCGGCCGTGCAATCGGCGGATGACCGGCGCGCCGTCATGACGCGCCTGCGTTTCGTGATGGAGGACCCGGCACAGCAGCTTGCCAACTCGGTCGCGCGCTACATCGTCGACGCGCTGTGTGCCTCCAACAACACCCCCGCCGAGGTGGTCGTGCCCGGATTCACCAACATCGACTATCCGCGGCGGACATGATCCCCAAGCCATCGCACCTTCCCCCAATGGAGACACCTATGAAATACCTGCGAATATTCCTTACCCTTTGCGCCGCATGGATCGCAATGCTGCCCGCGTATGGGCAGAAGGATGCCTGGCCCTCCAAGACGATCAAGATCATCACGCCCACGCCGGCCGGCGTCGGCTCCGACGCGTTCTCCCGGATGTACGCGGACAAGCTGTCCAAGGCCCTGAAGGTGCCGGTCATCG
>JAQGMS010000181.1 GCA_028292245.1 Ramlibacter sp.
GTGCCACTCGCTCGAGGAAGGCATCAAGGGCTGCGACGTCATCATCATGCTGCGGCTGCAGAACGAGCGCATGAGCGGCGCGCTGCTGCCGTCCTCGCAGGAGTTCTTCAAGAGCTTCGGCCTGACGACCGAAAAGTTGCAGCACGCCAAGCCCGACGCGATCGTGATGCACCCGGGCCCGATCAACCGGGGCGTGGAAATCGACTCGGCGGTGGTGGACGGCAAGCAGAGCGTGATCCTGCCGCAGGTCACCTTCGGCATCGCGGTGCGCATGGCGGTGATGAGCATCGTGGCGGGGAACGAGGCATGAAAATTCTCATCAAGAACGGCCGCGTGATCGACCCGGCCTCCAATTTCGACGAAGTGTGCGACGTGGCCGTCGCCGCGGGAAGGATCGTTTCCATCCGGAAGATCGCGCCGGGGTTCGCGCCCAGCAAGGTCATCGACGCCACCGGCTGCATCGTCGCGCCGGGGCTCGTCGACCTGGCGGCCCGCCTGCGCGAGCCCGGCCACGAACACGAGGGGATGCTGGAAAGCGAGATGGCGGCCGCCGTGGCCGGTGGCGTCACCAGCCTGGTCTGTCCGCCCGACACCGATCCGGTCCTGGATGAACCCGGCCTGGTCGAGATGCTGAAGTTCCGCGCCGAAAAGTTGCACCAGGCGCGGGTGTTTCCGCTCGGCGCGCTGACCCGCAACCTGCAAGGCGAAATCCTGACCGAGATGGTGGAACTCACCGAGGCCGGCTGTGTGGGCTTCAGCCAGGCCGAAGTGCCGCTAGTCAGCACGCAGGTGATGCAGCGCGCGCTGCAATATGCGGCGACCTACGGCTACACGGTCTGGCTGCGTCCGCAGGAGCTCTACCTGGGCCAGGGCGTCGCGGCCAGCGGCCCGCTGGCCACTCGGCTGGGCTTGTCGGGCGTGCCGGTGGCCGCCGAGACGATCGCGCTGCACACGATCTTCGAATTGATGAAGGCGACCGGCGCCCGGGTGCACCTGTGCCGGCTCAGCAGCGCCGCCGGCGTCGAACTGGTGCGCCAGGCCAAGGAGCAGGGGCTGGCCCTCAGTTGCGACGTCAGCATCAATTCACTGCACCTGACGGACGTCGACATCGGCTACTTCGACAGCCGCATGCGGCTGAACCCGCCGCTGCGCCAGCAGCGCGATCGTGACGCGCTGCGCGACGGTCTGGCCGACGGCACCATCGACGCACTGGTGTCCGACCACACGCCGGTCGATGAAGACGCAAAGACCTTGCCGTTCGCTGAAGCCGAGCCCGGCGCAACCGGGCTGGAACTGTTGCTGGGCCTTGCGCTCAAGTGGGGCCAGGAAAGCGGCACCGGGCTCACGCGCGCCCTGGCCGTGCTGACCAGCGAGCCCGCGCGCGTGCTGGGCGCGACGCTGGGGACTTTGCAGGCAAGCGCGGGGCAACTGGTCGAAGGCGGCATCGCCGATATCTGCGTGTTCGATGCGCAGGCCGAATGGACCGTCGAGGCCGCGGCGCTGCGCAGCCAGGGCAAGCACACGCCTTTCTCGGGCTACGAGCTGCCGGGCCGTGTTCGCTGCACCATCGCCGCCGGCCAGATCGCTTTCGAAGCCTGGAACCGGGCCTGAGGGCCTAGCGGGTGCGGGCATGAACGCGCTGCGCGCCGCATCGAAGTTGGCGCGGGCGCTGCTCGTGGCGCTCGCGGGATTGGCCACCATCATGTTTCTCTTTCCGCGCTGGGATGAGGCCAGGCGCCATGCCCGTGTCCAGTCGTGGTCGCGCGAGATGCTCGCCGCGCTGGGCATCCGGCTCGAGTTGCACGGCCAGCCGCCTGCGGCGGGGCCGATGCTGCTGGCGGCCAACCATATCTCGTGGCTGGACATCCTGGTCATGCACGCGGCGCGCCATTGCCGCTTTGTCGCCAAGGCCGAAGTGCGGCGCTGGCCGCTGATCGGCAGGCTGGCCACCGGGGCGGGAACGCTCTACATCGAGCGTGAGTCGCGGCGCGACGCCATGCGCGTGGTGCACCACATGGCCGACAGCCTCAAGCGCGGCGAAATCGTGGCGGTATTTCCCGAGGGCACGACCAGCGACGGCCTGGCGCTGCTTCCTTTTCACGGCAACCTGATCCAGGCCGCCATCTCCGCCGGCGCGCCGGTGCAGCCGGTAGCGTTGACCTTCATCGACCTCCGCACCGGCGCCATCAGCTTGGCGCCGAGCTACATCGGTGACGACACGCTGGTGGCATCGATCTGGCGCACTTTGACTGCACCGCCGCTCGCGGCAGTGGTCCGTTATGGGGAACCGCAGATGGCGCAAGGACGGGATCGCCGCACCTGGGCGGCGGAATTGCGCATCGCGGTGGAGCAGCTTCGCGAATGAGAGGTCAAGCAGGTTGGCGAGCGTGCCGGGCGTCAGCGCCGTGTCAACTCCGCATCTCGCGGACGACTGCTTTGGGCGTGCCCACACCTGGGCGTCAACGCCGCGGCTGGCTTGCCAGCTCGGTGGCAACCGCGAACAGTTCCATCGCCACGGCGCAGCCACCCGCCACGCCTGCGAATTGGTGGGTCTTCAAGCCGCGTTGTCGAACCGGCAATGCAAGACTGTGCTTCCGTACCGCCTCACTGGCGTCAGCGCGAAGAGATCGCCGCAAGCGTGGCGGGTGGCTGCATCGGGGCGATGGAGCTGTTCGCGGTTGCCCCAGAGGTCACGCATCAAGCTCCGGTGTTGACGCAGTGGCGCAAGCACACCAGAAGCAGCCGCCCGCGAGATGCGGAGTCGACACGATGCGGACGCCCGGCGCGCTCGCCCACCCTGGTCGAGTGGCACCGGCTCCATGCACGGCCCTTCGACAGGCTCAGGGCGAACGGTTCTCAAGGCCAGGCTCGCGTTCGAACGTCACCACGTGGTCCACTTCGGCGCGGATGCCAATCCACTCGCCGATCTTGTGGTCATGGTGGCTGGGCACGTGGGCCAGTACGGTCTCGCCGCTTTTCAGGCGCAGCGTGTAGAGGAACTCCGAGCCCCGGAACGCCTTGCGCACGATCTGGGCCTTCACCGGCGCGTCGTCGTCGTGGACGATGTCGTCTGCGCGCAGCAGCACGTCGCAGCGGCCCGAGGCGAACGCGCTGGGCAGCGGGCACTCGGTGACGTCGGTCAACTCGCCCAACGGCGTGTCCACCACCACCTGGTCGCCCGCCGTACGCAAGGTGGCCGGCGCAAACACGCCGTGGCCGATGAAATCGGCGACGAAGCGGGTGGCCGGGCGGTGGTACAGCGTATAGGCGTCGTCCCACTGATGCAGCCGGCCTTCGTGCATCACGCCGATCACGTCGCCGGTCGCGAAGGCCTCCAGCTGGTCGTGGGTCACGAACAGCGCGGTGGCCTGGGCGGCCTTCAGGATGGCGCGGATCTCATGGGCCAGCCGCTCGCGCAGGTCGACGTCGAGATTGGAGAAGGGCTCGTCCAGCAACAGCAATTGCGGCTTGGGCGCGAGCGCGCGGGCCAGCGCGACGCGCTGCTGCTGCCCGCCCGAGAGCTCGTGCGGGAACCGCCGCTGGCTGCCGCTCAAGCCGACCAGTTCCAGCACCTCGGCCACACGGGCCGCGCGTTCGGCCCTGGGCAGGCCATGGATGCCGAAACCGACATTGCGACCGACGTCGATGTGCGGGAACAGCGCGTAGTCCTGGAACACCATGCCGACACGCCGCGCTTCTGCCGGCACGTGCAGGCGCGAGCTGCCCACCACCTGGCCGGAAATGCGTATCTCGCCGGCGGTCACGCGCTCCAGGCCGGCCACGGCGCGCAACAGCGTCGTCTTGCCGCAGCCGGAGGGGCCGATCAGCACGCCGATGTCGCCGGCGCGCAGCCCGAATGACACGTCGTCGACTGCGGGTTGGGCCCGGCCCGGGTACTGCACGCGCAGCTGGGATACCTCGACGAACATGTGTTCCATTCTAGATGCCTACAATTCTCGTTTGCATCAAACGGCTTTCCCCAAGCTTCCCGCCATGCGCGTGCGACGGCTCCAAGACCTGCTTCTACTGCTGCTGGCGTCGCTGCTCATCCTCCCGGTGCTGGCCGTGCTCGGCTCCTGGCTGCAATGGAACGGCCAGAGCGCGCAAGTGCTCGGCGAAATGGCCAGGACCGTGCTGCCCGGGTATGCGTGGACCAGCCTGGGCCTTTGCCTGGTGGTTGGCGCCGGTGTCGCGCTGGTGGGCGGCGCTGCCGCGGCGGCGGTGACCTTGTTCGACTTCCCGGGCCGGCGCACGTTCGAGTGGGCCTTGCTGCTGCCGCTCGCCATGCCGGCCTATGTGGTGGCCTACGCCTATACCGACTACCTTCAATTCAGCGGGCCGTTGCAGACCTGGCTGCGCGCCGTCCTCGGGCTGCAGGGCCGCGTGTTCCCGGAAGTGCGCAGCTTCGGCGGCGCGGCCTGCGTCTTCATTTTCTCGCTCTACCCCTATGTCTACCTGCTGGCGCGCACCGCGCTCGGCGAGCGCGCCGGCCACTTGATGGAGGCGGCGCGGCTGCTGGGCGCCCCGTTGCGCCGGCGCATCCGAAGCGTCGCGCTGCCGCTCGCGCGGCCCGCCATCGCCGCGGGCGTGGCGCTGGCGCTGATGGAAACCCTGGCCGACTTCGGCGTCTCGAGCTACTTCGGCATCCAGACCTTCACGACCGGCATCTACAAGGCCTGGCTGGCGATGGACAACCGGATCGCGGCGGCCCAACTGGCCACGCTGCTGCTGATCGTGGTCGCGGCCCTGCTGGCGCTGGAGCGCCGCGCGCAACGGCGCCTGCGCTTTGCCGCGCCGCGCGGAGCGCGGGCCGGATCGGCCGAGGCGCAGGCGATGCCACTGCGCGGCGGCCACCTGGTGCTGGCATGGACCCTGTGCGGCCTGCCGGTGCTGCTGGGTTTTGTGCTGCCTGTGCTGTTCATGCTGCGGCCGCTGGCGGCGGATTGGTCGGTGCTGCCGTGGGACCGTTTCGTGCAATGGGCCGTCAACAGCGTGCGGCTGGGCGCGATCAGCGCGGTGCTGGCCGTGGCGATCGCACTGCTCATGGCCTTCAGCCTGCGGCGCGCGCCCGACGCGATCACACGCGGCGTGGTGCAACTGGCCGCGCTGGGCTATGCGGTGCCCGGCGCCGTGATCGTGGTCGGCCTGCTGCTGCCACTGGGCTGGTTGCAGGAGGCCGCTCCGCAATCGGGCGTCGGCGGCTGGGTCACGGCCACGGTGCTGGGGATCGTGTGGGCCTACCTGGTGCGCTTCGTTTCGGTGGCGCTGCAGTCGGTGCAAAGCGGCTATTCGCGCATCCCCGGCAGCTTCGACGACACGGCGCGGATGCTGGGCACCGCGGGGTTCGGCCTGTTGGCGCGAGTCCACTGGCCCTTGCTCCGGCGGTCCTGCGCGGCTGCGGCGCTGCTGGTCTTCGTCGATGTGATGAAGGAACTGCCCGCCACGCTGGTGCTGCGTCCCTTCAACACCGACACGCTCGCCGTCGTGGCCTATCAATTGGCCCGCGACGAGCGGCTCGGCGAAGCGGCGTTGCCGTCGCTGGCGCTGGTGCTGGTGGGATTGATCCCGGTGATGCTGCTAAGCCGCACCTTGCGGGCGGCTGGCGGCAGGGCATAGGAGCCTTCGCGCCTTTCCCGTATCCTGTGCGCCATGGCCTGGCTTGCACTTTCGCGTAGCGCGCGATGCGCGATGCTGGCGGCATCGCTGCTGCTTGCGGGCGCCGCGACGGCGGCCGACCCGCCTCTCGCCCGCGGCGGGATGCTGGACCTTTCCGGCTGGGACTTCGAGCGCGATGGCATCGTCTCGCTGGACGGGGAGTGGGAGTTCTTTCCGGGACAGCTGCTCACGCCCGGTAAAGCCGTTGCGCCGTCCGGGCAGATGCAGGAGGTGCCGGGCACCTGGAATGCGGCCCTGGGCTCGGGCCGTGGCTTCGCCAGCTACCGGCTACGCGTGCCGTGCAAGGGCGCCGAAGCCGGCGCGCTGGCGCTGGCGCTGCCCTTCGAGCACAGTGCGATGGCGTTCTACGTGAATGGCCAATTGCTCGCGCGGCAAGGCATGCCGGCTGCCACGCTCGAGCAGGAAGAGCCATCGCTCACGAACCGGACGGTGCAACTCGGGCAGCGCAATTGCCCGATGGAACTCGTCGCGCAGGTTTCCAATTTCCACGTCCTGCGCGGCGGCATGGTGCGCAGCATCCAGTTGGGGACCGCCCGGCAATTGGCCGAACAGCGCGAAGGCGCCCTGATCCGCAGCCTGCTGTCGATCGGCTGCGTGTTCGTGGTGGGCTTGCTGTCGCTGATCTTCTTTTTCTGGCGCAGGCAGGACCGCATTCCCCTCTACTTCGGCGTGTATTGCCTGTCGTTCGCCGTCAGCCTGGGCATGGCGGGCGAGCGGCCGTTGCAGCCCCTGATCGCGGCGCTCGGCTTCGAGGCGCAATTCAGGCTGCTGTTCGTGAACTGGTTTTTCGGCCTCTCCATGTTCCCGCTGTTCTTGCGCGGGCTGTATCGCAGCGAGATCGGCCTGGCGCCGCTTCGCGCCATCGTGGCGTTCAGCGTCGCCGGCGTGCTGCTCGCGCTGGTCACGCCGATCCAGGTCTTCTCCTATTCGGCGCCCGTGCTCCAGTGGGGCGCCGTCGTGGTGGCGCTCTACGTGACGTTCGTACTGCTGCGCGCCTTCCGGCACCGCCGGCGTGGCGCGGGCATCCTGCTGGCCGGGCTGGCGGTGCTGGTTGCCACCGTTGCGCACGACGTCCTGTTCTTCCAGCACATCCTGGCGACCAGCATGCTGCCTTACGGCGTGGTCGGCATCGTGCTGGCGCCGGCCATCCTGCTGGCCCAGCGATTCGCCCGTGCGCTGTCGGCAGAAGAGGCACGCCTGATCGAACAGCGCGGGCGCACCGACATGCTGATGCGCGCGACCAAGGCCGGGCTGCTGGATTGGGACGTCGTGAACAATTCCGTGACCTATTCCGAACGCTACAAGGAGATGTTCGGCTATCCCGTGGACGCCCCTTCCTCCGCCCTGCCCGAGCTGCGCGATATGCTGCATCCGCAGGAGCGCGAACACTTCTACGGCCTGTTCATGCAGCAATTGCGCGATCGCTCCGTGCGCGACGCGGTCCGCCAGTACAAGGCGGAGGATTACCGGATGCGCCGCGCCGACGGCGAATACCTCTGGGTCCACGCCGAGGGCATCGGCGTTTGCGGCGCCGACGGCCGCACGCTGCGGTTCGTCTGTTCCTTCATCGACATCTCGCAGAGCAAGCGACACGAGATCGAGATTTCCGACCGCATCAAGTTCATCAACGACCTTTTCGATTCGGTGCCCCTGGGCTTGGCGCTGCGCGACCCCGAGGGGCGCTACCTGTTCGTCAACCGCACCTGGGAGCGCTACATCGGCCTGCAGCGCGAAAGCGTCATCGGCACCTCGCTGCGTGACACCAACGACCCGGCCGCCGAGGCGACGCTGGCCCTGGACCGCGAGGCGCTGGAGCTCGGCCCCGATGCGGCCCTGCCCGCGCGCGAGTACGACTACAACGGCAGGCGCTACATGCAGACGCGCACCGTGATGGCCGATTCGCAGGGCCAGCGCATCGGCGTCCTGGCAGCCAGCCTGGACATCACCGACAAGTACGCGACCGAGCAGGCGCTGGCCGTGGAGCGCGAGCGGCTGAGGCTGCTGGTGCGCTCGACCAAGGCGGGCTTCGGCGATTGGGACGCGGCGAGCAATGTCGTCGTCTACACCGACCGTTTCAAGGAGATGCTGGGATATCCGGGCGACGCCGACACGTCGGGCTGGCCCAGCATTTTCGACCTGATGCATCCCGACGACCGGGAGCGGGCGCGCGAGCAGTTCCGCGCCATGATCCGGCGCAAAAGCCGCCCCGGCGAGCAGGTGCCGGGCGCCGCGATGTCCTACCGGCTGCGGCGCAGGGACGGCAGCCACATCTGGATCCACGCCGAAGGCATCGCGCAGGTCGATGGCAACGGGCGCACCCGGCGCTTCATCACTTCCTACCTGGACGTCACCGCCTTTCGCGAACAGGAGCAGGCGCTGCGGGCCTCGCATGACCAGATCGCGGCGCAGGCGGCGCAGCTGGAGCAGCAGAACGAAGCGCTGAAGGAAAATGTGCGCCTGCGCGAGGAAGTGGAGCGCATCGGCCGCCACGACATCAAGACACCGCTCAACAGCATCGTCGCGGTGCCGCGCCTGCTGCGCGAGGAGCGCCAATTGGGCCCGGAGGCCGACGAGCTGCTGGGCATCGTCGAGCGGGCCGGCTACCGCATCCTGTCGATGGTCAACCTGTCGCTGGACCTGTACAAGATGGAGCAGGGCAGCTACGTTTTCCGCCCCGACGCGGTGGACCTGGCCGACCTGGTGAACAAGGTCGCAACCGACGTGCGCATCCACGCCGCCTCCAAGCAGGTCCTGATCAAGGTGGACGTGAGCGCCGCTCCCTACGCCTGGGCCGAAGAGCTGCTGTGCTATTCGATGCTCGCCAACCTCCTGAAGAACGCGGTGGAGGCCTCGCCCGAGGGCGGCGTCGTTACCATCGGCGCGCGGGCCGGCGACGGTGAAACACTGGTGCTGCGCATCCACAACGCCGGCGTGGTGCCCGAGTCGATCCGCGGCAGTTTCTTCCAGAAATATGCGACGCTGGGCAAGGCCAGCGGCACCGGCCTGGGCACCTATTCGGCCCGGCTGATGGCCCTCATCCAGGACGGCGACATCGGGATGGAAACCGCGCCGGACCAGGGCACGACGATCGCGATCCGCCTGCGCGCCGCGCCGGCCGGTGCCGTGCCGGCGACCGCGCGGCACGCGGCAAACCGCCAGGGAGTCGAGCCGTTGCTGGTCGCCGCGATGCCGCCGATGCGGGTGCTGCTGGTCGACGACGACGAATACAACCTGCTGATCGTGCGGCGTTTCCTGCCGAGCCCGCCGTTCACGGTGGATACCGCGATCAACGGGCGGGTGGCGCTGGCGGCGGCCGAACTCCAATGGCCCGACGTGATCTTCATGGACCTGGACATGCCGGTGATGGGAGGGCTGCAGGCGGTGCAGGAACTGCGCGCGATGGAGCGGGCCACCCTGGCCAAACGCTGCACGATGGTCGCGCTCTCATCGCATGAAGACGAGGAAACCCGCCTGCGCAGCCTGGCGGCGGGATTCGACAGCTATCTGACCAAGCCGGTGACGCGCGACACCATTCACGAAACGCTGCTCGAGCTGACAACGCTGATCGGTGCCGGCGAGCAGCCCGCCGCCGTCCAGCCGCCGGCGCTAATGCCGGCGAAAGCGCCGGCGCCTGGGATGGGCGACCCGGTGGTGCTGGATCCGGACATCGAACCCGTGCTGGCTGACTTCATCGAGTCGCGCCGCGGCCTGATCCAGGGCATGGAGCAGGCCATGCTGGGCGGCGATCGCGGCGAAGTCCGGCGTCTGGCACACCAGCTGGCCGGCAGCTTCGGGCTCTACGGCTTCCACTGGGCCAGCGACCAGAGCCGCGCGATCGAGCGCGATTTCAGCCAGATCGAGCCGGACCACCTGAGCCGTCTGGCGAGGCAGCTATGCGCCCACCTCGATTCCGTCGAAATCCGCTTCGCCGATGCTTGAGCGCTGCTGTACTATTCATTTTTGCCTATCACCCATGACCAGCAAGAAGAAACTCCTCCTGATCGACGACGACGCCGCGATCATCGCGCTCCTGGTGACCAAGCTGTCGAAGTACTACGAGATCGCCTCCACCACCGAGCCGGGTCGCGCCGTCGCGATGGCCCGGTCGCAATTGCCCGACGCGATCCTTTGCGACATCGACATGCCGAAAATGAGCGGCGGGGATGTTGCGGCCGCGCTGGCCGAAGACGAGGCCACGGCCGGCATTCCGCTGATCTACCTGACGGCGCTGGTTTCGCCCGAGGAAGCCAAGGACCTGGATGGACAGGTAGGCGGGCGCCCCGGTGTTTCGAAGCGCGCACCGCTGTCGGAACTGGTGAGCCGGATCGACGAGGCGATCCGCCGCTGAGCAGCTGGCGGCTAGGCGTCGTCGCTGAATTCCGGCCGCGTGATCGCGGCCTTCCTGAAGACAACTTCGCCGGTGGGCACGTGCACCACGCGGATTTCCTGGCCCGTCGGTTTGGTCACGCTCTTGGCCGCCATGGCCACTGCCAGGGATCGGTCGCTGAAGAAATAGTGCTGGGAACCCACGACCGGCACCAGCCGGCCCGCAATCGGGTGGTTGCTTTCAACGCGGTAGTCTGCGGACGACATGTTTTTGAACCTCGCTGTTTGTCTCTCGTGTTGATGCTTCGCTCGCACATTGCGCCTGGAATTTCCATGGTAGACGGAGCTGATGACATCGCAGTGACGCGAGTGCAAAAGCACCGTGACAGCTGTAACCGTCCGCAATGGTGCGTTGCCACAGGTTAACGAGGGAAATGCCTGAGTCTGTAGGACGCCGCTGACGGCTCTTGTAGGCGGGCAAAGGTGCAAAGCCTAGAATCGTCTGCACCACCGCCGGGCTCCGGCGGCTTTTCTTCGCGCAGCCCACCTTACGGCCATTTCCATGCGACTCCTCCTGGTCGAAGACGACCGCGACATGGTGTCGTGGCTCTCTCTCGCGCTCAAGCAAAGCGGTTTCGTGACCGACCTGGCGCCGGACGCGCGCACGGCCGAAGCCTTGCTGGCCGCCGGCACGCGCTACGACGCGATCGTGCTGGACCTGGGTTTGCCCGATCGCCATGGCTTCACCGTCCTCTCGCGCCTGCGCGATGCGCGCGACAGCACACCGGTGCTGCTGCTCACCGCGCAGGCCGCGCTGCCCGACCGGGTGCGGGGCCTGAACCTGGGCGCCGACGATTTCCTGGCCAAGCCTTTCGCGATCGAGGAACTCGAGGCGCGGCTCACCGCCCTGATCCGGCGCAGCCACGGCCACGGCCACTCGCGGCTGGAGTGCGGATCGCTCGCCTACGACAGCGAGAACCGCGGCTTCTCGCTGGGCGGGCAGCTCATGTCGGTCACGCCGCGCGAGCACGCGGCGCTCACCGCGCTGCTGATGCGCGCCGGCAGCGTGGTGGACAAGTCGCAGCTCTCGGGCAAGGTCTTCCCGCAGGACAGCAACGTCGGCCCCGACGCGATCGAGCTGGTGCTGCATCGGGTCCGGCGCAAGCTGGCGGGCAGCGACGTGCGCGTCGTCACCGTCCGCGGGCTGGGCTACATGCTCGAGAAGCAAGCCGGTGCCGGCGACGCCGATGCCTGAGGCGCGCTCGCTGCTGCCGGCGTGGACGCGCCGCCTGGGCATCCGGGCGCAACTGCTGGCGCTGCTGCTGCCGGGGATGGCGGCGCTGCTGGCCATCGACAGCTGGACCGACTACCACGCCTATTCCGCGACGCTTTCGGACGCCTGGGACCAGGTATTGCTGGAGCGGGTCCTGGCGCTGGATCACAGCGCAAGTGTCGACGCTCGCGGCGTCGACTTGATGCAGCCGTCGGCACCGCAGCCCACGCCCGAGACCACGCCGGATCGCCAGAAGCACCTGCATGTGGGTGTGGTGCCGCTCGATGCGTCCGGCCAGCCGGCCGGCCCGGAGCACACGCTGATGGGGCCGGCAGACCTGCCGGCGGCTAGCGTCCCGCTGCTTCCGGTAAGCACCGGCGAACGCGGCGCCACGATCGGTTTCTACGAAGCCCAATACCACGGCCACCCGGTGCGCGTCGCGGCGCTGACACGGGTGTTGCAGGACGGCCAGGGCCAGCGCCGCGAGCTGCGAGTCCAGGCGGCGGAAGGCACGGGCGTGCGCGAGCAGGCGCGCCAGGACCTGCTGCGCCGCGAAGTGCTGGCGGTCGCGCGCATGCTGCTGGTGATGGTGGCGGTGGTCTGGATCGGCCTGGCCTGGATCCTCAAGCCGCTCGAGCGGCTGCGCGACATGTTGCGCGACCGGCCCGCGCAGCAGCTCGCGCCGCTCGACGCTTCGCAGGTGCCGGGCGAAGTCGCGCCGCTGGTGGAGGCCGTGAACCACCACATCGCCGATCACCGCGCGCTGCTGCAGCAGCAAGCCGAATTCCTGGCGGATGCATCGCACCAATTGCGCACGCCGCTCGCGATCATGATGACGCAGGCCGGCTACGCATTGCGCGAGCAGGACCCGGAGCGCACGCGCGAGACCCTGCACGCCATCGTCGGGCAACTGGGCCGCAGCCGGCGGTTGTCGGACCAGTTGCTCGCCCTGGCGCACGCAAGCCGCGCCGAGGAGGGCGAGGCGGGCGAGGAAATCCCTGTCGTCGACTTGAACCGGGTCGCGCGCGAGGTGGTGCTGCAGTACCTGGCGCTCGCGCACGAGAAGAACCTGGACCTCGGCTGGCGCGACGCGCGGGGCGATGACATGCCCGATGGCGCGGAAGGCGCGCCGGCCGTGCCGGTGCGCGCGCAGGCGCCCGAGTTGCACGAGGTGCTGGCCAACCTGCTGGACAACGCGATCCGGCATACACCGAACGGTGGCCGCATCACCGTTGGCGTGCGCGTGCACGAAGGCAACGCGCTCGCCGAAGTGCAAGACAGCGGCCCGGGCATTCCGCTGGATCGGCATGAGGCCGTCTTTCGGCGCTTCCAGCGCGAAGGCGCGCAGCCTTCAGGCGCGGGCCTCGGGCTGGCCATCGCGCGCGCATATGCGCGCCGCAACGGCGGTGACATCGTGTTCACGCCGGGTGAGCCGCGCGCCGGCGGCGGCCACGGGCTGTGCGCGGCGCTGCAGTTGCCCGTGTCCGGCACTGCGCCTGCGCATTAGGAATAACACGTATTTTGGGGGTCGCCAGGGGGCGCGCGTGAGGATTGGAAGCAGATTGGTAGCTTGCGTTCCTAGACTCGCGGCACTCCACCAACCCGATCCGACTCCCCATGAATGACCGCAATCTCGTCAGAGGCCTGTTCCTCATGGCGATTTCCCTGGCCTTCGGCCTGCAATCGCTGCGCTACCCGATCGGCGATTTCAGCCGCGCGGGCCCCGGCCTCTTTCCCCTGATGGTGGCGTCGCTGCTGCTGCTGATCGCCATCTCGACCATCGTCCGCTCGCGCTTCGTCGAGCACGTGCCGCTGGGATTCAACCCGAAGAACATCGCGGTCATCCTGAGCGCCCTGTGCGGCTTTGCGCTGATTTCGACTTTCGTCAACATGATCGCGGGGATCATCGCCCTGGTGTTCATCGCTTCCTTCGCGGGCACCGCGAAGTATTCGATCCGGCGCAATCTCATGATCGCGATCGGGCTGGTCCTCGTGGGACTGGCCTTTCAGAAACTTCTCGGCTTCAACCTTCCCCTGTATTGATCATGGACGTCCTGCACAACCTCGCGCTTGGGTTTGAAATTGCGCTGACCTGGCAGAACCTGATGTACTGCGCCATCGGCTGCACGGTGGGCACGCTGGTGGGCCTGCTGCCGGGCCTGGGCCCGCTGGCCACCATCAGCATCCTGCTGCCGCTGACGTACTCCATCCCCACCGGCGGCGCCCTCATCATGCTGGCCGGCATCTACTACGGTGCCCAATACGGCGACAGCGTGAGCGCCATCACGATGAAGATCCCGCACGCCAGCAGCATCGTGGCGTGCATCGACGGCTACCAGATGACGCTCAAGGGCAAGACCGGCCTGGCGCTGTTCACGGCGGGCGTCTCCAGCTTCATCGGCGGCACGGTGGCGATCGTGGTGCTGTCGTTCTTTGCGCCGATGCTCGGCGAGGTGGCTTTCCTGTTCGGGCCGGCCGACTACTGCGCCCTGATGCTGGTGGGCTTCGTGTGCGTGAGCTTCGTCACCACCGGCAGCCTGCTCAACGGAATGGCCATGTGCCTGATCGGCGTGCTGCTCGGGCAGATCGGCACCGACGTCAACAGCGGCCTGCAGCGCTTCACGATGGACCTGCCTTTCCTCGCGGACGGCGTCGGGCTGGTGAGCATCGCGCTGGGCTGCTTCGGCATCGCCGAGATCACCAAGAACCTGGACGACAAGAACGAGCGGACGCCCTTCAACGGCAAGATCAAGCTCATGCCGACCTGGCCCGAGTTCAAGCGCATCATCCCCAGCGCCTTGCGCGGCAGCGTGATCGGCTCCTTCTTGGGCATCCTGCCCGGCGGCGGCCCGGTGATCGCCCAGTTCGCGGCCTACGCCGTCGACAAGAAGGTCAGCAAGTACCGGCACGAGATCGGCACCGGCTGCATCGAGGGCGTGGCCGGCCAGGCCGCCGCCGACGAAGCCGCAGCGCGCACCAGCTTCATCCCGCTGATGAGCATCGGCATTCCCGAGAACGCCGTGATGGCGCTGATGATGGCGGCCTTCATCATCAAGGGCATCCAGCCCGGCCCCAACATGATCGCGGGGCACCCCGACCTGTTCTGGGGACTGGTGGCCAGCATGTGGGTCGGCAACGTGTTCCTGATCACGCTGAACGTGCCCCTGGTGCGCTACTGGCTGTCGGTGTTCAAGATTCCGTACGCGGTGCTGTTCCCGTCGATCCTGTTCTTCTGCTGCATCGGCACCTACAGCGTCAACAACAACCTGGACGACATCTTCATCACCGCGATGTTCGGCTTCATCGGGTACATGTTCGTGCGCCTGGACCTCGATGCCGCACCGCTCATGCTGGGCTTCATCCTCGGCCCGATGCTGGAAGAGAACTTCCGCCGCGCCATGCTCCTGAGCCGTGGAAGCTTCGGCGTGTTCGTGTCCCGCCCGATCAGCGGCAGCCTGATCGGCCTGATCGGCATCTTCATCGTGTGGCAGCTGGCGGCGTTCTTCCTGCAGGCCCGCAAGGCGGCGGTCGCGGCGCCGGTTCTGGTGCCGCTGCCTGAATAGGGATGTGGGGGCCTGGTCCCCTCGACAGGAATCGAACCTGTATCTGGCGCTTAGGAGGCGCCCGTTCTATCCATTGAACTACGAGGAGCGGCGAGCGGATTGTAGAACGGCGAGCTATTTGCTCAGCAGCCGCATCGCCTCTTCCAGCCCCTTGATCGTCAGCGGGTACATCCGCTGGTTCATCAGCTGCTGGACCACGCTGATGCTCTGGCGGTATTGCCAGACGCCTTGCGGCTCGGGGTTGATCCAGGCGAATTTCGGGAAGGCGTTGGTCAGGCGCTGCACCCACTCGGCGCCGGCTTCCTCGTTGTTGTATTCGACACTTCCGCCGGGTTGCAGGATCTCATACGGGCTCATCGTCGCATCGCCGACGAAGATCAGTTTGTAGTCCTTGTTGTACTTGCGGATGATGTCCCAGGTCGCGAACTTTTCCGAGAAGCGCCGGCGGTTGTTCTTCCACATGAAGTCGTAGACGCAGTTGTGGAAGTAGTAGAACTCCAGGTGCTTGAACTCGGCCTTGGCGGCAGAGAACATTTCCTCGACGCGGTGGATGTGCTCGTCCATCGTGCCGCCCACGTCCATCAGCAGCAGGATCTTCACGTTGTTGTGCCGCTCGGGCACCATCTTGATGTCCAGCCAGCCGGCGTTGGCGGCCGTCGAGCGGATGGTGTCGTCCAGGTCCAGCTCGTCGGCCGCGCCCTCGCGCGCGAACTTGCGCAACCGGCGCAGCGCGATCTTGATGTTGCGCGTGCCCAGTTCCTGGCTGTCGTCGTAGTCCTTGTAGGCGCGCTGGTCCCACACCTTCACCGCGCTCTTGTTGCGGCTCTTGTCCTGCCCGATGCGGATGCCCTGCGGATTGAAGCCGAAAGCGCCGAACGGCGAGGTGCCGCCGGTGCCGATCATCCTGCTGCCGCCCTCGTGACGCTCCTTCTGCTCCTCGAAGCGCTTCTTCAGCGTCTCCATCAGCTCGTCCCAGCCCATCGCCTCGATCTTGGCTTTTTCTTCCGGGCTGAGGTCCAGTTCGAGGGTCTTGCGCAGCCAGTCCAGCGGCACGTCCTTGGTGAAGTCGGCCACCATCTCCACGCCCTTGAAATAGGCGGCGAATGCGCGGTCGAACTTGTCGTAGTGCTTCTCGTCCTTCACCAGCGTCGTGCGGCTGATGTAGTAGAAGTCGTCGATCTTGAAGCCGCCGTCGCTGTTGGGGCCGACCACGCCTTCCTTGAGCGCCTCCACCAGCGTGAGGTATTCCTTGACGGAAACCGGCAGCTTGGCGCTGCGCAAGGTGTAGAAGAAATCGATCAGCATGAGGGTGCGACGTCCTGGATGCCATTATCCGCCGCCACGCCCGAAGCTGCAGCGGCCCGCGGGCGCTTGAACCACGGCGGCACGATGCTACCGCGGCGCAAGGCAACTGCCACCAGGGCCAGGGTGCAGGCGGAGCACAGCGCCACCGCCACCACCGAGGCTTCGGCGCCGAAGACGCCGCCGCTGAGCCAGTCGGGTCCGTTGCGCACCGATACCAGCCAGCCGACGTCCTGGTTGCCCGAGACCGGCACGCCCCAGAGTGTTCCCTGCCCGACGTTCCATCCCATGTGCAGGCCCATGCACAGCGGCAACGATCGCGTGACGTGATACAGCATGCCGAACAGCAGGCCTGCCTCGATCGCGATCGCCGCCGAGCTCCACAGCGTCGCGTTCGGATTGCCCATGTGCCCGAAGCCGAAAACCAGCGCCGAGACGACCAGCGCGCCCCAGGTGCCCAGGCCCTCTTCGGAGATGCGGAACAGCACGCCGCGGACCATGATTTCTTCGGCGATCGCCGCGCCCAGCCCGCCGACCAGCACCTGCCGCAGCACGTGGGGTTCTTCGTTGGTGCCGGTGACCTGGTAGGCGCCCAGCAGCCAGAGCACGCCGACCACCGCGCTGATCAGCGCGAGTCCGGCGAGCGCGCCGAGCAGGCCGTGCGGCACGACCTTGCGCCACGCCAGTTCAACCGGGCGCCTGCGCTCGACGACGTACACCAGGAAGAGATAGGCCGCCAGGGCCGGCACCAACTGCATGAGGAACATCGCGATATGCCGCTGCGGGAGCGGCGCCGCCTTGCCGGTCCAGCCCACGCTGATGAACAGGATGCGGAGCAGGAAGATCAAGGCGCCGGCAACCGCCACGAAGATGACGATGCGCGCCAGCGGCGACAGGACCAGCCAGCGCTGCCAGCGCGGCGCTGCTGCCGGTGTCGGCGTGACGACGGCGGGCCCGTTCAACGCGGTTTCGCCAGCAGGTATTGCAATTGCGCCTTCACTTCCGGCCATTCGCCGGCAGCCAGGCTGTACATCACCGTGTCGCGCACGGTGCCGTCGCGCCGCGGCGCGTGATGGCGCAGCACGCCGTCCTTGCGCGCGCCCAGCCGCTCGATGGCGCGCTGGCTGGCGAAGTTGAAGTTGTCGGTGCGCCACCCGAGCAGCTTGGCGCCCAGTGTTTCGAACGCGTGCGTCATCAGCAGCAGCTTGCAGGTGGTATTGACGTGGCTGCGCTGCCAGCTCTGGCCGTACCAGGTGTAGCCGATCTCCAGCCGCTCGATGGGCACCACGATGTCGTGATAGCGGGTGCTGCCGATGATCTTGCCGCTGGCCAGGTCGCGCACCACGAAGGGAAGCATGTGGCCCTGGTCGCGGCCTTTCAATGCGGTGGCGATGTAGCCCGCCGTTTCGCCCGGCGCGGGCACCGAGGTGATGCGCAGGTTCCAGAGTTTGCCGTCGTGCGCCGCTGCTTCGAGTTCGGCCGCGTGGTCGGGCGACATCGGCTCCAGCCGCACCGTCGAGGTTTCCAGCGTGCAAGGTTCGGGCTTGCGCATCACTTCAGCGGTTGTGGCGCTGCATGAACACCAATTTTTCGAACAGCGTCACATCCTGCTCGTTCTTGAGCAGCGCGCCCACCAGCGGCGGCACGGCGACCTTGTCTTCCTTGCTTTGCAGCGCTTCCAGCGGAATGTCCTCGGCCACCAGCAGTTTGAGCCAATCCAGCAGCTCGCTGGTGGAAGGCTTTTTCTTCAGGCCGGGCAGGTTGCGCACGTCATAGAAGGTCTTCATCGCGGCCGTGAGCAATTCCTTTTTCAGCCCGGGGAAGTGCACGTCGACGATCTGCTTCATCGTGTCGGCGTCGGGGAACTTGATGTAGTGGAAAAAGCAGCGGCGCAGGAAGGCGTCGGGCAGTTCCTT
>JAQGMS010000488.1 GCA_028292245.1 Ramlibacter sp.
GAAGGTCGCCGCGCCATAAACCCCAGCGCTCACCTGTTTTGGTCCTCGGCTACTCGGATCAACCGAGCCGACCCCTCGGGTTAACGAGTGGTCGTCCAGAATGCGATCATCCTGGCGAGCAAGTGGCAGCCTGCGGCCTTGTTGTCGACGTAACAGCTCAGCGGATAGCCGCCGGTCTGTTTGCAGATGAGCGCGATCGGTACGCGTGCGAGGCGTTTGTAGCTCGCGTACACGGCGCTCGCGTATCTGTCATAGGCCTCGACGTGCAGGAGATCGGGCACGAGTCCCGCCTCGGCCGCGAGCCACACGCTCGCGAGATACCGGCCATCGAGCTCGCACAGCGGGCCGGAGACCGGGAGCTCGAGCACCTGCTCGCGTGCGGCCCGACAGTCTGGACGCGCATCGCCGGCGTGGGTCCAGCACGCGGTGTCGACCGTGCTCGCTTTGCCGGCGCACCACGCCGTGAACGGCGGTTCGTCGAGAATCATCGGCAGCGAGTCGTCGTTCTCGTGATCCCATCGCTTCGCCGCCTCCGGATCGGCCGGCCGCTCGCCGAGGCGTGCGACATTTAGCCAGCTCGCGATCGTCTGGTGATCTAGACCGCACGTATCGACGTTCGGCTGGCTCTGACAGCCCATCGCCAACCACAACAGCCCGAGCACGAAATGTCTCGTCATCCCGATTCCGAATCAGCGGCGTTGTGAAGCCCGAGTGAGACGCAGTCTACCGGAGGCCCTACTTTTCGGCGAGAAACGCCGGCTCGTCTGATCGACCACGCGCACTAGCGCTATCATGCCGGGCATGGTTCGCGACGTTCTCGAATTCGGCAGCTCGCTCGGCTACCTCGACGAGCTCTACGACAAGTTTCAGGAGACCCCGGGGCAGGTCGACGAGAGCTGGCACGAGCTCCTCGATGAGGAGCACGGTCCAAGCAACGGCAACGGACACGTGGCCGCTCGCGCTCCGTCGGGCAACGGTGCAGCCTCGACGAACGGTAATCACGGCAACGGTCACGCCGCGCGCGCCGAGATCACGCTAACGACGCGACTCCCGCCGGCGCTCCGCCAGCAGAGCACGGTGACGATGTCGCCGATCGCCGCACTGCCCACGCCGCTCGTGTGGCCATTGGTCAATGCGTACCGCAGCCGCGGACACTTCGCAGCGAACCTCGATCCCCTCGGTCTCCTCGAGACCGCGCGGATCACCGAGCTCGAGCCGGCTACCTGGGGCTTCACCGATCGCGACTTGGACAAGGTGCTCGAGCCGACCGGCGTGCACGGCATGCCGAAGGCGACGTTGCGCGAGGTCTACGCGCACATTCAAAAGATCTATGCGAGCTCGGTCGGCCTCGAGTTCATGCACATCTCGTCGCCGGCGCGCCGCAGTTGGCTCGCCGAGCGGATGGAGACAAGCCTCATCAAGTCGCTGCCGATCGACGTGCGCACGCGGATGCTCGCGCTGCTGATCAACGCCGAGCAGTTCGAACGGTTCTGCCACACGAAGTATCCCGGCACGAAGCGGTTCTCGCTCGAGGGCAGCGAGAGCCTGATCCCGCTGCTCGATCTCACGCTGACGCACGGCGCACGCCTCGGCGCGATCGAAGCCGTGCTCGGCATGGCACACCGCGGTCGACTGACGACGATCGAGCAGATCCTCCGGCGTCCCGGCCGCGATCTGTTCGGACAGTTCGAGGATATCGAGCCCGAAAAGGCGCTCGGCGGTGGCGATGTAAAATATCACCTCGGCTTCTCGACGGACCGTGTCGATCCGAACGGGCACGCGATGCACGTCTCGCTCGCGTTCAACCCGAGCCACCTCGAAGCGGTCGATCCGGTCGTGGTCGGTCGCGTGCGCGCGAAGCAGACACGCCACGGCGATCTCGAGCACCGCCGCGTCATGGGCGTGCTGATCCACGGCGACGCGGCATTCGCAGGGCAGGGCCTCGTTCCGGAGACGCTGCAGCTCTCGAACCTGCCGGGTTATCGCACCGGCGGAACCGTCCACATCATCGTCAACAACCAGGTCGGGTTCACGGCGTCTCCCGCGGAGCAACGCTCGACGCCGTACTGCACCGACGTCGCGAAGATGCTCGAGTGCCCGATCTGGCACGTCAACGGCGAGGATCTCGATGCGCTCGCACACGTGATCGAGATCGCGTGCGAGTACCGTGCGCAGTTCGCATCCGACGTCGTGATCGATCTGTACTGCTACCGCAAGTACGGTCACAACGAGAACGACGAGCCGGCGTTCACGCAGCCTCTGATGTACGACCGGATCAAGACGAAGCCGTCTCCGGTCGAGGTCTATTCGAAGCGGCTCATCGACGAGAAGGTCGTCGCGCCGGAAGAGGTCACGGCGATGACGCAACGCCGCGTCGCCGAGCTCGAAGCGGAGCTCGAGGCCGCGAAGGCAGCCAAGCTCAGGCCCGAGGGCGCGTCGCTGACGGCGATGTGGCGCGGATATCGCGGCGGAATCGCCGAGGCTCCCGAAGACGTCGAGACGCGTGTCGCTCGTCCTCTCCTCGAATCGATCGCGCAGAGCATGACGGAGATCCCTTCTGGCTTCACCGCGCATCCGAAGATCGTGCGTTTGCTCGAGCAACGCGCACAGATGGGCAAAGGAGAGCGCCCGATCGATTGGGGGATGGGCGAGCTGCTCGCATACGGGTCGTTGCTCTATCAGGGCATCAACGTTCGGATGTCAGGTCAGGATTCGTCACGCGGGACGTTTAGCCATCGTCACGCGATCATCACCGACATCAAGACGGGGCGAGAGCATCTCGTGCTCGGACAGCTGCATCCCGATCAAGGCCTGTGTCGGATCTACGACTCGCCGCTCTCGGAAGCAGGCGTGATGGGGTTCGAGTTCGGTTACTCGCTCGACTATCCCGACGCGCTCGTCCTCTGGGAGGCACAGTTCGGCGACTTCGCGAACGGCGCCCAGGTGATCATCGATCAGTTCATCTCGTCGTCCGAGGACAAATGGAAGCGGCTCTCCGGGCTCGTGCTGCTGTTGCCGCACGGCTACGAAGGCCAAGGCCCAGAGCACTCGAGCGCGCGGCTCGAACGCTACCTCCAGCAGTGCGCCGAGCAGAACATGCAGGTCGCGCAACCGACGACGCCGGCGCAGATGTTTCACTTGATGCGGATGCAGGTGCTGCGACGGATGCGCAAGCCGCTGATCGTGATGACGCCGAAGAGCCTGTTGCGGCTACCGGCGGCCACGTCGACGCTCGACGAGCTGGCGACGGGCAAGTTCCATCGCGTGATCGCCGATGACATCGCGGATCCCTCCAAGGTCACGCGCGTCCTCCTGTGCACGGGAAAGATCTATTACGAGCTGCTCGAAGAGCGAACGCGGCGTGCGGATCCCTCGGTTGCGCTCGTCCGGATCGAGAAGCTCTACCCGTGGTGGCCGCACCTGATCTCGGAAGCGACGCTCGACAAATATCCAAAGCTCGCGGAGATGTATTGGGTGCAGGACGAGCCGTGCAACATGGGCGCGGGGCAGTTCGTCACACCACGGCTGCAGGAGATGCTCGAGGGCAAAGCGATCAACTATAGAAGTATCGGGCGGTCCGAGAGCGCGAGCCCGGCGACTGGCTCGCACAAGGCACACGTGATCGAGCAGCAGCAGATCCTCGCGCAGGCCTTCGATCCACGCTGAGCAACGCTTCGAACCCGGCGAATCCGCGGTAGGATTCGCGCATGACTGACCTGGTCGTCCCGCAGTTGGGCGAATCGATCTCGGA
>JAQGMS010000131.1 GCA_028292245.1 Ramlibacter sp.
CTGGCCCAGCGGAGCATAGTCCCGGCGCAAGATGGCGAGCAGCTGGTCCATGGTGGCTACGACGTTGTACGGGCCGGCGCCCGCAACGACACGAACGAGTTCATTGCGATGTGTCGACGTGCCCGCTTGCAGCGCCCTGTGGGTGGCCATCGTCACATAGCCGCCTTCCGAGTAGCCGGTGAGGAAAAGCTGCTTGTTGTCGGCCACCTGCTGCGTTTGCCGCCAGTACTTTGCCGCCGTGAGGAAGTCGATCACCGCGGACGCAGAAGGAGCAGACAGCAGGTAGGGGTGAAGCGCCGCCGACGATACGCCGTAGCCGACGTAATCCGCCGCCACCACGATGTAGCCCAACGATGCCAGGACCACCGGCGGATCTCCGAGTTTCGTAAGGCTGCTGGGTGCATCGGCCTGGCGATTGATGGTGGCGTGTTGATAGCTCAAGACCGGGCTGAGGGCGCCGGCCGGCTTTTGCGGTATGGCGACCAGGCCGGAGGCCGCGATCCGCCGGCCCTCGCCGTCGACGGTCAGATAGGTCAGGCGGTACGCCTGGACGGCGTACCGCGGAGTGGCCAGAAACGCGGCGTCCCCGTCCAGCGCCAGCGCGGCGCTGACTTCGGCGGGGCTGATCGTCTTCAGGTGAACGGCTGCCATGAACTGGCCAGGGCCGGCCACATTCGCTGGGTCTGCGGGTGGGGCATTGACGATGGGCGGTGGCGTCCCACCCCCTCCGCCGCCGCAGGCGCCCAAAAAGGCAGCGACCGACAGGACGCAGAGAAGTCTTTGGAAATTCATACGAAGGTTCCTGCAATCCGGCTTGGTGATGCGTGCCGATTGCGATGGTGGGAAGCCCCGTGGGGGCTGGAGAGCGATGGTAGACCGCGCGCACGCGCCCAAGTTCAACTTTACGAGCACTGACGCCCGTGGCGGGTACGGCATGGGCGTGCGTCTACCCGCTCTCGGCGGCGGCCGGCACAATGACCGCCTTGAACGAAGCATCGGAAAAGTATGACTTCCAGCGGCTACACCCCCGCCTCCCACATCTCGCTCCGCCGCGTAGGCAGCATCTCCGCGTCCCTCGACGGCAAATGGCTGGCCGTCGTCGTCCAGCGCCTGGACCGCGACGGCGTCAAGTACATGTCCGACCTGTGGAAGGTGCCCACTGACGGCTCGCCCGCGCTGCAACTCACGCGCGGGGAAACCAAAGACGCCGCGCCCTGCTTCCGCCATGACGGCGCGCTCGGCTTCCTGTCCAACCGCCAGCCCAACGACATCAAGCCTGACGAGGACGCCGAAAAGCGCATGCAGGTCTGGCTGTTGCCGGCCGAGGGCGGCGAGCCGCGGCAGCTCACCGACGAACCGCTGGGCGTGGAGGGCTTTCGCTTCGCCGCGCGGGCCGACCGCATGGTGCTGTTCGCGCCGGTGCTCGCCGGCGTCGCGCACGACAAGCAGCGCGAGACGGCCGCCGAGCGCGCCAAGAAGGGCACCAGCGCGCGCAACTTCCGCAGCCAGCCGGTGCGCCACTGGGACCACTGGCTGCACCAGAGCCCGGACCGCGCCAACACGCACCTGGTTCTTTGCGACGCCGAGGGCAAGCAGCGGGTGGACCTGACGCCGGATGTGAAGTCCGAGTTCGCCATCGAGCCGCAACTGGACATCACGGCCGACGGCAAGCGCGCGCTGGCCCAGTCCCGCGTGCCCGGCGAGGACCGGGTGGACGACCACCACATCATGGTGTTCGACCTGGATGCGCGAACCCACAAGCTGCTGCCGCAGGGCGGCTCGGTGTCGACCGAAAACGCGCACTTCTCACCCGACGGCAAGACGATCGCGGCCATGCGCGACAAGCGCACGCGCGAGAACGTCGTCAAGCCCGTCCTCACCTTGTTCGACGAGCAGGGCAACGCGCGCGAACTGGCCAAGGCCTGGGACCGCTGGCCGCACATCTGGGACTGGTCGGCCGACGGCCGGGACGTGCTGGTGACTGCCGATGATGAAGGCATCACGCCCGTGTTTGCGGTGAACGCCGCCACGGGCGAAGTGCGGCGGCTGACTGCGCGTGCGAACGGCGGCGGGCACAACGACGTGGTCGCGTTGGCGCAGGGCGGCTTCGCGTGCATCCGCTCGACGCTGCTGGATGCGCCGGAGTGTTATGTGCATACCGGCCAGACGGAAAGCGCGCCGAAGCCGCTGGCGCGGCTCTCGGGGTTCGAGCCGGCGCATGAGTGGGCTGAGGTGGAGAGCATCACTACCTTGTCGACTGACGGGGTGGCGATTCAGAGTTGGATTACTCGGCCTAAGGCGGGGAGTGCCCTCTCCCCAGCCCTCTCCCAGAGTGAGAGGGGGCAAGACAGGAAGAGGCCGGTGCTGCTGTGGATCCACGGCGGGCCGATCAACATGAGCGGGGACGCCTGGCACTGGCGCTGGAACCCGCTGGTCGCGGTGGCTGCGGGCTACACGGTGGTGCAGCCGAATCCGCGCGGCTCCACCG
Organism: Ramlibacter sp.; assembly: GCA_028292245.1. Taxonomy (GTDB): domain Bacteria; phylum Pseudomonadota; class Gammaproteobacteria; order Burkholderiales; family Burkholderiaceae_C; genus Ramlibacter. The sequence continues at coordinate 2,489 of JAQGMS010000131.1, forward strand.
GCTTCGGGCAGGACTTCATCCAGGGCATCTGGGGCAACGTCTGGGGCGACCAGTGCTTCAAGGACATCATGGCCGTCACCGACGCACTGGAGCAGCGTGTCGACGTGGACGCCTCACGCATCATGGCCATGGGCGGCAGCTTCGGCGGCTACATGACCAACTGGCTGGGCACGCAGACGCAACGCTATCGCTGCCTCATCACGCACGCCAGCATCGTGACGATGGCCAACTTCACCGGCGTGACGGACCACCCGGGCTTCTGGTACATGATGAACGGCAGCGAGAACCCGTACCAGGACCCGCTGGGCTTCGACCGCTACGCGCCGATCCGCCACATCGCCAACTGGAAGACGCCGGCGCTGATCATCCACGGCGAGCAGGATTACCGCTGCCCGGTGAGCGAAGGCCTGATGCTGTTCGAGGCGCTGCAGTACCACGGCGTGGACAGCGAGCTGCTGGTGTTCCCCGACGAGAACCACTGGATCATGAAGCCGAAGAACATCGTGGCCTGGTTCGAGAACGTGCTGCGGTTCGTGGGCGCGCACATGAAGTGATGGGGCGGCGTACTAAGCCATCTTCAACCGCGGCACGGCCGGCCCCCGCGGAAACATCGTCGCGATCCCCGCCGCCGCCAGCCCCGCCATCATCGAGCCGATGTACAGCCACGCGTAGCTGCCGTAGCGGTCGTACAGCCAGCCGCCGATGAAGGGGCCCAGCGCCATGCCCAGGCTGGAAACCATGCTCGCCGCGCCGAGCACCGTGCCGAGGATGCGCGGGCCGAACGCTTCGCGCGCCAGCGCGGCGTACAGCGGCATCGTGCCGCCATAGGCCGCGCCGAACACCAGCGCCACCGCATAGAAGCCGCCGAGCTGGTTCACGCCGAGATACGACACGGCTGCGATGCCCTGGACCAGCAGGCCCACTACCAGCACCGGCTTGGCGCCGTACTTGTCGGCGAGCACGCCGAACAGCAGGCGCCCGCCCAGGCCGGCGACGCCTTCCATGCTGTAGATGGTCACGGCCGCCACGATGGGCAGGCCGCAGCCGATGGCGTAGCTCACCGTGTGGAAGATCGGCCCCGAGTGCGCGGCACAGCACGCGAAGAACGCGGCGGCCAGCACGAGGAAGGCGCGCGAGCGCAGCGCATCCTTCGCGCTCATGTCCGCGTCGCCGCTCGCGGGCATGCCCGGTGCCGCAGCTTGCATCGGCACCGCGCGGATGAAATAGACGAACGGCAGCAGCACGATCCACGTGCCGATGCCGATGCCCAGCATCGTCTGGCGCCAGCCGTACAGCATGACCAGCCAACCCGCCAGCGGTGCGATGGTCATGGGCGCGACGCCCATGCCGGCCGACACCAGCGCGATGGCGAGGCTGCGGCGCTTGTCGAAGGAGGCGGCGGTCGCGGAGATGATCGGCGAAAAGAACGCGCCGGCTGCAGCGCCCATCAGGATGCCGAAGGTGACCTGGAACTGCAGCAGGCTGGCGGCGCGGCTGGCCAGCACGCTGGCCAGGCCCAGCAGCACGATGCCGGCCAGCACCACGCGCCGCGGCCCGATGCGGTCGCTGAGCGCGCCCCAACCGAAGCCGGCGACGCCCATGCTCAGGAACGCGAAGGTCATGGCGGCCGAGATGCCCGCGCGCGACCAGCCGGTGTCCGCGCCCATGGGTTCCAGGAACACGGCCAGCGCGAACACGACGCCGATGGCCGCGCAGGTCATCAATGCGCCGGCGGCGACGAGCGGCCAGTTGCGATCGATGGCCAGGGCGGCGGGGGAATGCGCGGTCATGCGAGTCCTTTGGAGGTGGATAGTCTGACGACGAACGGGCAGGGCCGGAATCGACACCCGGCGACCTAGGGGAAACACCGAGTCTGGCCGCTGCCTCAGCGGCGGGCGCGTGGCGGCGCGGCCCGCGTTTTGGGCGGCGCGGGCGCCACCAGGTTTCGCCATGGGCGGCCACCGAACGATTCGGTGAGGAAATCGAGCATCGCCGCCACGCGCGGCAGCCGGTTTCGCTCATGCGGATACATCGCGAGCATCTGGGAGCCGTCGGCGCAGGGATAGTCGGTGAGGATCGGCACCAGCCGCCCATCGCGCAAGGCGGGCGCGCAGATGAACTCGTTGATGTGGACGATGCCCTGCCCGTCCAGGGCCAGGCGGTAGATCGCGTCGGCGTTGTTGACGCGCGCGTGGCCGTCGATGTCGATGGCGAGCAAGCCATCGGGGCCGTCGAAGCTCCAGCGCCTGGCACTGAACGTGCCGGAGACGGTGAGGCAGCGGTGCTCACGAAGGTCTTCCGGCTTGCTGGGCGTGCCGAAGCGCTTCAGGTACGAAGGCGCGGCGCAGACGATGCGGTCGAACTCGAACAGCGTTCGCGCGACCAGCGCCTCGTCCACCGGCGCCGGCCGCACGGAAATGTCCAGCCCTTCCCTGACCAGGTCGAGCCGGGCGTCCTCGATGCGCAGGTCGAGCTGCACGTCGGGATAGCGCGCCATGAAGGCCGGCAACACCGGCACCAACTGGTGCATCGCGAAGCCGACGCCCACGTGCATGTGAAGCTTGCCGCGCGGCCGCTCGCGGGACCGCCCGACTTCTGTTTCGGCGTCCTCGAACTCCGCCAGGATGCGGCGGCAGCGCGCCAGGAACAGCTCGCCTTCCGGCGTGGGCGAGAGGCGGCGTGTCGTGCGCCGCAGCAGCCGCACGCCCAGCGAGCGCTCCAGCCGGTCCACCAGCTTGGACAGCGCCGACGGGCTGAGCTTCAGGTCCCGCGCCGCCGCCGAGAAGCCGCCGAGTTCCACCGCCCGGACAAAGGCTTCCATTTCACCGCGGTCCCCGATGCGGGCCATTGATGACTCCTCGTCACAAGTGCTGTGCCGACGTCCGGGATTGTAGGCAGCTGCGCGCGGTGTGACAGTGGCGTCGTGCCTCACCTCCAGGAGCCCGCCATGCGCAGCATCACCCTCGCCGCAGCCACGCTGTTCGCCGCTGCCGCCGTCATGGCGCAGACGTTCCCTTCCCGGCCGATCCACATCGTCGTGCCGAACCCGCCCGGGGGCACGGTGGAATTGGTGGCCCGCTCGATCGCGCCGGCGCTCGAGGCGCTGGGCCAGCCCGTGGTGGTCGAGCTCAAGCCCGGCGGCAATTCCATCATCGGCCTGGACAGCGTCGCGCGGGCCAGCCCCGACGGGCACACGCTGGTCATGGCGACCACGGCGCTGGCGACGACGCCGCTGCTCACCAAGCTGCCGTTCGACGGCATGAACGCCTTCGTGCCGGTAGCGGGCATCGCGTCGACGCCGAACATCTTCGCCGTGCATCCGTCGCTCGCGGTGAACAACCTGGCGGAGCTGGTGGCGATGGCGCGCAAGGCGCCGCTGAACGTTGCATCGTCCACGCCGGCCAGCGCGATCAACCTGGCGGCTGCGCGCTTCAAATTGCTGTCGCAAGGCGACCTGAACCTGGTGCCCTACCAGGGCGGCGTTCAGTCGGTGCAGGCCGTCGTCGCCGGCCATGCGCCGGTCGTGTTCGCGCCGGTGTCGGATGCGCTGCCTCATATCGCTTCGGGCCGCCTGCGGGCGATTGCCGTGAGCTCCGCGCAGCGCCAGCCGCTCCTGGGCAGCGTACCGACCATCGCGGAATCGGGTTACGCGGGCTTCCAGGCCGTGCAGTGGTTCGGCGTTGCCGCGCCGGCCGGCACACCGAAGGCTGTGATCGACAAACTGGCCGCCGCGATCCTGGGCGCGCTCGAGAACCCGGAAGTGCGCGACCGGTTCGCCGCGCTCGGCATCCAGCCCATGCCGCTGGGTCCCGCGGCTTTCGGCGAGCACATGCGCGCCGAGTCCAAGGCTTTCGCCGAGGTGATCCGGGCGACCGGCATCAAGGCCGAATGATTTCGTTCGGCGAGGTCGTGCGCAGCGAGCCGGACTTGCGCAAGATCCTCGGCGCGCCGATCGAGCGCTCGGTCAGGAAGGAGATCGCGCGCCTGGATGCGCACTGCCGCGCGCTCATCTCCCGCTCGCCCTTCGTGCTGGTGGCGTCGAGCAATGCGGCCGGGCGCTGCGATGTTTCGCCCAAGGGCGACCCGCCCGGCTTCGCGCTCGTGCTCGACGACCAGACCCTGGCGCTGCCCGAGCGGCCGGGCAACCGCCGCGCCGACACCTTCGCCAACGTGCTGGAGAACCCGCACGTGGGGCTGCTGTTCGTCATCCCGGGCAAGCTCGAGACACTGCGCGTGAACGGCCGGGCGCAGATCGTGCGCGACGCCGGGCTGCGCGAGCGCATGTGCGTGGCCGGCAAGCTGCCGCAGCTGGCACTCGTGGTGAGTGTGGAGCAGGTGTTCATCCACTGCGGCAAGTGCATGCTCCGGGCCGCGCTCTGGAACGCCGAAACCTGGCCCGATGCCGCGGCGCTGCCGTCACAGGCCGAGTGCCTGGTGGACCATGCGGGGCTGAGTGAAAGCGTGGCGCAGGTCGAGGAGTCGATCCTGCGCAACCGAAGGACCCAGCTGTATTGATGAATCGGTGGGCTAGCCGCGCCGAGCCGCCTCGATCGCGGCGATGTCGATCTTTCCCATCTCCATCATCGCTTCGAAGGCGCGCTTGGCCGCCGCGCTGTCAGGATCGGTGATCGCGGCTGTGAGGGCCCGCGGCGTGATCTGCCACGACAAGCCCCACTTGTCCTTGCACCAGCCGCATTGGCTTGCCTCGCCGCCGTTGCCGACGATCGCGCTCCACAAGCGATCGGTTTCGGCCTGGTTGTCGGTCGCAACCTGGAACGAGAACGCCAGGTTGTGCTTGAACTCCGGGCCGCCGTTCAGGCCGAGGCAAGGGATGCCGATGACGGTGAATTCGACCGTCAGGACGTCGCCTTGTTTGCCCGAGGGGTAGTCGCCGGGCGCGCGATGGACGGCTCCCACGGCACTGTCCGGAAACGTCTTCGCGTAGAACTGCGCGGCGTCCAAGGCGGTGCCGTCGTACCAGAGGCAGATCGTGTTCTTGCTCATCATCTTATTTCTCCAAATCCTGAATGAGAGCCATGATGTTGCCCTCGCTGTCCTTGAACCACGCCGCTTTCGCTCCGCCCGCGGTGATCGCGCCGGCCGCACTCCTCTCACCGGGCATATCGTAGTCCTCGAACTCGACGCCCTTGGCCTTGAGCTGCTCGATCAACTGGTCCACGTCGTCGACGTCCCAGAACGCCTGGCTGGCTTGCGACGTGCCGGCGTTCGGCGTCACGTAGAGGAAGCACGCGGTGCCGCCCGCGAACTCGTACACCACGCCGCCCTTGGTCTCTTCCTTCGGCTTGAGGCCGAGCTTTCCTTCGTAGAACTTCCGCGCCCGCGAAAGGTCGCGGGCGGGGATGTAGGAATACATGGGATAGGTCTGCAGCATCACTTCGCTCCTGTATCGGCAGGGCGGCGGAATGCCGCCCCTGACATGACGACGAACGAAGGGTAGCGTTTTCGACAGCCGGGTTTGCAACTGTTGGTTGCGCAGCTCGGCAAGAGCGGCAATACCCCTCCTGCCATTTCCGGCCGATTTCCGCGCCATGATCCGGCCCAGGAGGTTCCTGCCATGCCCATCAACGACCGTGTCATCAATATCGACCAGCTCGAGCTCGAACACTCCCAGCACGGCGACAAGTTTGAATCGCGCGCCGCGCGAGTGGGGCCGCGCATCGGAGCGAAAGACCTCGGCTATTCGTACGACGTGTTGCCGCCCGGCAAGAGCGGCTGCCCGTTCCACAGCCATCACGCCGAGGAAGAGATGTTCTTCATCATCCGCGGCTCGGGCTTGCTGCGCTACGGCAGCGAGACGCGCAAGATCCGCGCAGGCGACTTCGTTTGCTGCCCGACGGGCGGGCCGGAGACGGCCCACCAGATCATCAATGACTCCGGCGAGCCGCTGGAATTCATTTCGGTCAGCACGATGATGCCGGCCGAGGTTTGCGAGTATCCCGATTCCGGAAAGATCGGCGCGTACGGCAGCGGCACGGTGCGCCACATGACGCGCC
>JAQGMS010000138.1 GCA_028292245.1 Ramlibacter sp.
AGCAACAGGCCCTGGTTTTTCTTGAAGGCCTTGAGCACGCACCAGGCGAAAGCGCCGGGGCTTTTCAAGACATGGGCGGCTTGCGGGCTGAGGAGGCGCATGGCTGCCCAGTATGCAGCCTCCCCGCGCCGCCGTGGGGCCGCCGCTACGCAGTCATACGTCGATTGCCGCCGCCGAGCCGGCCTGCTTGCGCAATTCGAACTTCTGGATCTTGCCGGTCGAAGTCTTGGGCAGTTCGCCAAACACCACAGCCTTGGGCACCTTGAAGCCGGCCAGGTGCTTCTTGCAGTGCGCGACGATCTCTTCACGCGTGGCCGTCGCGCCTGCCTTGAGCTCGACGAAGGCGCAGGGCGTCTCGCCCCATTTGGGATCGGGCTTGGCGACCACGGCGGCGGCCAGCACGTCGGGGTGGCGATAGAGCACGTCCTCCACTTCGATGGACGAAATGTTCTCGCCACCGGAGATGATGACGTCCTTGCTGCGGTCCTTGATCTTGATGTAGCCGTCGGCGTACTGCACCGCCAGGTCACCGGTGCGGAACCAGCCGCCGGCGAAAGCCTCTTGCGTCGCGCCCGGGTTCTTCAGGTAGCCCTTCATCGTGATGTTGCCGCGGAACATGATCTCGCCCATCGTCTCGCCGTCCTGCGGCACGGGTCTCATGCTCGCAGGATCGATCACGCGCGCGTCGCGCTGCAGGTGGTAGCGCACGCCTTGCCGCGCGTTCAGGCGCGCCCGCTCACCGATGTCCACGCCATCCCACTCGGCGCTCTTGGCGCACACGGTGGCCGGGCCATAGGTTTCGGTCAGGCCGTAGACGTGGATCAGGTCGAACCCCATCCGCTCCATGCCTTCGATCATCGACGCGGGCGGCGCGGCGCCGGCCACCATCGCCTTGACGCCGGTCGGCAGGCCCTGCTTCATTTCGTCCGGCGCGTTGACCAGCATGCCGTGCACGATCGGCGCGCCGCAGTAGTGCGTGACACGATTGGCCTTGATCGAGTCGATGATGGCCTTGGCCTCCACCTTGCGCAGGCAGACGTTGACGCCGGCGCGGGCCGCCACCGTCCAGGGAAAGCACCAGCCGTTGCAATGGAACATCGGCAGCGTCCACAGGTAAACCGCGTGCTTGGGCAGGTCCCACTCGAGGATGTTGGAGATCGCGTTGATCGCCGCACCGCGGTGGTGGTAGACCACGCCCTTGGGATTGCCCGTGGTGCCGCTCGTGTAGTTGAGTGCGATCGCATCCCATTCGTCGGCGGGGAGCTGCCAGGCGTAGTCCGCGTCGCCGCTGGCAAGAAATTGCTCGTACTCCAGGTTGCCGATGCGTTCGGTCGTTCCCGTGTACAGCGCATCCTGGACATCGATGACGAGCAAGGACCGCTTGTCCTTGCGCAGCGCGACCGCCTGCTTCATGACGCCCGCGAATTCCGGATCCACGATGACCACCTTGGCCTCGCCATGGTCCAGCATGAAGGCGATGGTCTCGGCGTCCAGCCGCGTGTTCAGCGCGTTGAGCACGGCGCCGCTCATCGGGATGCCGAAATGGGCTTCGACCATTGCCGGCGTGTTGGGCAGCATCACGGCCACCGTATCGCCTTTGGCGATGCCCTTGTTGGCGAGCGCACTGGCAAGCTGGCGGCAGCGGCTGTATGTTTCGCCCCAGGTGCGGCGCAGTCCGCCGTGGATGACAGCCACGCGCTCGGGGTAGAGCTCAGCGGTCCGCTCGATGAACGACAGGGGAGAAAGCGGCGCGAAGTTGGCTTGGCAGCGCGGCAGGTCCTGCTCGAAAATGCTCGTCATGCTTGTCTCCGATTCCCCGGTTCTCCGGTGTGGCGTTAGCGTAACCCTTTTAGATGCAGCGCAGCATTAGGTAAGAATACGCAACGATGGCCATCCCCCAGACTTTCATCCAGGAACTGTTGGCCCGCGCCGACGTGGTGGAGATCGTCGGGCGCTACGTGCCGCTGAAGAAGGCCGGCGCCAACTACATGGGGCTGTGCCCTTTCCATGGCGAAAAGTCGCCCTCTTTTTCGGTCAGCCCCACCAAGCAGTTCTATCACTGCTTCGGCTGCGGCAAGAGCGGCAACGCGATCGGTTTCCTGATCGACCATGCGGGCATGAATTTCGTCGAGGCGGTCAAGGACCTGGCCGGCCAGTACGGCATGCAGGTGCCGGAAGAAGATGTTTCACCCCAGGACCGCGAGCGCGCCGCCAGGCAGCGCGAAAAGCAAGCCACATTGAACGACGTGCTGGAAAAGGCGGGCGAGGCTTACCGCAAGCAACTGAAAGGGTCACCGAAGGCGATCGACTACCTGAAGGGCCGGGGCCTGTCGGGAGAGATCGCCAAACGATTCGGCCTGGGCTACGCGCCCGAGGGATGGCGCAGCCTGGCCAGCGTCTTCCCCAACTACGACGATCCGCTGCTCGAGGAAAGCGGCCTGGTCATCGTCAACAGCGAGGACGACAAGCGCTACGACCGCTTCCGCGACCGCGTGATGTTCCCGATCCGCAACGTCAAGGGCGAGTGCATCGGATTCGGCGGCCGCGTGCTGGGCGACGAGAAGCCCAAGTACCTGAACTCGCCCGAGACGCCGGTCTTCAGCAAGGGCCGCGAGCTCTATGGCCTGTTCGAGGCCCGCACCGCGCTGCGCGAGCAAGGCTACGTCCTGGTGACCGAAGGCTATATGGACGTGGTCGCGCTGGCCCAGCTTGGCTTTCCCAATGCGGTGGCGACGCTCGGCACGGCCTGCACCACCGAGCATGTGCAAAAACTGTTCCGCTTCACCGATTCGGTGGTGTTCAGCTTCGATGGCGACGAGGCCGGCCGGCGTGCGGCGCGCAAGGCGCTGGACGGCGCCCTGCCCTACGCCACGGACGTGCGCTCCGTGAAGTTCCTGTTCCTGCCGGCAGAACACGACCCGGACAGCTATATCCGCGAGTTCGGCCAGGACGCCTTCTCACGCTACGTGAGCGACGCGACGCCGCTCAGCCGCTTTCTCATCGACTCGGCCCGCGAGGGCTGCGACCTGGGCACGGCGGAAGGCCGCGCGCACCTGGCGGCCAATGCCAAGCCGTTGTGGGCCGCCTTGCCCGACGGCGCATTGAAACGGCAACTGCTCGGCGAAATTGCCGGCATGGTCCAACTCGATGCCCGTGAGCTGTCGGGCCTGTGGGGTGCGGCAGCGCCTGCGCCCTACGGCGCGGCGGCCCGGCGCCGCGAGCCCTACCGGCCGGTCCGCAAGCCCGGCCGCACGCTGCCTCCGGGCCGGGCGGACCGTGCCCTGCAGATCGTGTTCATGGACCCGGAAGCCTGGGGAACGCTCAGCCATGACGACCATCACCTGCTCTGCGAGCTGGCGCCGCCCCACGGTCCGCTTTTTGGGTGGCTGGACAGCTATGTGCTGGAACATGGCTCCCAGCCCTGGGAAACACTGAAACCGGCCTTGCACGGGCACGAATTCGAGTCTTTTCTGCTGGACCAGGTTCGCAAGGTGCTGCCCGACATCGAACACGACCTGACCGAGTTGCAGCAGATCCTGCAGATGGAGCGGGACCACCAGCTGGATGAGGAAAGAAAGGAGCTTTCGGCCCGGGCCGCCACCGACCCGGTGGCCTACGAGCGCCTGAAGCAGCTCTGGAACGAGCAAAAAGCGCCGCCCACCGCTTGAAATTTGCCGACGACGGTATAATGTAGGGTTTGCTATCGGCAAGAGCGACAGCAGCACCTCCGGACCCAGGCCAACCGCGGACTTCAGTTCCCGACCGGCCACCTCCCCGCAAGGACTGCACCCCAAATGTTCGCCCATCCATCTTGCCATTGAAGGACAGCTGAGCCTCGACCGGGGTTCCCGCCGTCCCCCTCACCCGCGCCGGGTCGTCATGGCGCTATTTGTGTTTTTCGCTTCTTGCAGTCCCGAGGTATTTATTCATGCCCGCTCAAAAGTCAAAGCTCGCAAAGCCCGCCACGAAACCCGTTGCGAAAAAACCGATCAAACCGGTGGCCCCGGCCAAGGCGCAGCTCAAGGTCGTCAAGACCCAGCCCAAGCCCCAACCCAAAGCCATCGTCAAGCCCGCAACGAAAGTAAAGCCAGTGTCAGCAACAAAGTCTCCCGCCAAGCCCTCCGAGAAAGCCACTGCCAAGGATGAGGTGAAGAAAACCCTCAAGTCGGTCGCCACCGAGGAAGTGGTCAAGAAGAAACCGGGCCGCCCGCCCAAGGTGCAGCCGGCGCAGCCTGAAGCAGCTGTCAAGACCGGCGCCAAGCGCGGCCGCAAGCCGAAGAACGCGCTGGAAGCCAAGCCCGGCGAAGACCTGGACATGACCGAGATCGAGGAAGACCTGGCCGGTGAGCCGGTGGCCGAAACCACCGAGAAGGTCAAGCCGCTGCGCATGAAGATCAGCAAGGCCAAGGAACGCGCCTTGATGAAGGAATTCGGCCTGGACGAAACCGTCCTGTCCGAGGAAGAAATGGCCAAGCGCCGCCAGCGCCTGAAGACGCTGATCACGCTCGGCAAGACGCGCGGCTACCTGACCCACGCCGAAATCACCGACCACCTGCCCGAAAAGCTGGTCGATGCCGAGACGCTGGAAGTCGTGGTCGCGATGCTCAATGACCTGGGCGTGGCGGTGTACGAGCAGACGCCCGACGCCGAGATGCTGCTGCTGAACAACACGACGCCGACGACAGCGACCGTCGAGGAAGCGGAAGAAGAAGCCGAAGCCGCCCTGTCCACCGTGGACAGCGAATTCGGCCGCACCACCGACCCCGTGCGCATGTACATGCGCGAGATGGGCACTGTGGAACTGCTCACGCGCGAAGGCGAAATCGAGATCGCCAAGCGCATCGAGAGCGGCCTGATGGCCATGATGGAGGCGATCTCCGCATCGCCCGCCACCATCGCCGAGATCCTGCGTCTGGCGCATGAGATCCGCGACGGCAAGATCGTCATCTCCACGGTGGTGGACGGCTTCTCCAACCCGAACGAGGCCGACGACTACGTGGCCGAGGAAGACTTCGACGAGTTCGACGCGGACGACGACGATGACGGCAACGGCGGCTCCAAGGCGCTGACCAAGAAGCTCGAAGAGCTCAAGACCCAGGCGCTGGAACGCTTCGACCGCATCGCCCTCCTGTTCGAGAAGGTGCACAAGGTCTACGACAAGGAAGGCTACGGCACGCCGTTGTACGTCAAGTCGCAGCACGCGCTTTCCGAAGAGCTGATGACCATCCGCTTCACGGCCAAGACCATCGAGAAGCTGTGCGACATGGTGCGCGGCCAGGTCGACGACGTGCGCAAGAAGGAGCGCGAACTGCGCCGCATCATCGTGGACAAGTGCGGCATGCCGCAGGAAACTTTCATCAAGGACTTCCCGCCCAACCTCTTGAACCAGAAATGGGTGGAGAAGCAGGCCGCCGCCGGCAAGCCCTGGTCGATCATCATCGCCCGCAACATCCCGCCGATCCAGGAGCTGCAGCAAAAGCTGGCGGACATCCAGTCGCGCGTGGTCGTGCCCCTCGCGCAGTTGAAGGACATCAACAAGCGCATGAACGAAGGCGAGGCCTCGTCGCGCGAAGCCAAGAAGGAAATGATCGAAGCCAACCTGCGCCTCGTGATCTCCATCGCCAAGAAGTACACGAACCGCGGCCTGCAGTTCCTGGACCTGATCCAGGAAGGCAACATCGGCCTGATGAAGGCGGTGGACAAGTTCGAATACCGGCGCGGCTACAAGTTCTCGACCTACGCAACCTGGTGGATCCGCCAGGCCATCACGCGCTCGATCGCGGACCAGGCCCGCACGATCCGCATCCCGGTGCACATGATCGAGACCATCAACAAGATGAACCGCATCTCGCGCCAGCACTTGCAGGAATTCGGCTTCGAGCCGGACGCCGGCATCCTGGCCGCCAAGATGGAGATTCCGGAAGACAAAATCCGCAAGATCATGAAGATCGCGAAGGAGCCGATCTCCATGGAAACGCCGATCGGCGACGACGACGACAGCCACCTGGGCGACTTCATCGAGGACAGCACCAACACCGCCCCGATCGAGGCGGCGATGCAGGCCGGCCTGCGCGACGTGGTCAAGGACATCCTGGACTCGCTGACGCCGCGTGAAGCCAAGGTGCTGCGGATGCGCTTCGGCATCGAGATGAGCACCGACCACACGCTGGAAGAAGTGGGCAAGCAGTTCGACGTGACCCGTGAGCGGATCCGCCAGATCGAGGCCAAGGCCCTGCGCAAGCTCAAGCACCCGAGCCGCTCGGACAAGCTGCGCAGCTTCATCGA
>JAQGMS010000520.1 GCA_028292245.1 Ramlibacter sp.
AGCTGGAGCTGTGCGTCGAGCTCGGCGTGAAGGCGGTCATCACCGACCGGCCGGCGTACATGATGGACCTGCTGGAACAGGGCGGGGAAGACCCCATATAGGTTCGCTCGCATGGCGAAGAAGTCCCGCACCAAGGCCCGCGACCAGCAGACCGAGACCGCCGAGGGCGCGGTCGGTCCGCGCCAGCCCTGCCCCTGCGGATCGGGCAGGCGCTACAAGGCCTGCCACGGCGCCGCGGGCGGTGCGCCCGACGTGTACGTCGCCCGGCCCTTCGAGGGGATGCCGTCGGAGTGCGACGTGGTCGCGCTGCGCGAGCTGGTCCCGGCGGCCACCGCGCCGCTGACGCTCAAGGACCACCCCGACAAGATCGTGAAGCTCTGCTCGATGCTGCCGATGGCCGCGCCCGCGATGGTGCGCGACAGCGGCGAGATCTGGCTCGGCCTCCAGGTCCAGCACAACTTCGGCGACCCGGCCCGCGACCTCGGCGCGGTGCTCACCGCCGCGCTCGAGGCCGAGCCCGGCATCGTCGGGCTGACGACCCCTCCCGGCGAGGGTCCGCGGCTCCAGGACCTGATCTCCGACGAGTCGCTCGCGATCACCGTGCACGACGGGTTCGACTACTGGATCGCGGACGTCGACGCGGACGAGCGAGCCGGGATGGCCGCCGCGCTCGAGCAGGCCAACGACTCGGTGACGCCGACCGCGAAGCTGACGTCCGTCGAGGCGGCGTACTGGACCAACGTCGGGCCCAAGGAGCACCTGCGCTGGGTGATGCCCGAGCCCGAGGACCGGCTCCTCGACGCGCTCGCCCGGCTGCACGCCGCGGGCAAGGACGAGCTCGTGCCGGGGTCACGCTTCGTCGGGATGTTCCGCGCGCACGGCCTGCTGGTGCCGGTCTGGGACCTCCCGGTCGGCACCGGGCCCGAGCCGCTCGAGGAGCCTGCGGAGCGGTTCGCGGCCGACCTCGCCGCGGCGCTCGCGGACGGCTCCGACCTCACCGCGGAGCAGCGCTCGGCACGCTCCGGTCTGGCGAACCGCCAGGTCACCATCAGGTAACACCTGAAAGCGGGATGAATCACGCTCCCACTGCGGCGTGTGAGTTGTCTCGGCCCCCTTCGCCCCGTAGATTCTCATCGCTCGGTCGTTGTCGCCTCCCCCGTCGGCAACGGCCGGGCACCTCTCATTGCGGCGCAGGTCGGTCCCGGCCGGGCGCTCGGCGCAGCACCCAGGGCTGGAGCCGCGCGTAGCCCTTCACCGGCGTGCGCCGGGTCCGTCGGAACGTGTACGCCGAACCCTCGTCCACCGGCTGCTCCTCGTCGTCCTCGCGGCGACCGGACAGCTCCTCGTAGCAGCCCCGGTCGACCAGCACCGTGCCCGGCCGCGCCACCGACGTCAGGCGGGACGCGATGTTGACGGTCGGGCCGAACACGTCGCCGAGGCGGCTCACGACGCTGCCGTGCGCGAGCCCGGCGCGCACCGAGGGGAACGGGTCGGCATCGTCGGCGCCGCGCTCGGCCATCACCAGGGCGATCTCGGCGGCGTCGGCCGGCCGGTCGGCGACGAAGAGGATCTCGTCGCCGATGGTCTTGATGATCCGGCCGCCGTGGTCGACGACCAGCCCGGTCGCCTCGTCCTCGAAGTGCTCGAGCCAGCCGACCAGCTCCGCCTCGTCGAGGTTCTTGGAGCGCGACGTGTAGCCGACGATGTCGACGAAGCAGACCGTCAGCGGGCTGGCGGTCGAGCCGGCCGACTCGACCGCGAGCGCGCGGCCGGTGGCGCTGGCGAGGTGGCGGCGCCAGATGTAGGACTGCAGCGACTCGACGCGGGGGAGCACCGACACCGAGAGCTCGGTGAGTCGGCGGTCGGGGTCGTCGCTCTCGGTCGCGATGTCGGCGAGCAGGGAGGTCTGCCACTCGGCCAGGCGTGCGAAGCTGCGTCCCCAGGTGCGCACCAGTGCGGCCTGGGAGTCCGGCCCGAGGACGCCGAGCTCCATCAGGTCCTTGGTCTGCCGGAGCGCTTCGACGTCGGCGTCGGTGAACGCGACGTCCGCGTCCTCCGTGCGCGCGAAGCCCAGCAGCCGCCACAGCTGCTCGGCGACCTCGAGGGGTACGCCGGCCCGCTCGGCGACCTCGATCCGGTTGAGGTGCGGTGTCGCTCCGAGCAGCAGCTCCTCGACCGTCTCCTGCGCGCCGGTGCGGTCGGGATGCTCGGGCACGTCCGTGGTCGTCAGCTCTTCGGGAACCGCTCGAGCGCGACCGCCGCGATGGCTTCCTTGAAGGAGGGCATCTCGTCGCAGAGCCGTCGTACGGCCTCGTCGGTGAAGTGGATCAGGTCGAGGGGCGTGAGCGCGACGATCGACGCCGTCCGCAGCGAGTGGTTGACGATGGCTGCCTCGCCGACGATGTCGCCGGGTCCGAGCTGGGCGATCTCGTTGCCGTGCTGGCGGACCGAGAGCTTCCCGTCGAGGACGATGTAGGCCTTGTCGGCGGGGGTCTTCTCCCAGATCGGGGACCAGCCCTCCGGGACGCGCACCCGCGTGCCGGCCGCACCGATGCGGGCGATCTCCTCGGGTGTGAACGCGTCATAGAACGAGTCAGCCATGGCGTGTGCCTTTCGCGGTTGTCCCCCGAGTGGTGCTCCCCGCGGCGATCCTTCCCGCAGGGCGTCGAGGTGTAAACCGTGGCTGGTCGAACCAGTTACGCCGATGTGACGCGTCAGTCGACCGCGAGCGGAGCCCGCGAGACCGGGCAGCTCATGCACCGCGGCCCGCCCCGGCCGGAGCCGAGCTCGGAGCCGGCGATCCGGACCACCTCGATGCCGGCCTCCTCGAGGCGCGCGTTGGTCTCGTCGTTGCGCTCGTAGGCGACGGCCACCCGCGGCGCGAGCGCGAGCGTGTTGTTGCC
>JAQGMS010000202.1 GCA_028292245.1 Ramlibacter sp.
CGCGCCCAAGGCCCTGTTCAACGACCTACAATGACCCGGTGTCTGCAGTGCGTGCCGGGCTTTATATTTCCTTGAACCAATGCTCATTGAGCCCGGGCTTGGAACATCTCTTGACGAGCGTGATCGTCTCGCGTCAGATGAACCCAACGTCAAGCTGACCTCGCCCACCTGAACCCCGGTTCAGGATGCCGGTCCGGTGGCACTTGCAGACGCCTTTTTTTGGCCTAGGATGGCGGGACCAATCCATCCGGGGGGCCCATGAGCGAGTCCGAAGCCAGGTTCACGGTGCTGCGGCAATCCGCGGACCCGCAAGCCGCAGCAGCCATCGAGCGTCTGGTGGCTCAGGCACCGGATGCGCAATTGCATCGCATCAACGTGCTGGATTTCGCGGCCGACAACGGCCTGCCGCTGGACCGTGCGCTCGACGCCTTCCTGCACGCCACCCGCCTGGGCCTGTTCGAGATGTCGTGGAACGTGCTGTGCCCGGGCTGCGGCGGTGTGCTCAACGCCAACACCAGCATGAAGACGCTGCACCAGCACGACTACCCGTGCGCGCTGTGCGCCTCGGGATACGAGCCGTCGCTCGACGAAATGGTCGAAGTCGCGTTCACCGTCAGCCCGCGCCTGCGCAAGATCGCGGCCCACACCCCGGAAGCGCTGCCCATGTGGGAGTACGTGCGCCAGATGTACTGGAGCTCGGGCATCGAGTTTCCGCAGGACGCCTCCACGCAGGAAGTGCTGGAGAAACATGTGCTCGACTGGGTCGAGCTGGCCGCCGGCGAAAAGGCGACCATTTCGATGCAGCTGCCGGCCGGCTTCGTGATCGTGTTCGAGCCGGTCACGCATGCGGCACATTTCCTCGACGTGCAAGGCGAGCCCACGCGGGACCGGCAGGAGCTCGGCGTGGTCTTCAACAACGTGCAGGCGCCCACCGGCACCTCGAAGATGCGCCCCGGCCCGCTGCGCCTGACCCTGGAGAACCGCACCGGATCCCGCGTTCTCCCGGGGCTGTACCAGGCCGGCGACGCGCTGCACCACCTGCTCGGCAAGCGCAAGAACTTCCTCACGGCGCGCACCTTGCTCACCAACCAGACATTCCGCGACCTGTTCCGCGCCGACATGCTGGAGATCGACCAGCGCCTGAAGATCACCAGCCTGACCTTCGTCTTCACCGACCTGAAGGCGTCCACCGAACTGTATGAGCGCGTGGGCGACCTCGCGGCCTACGAGATGGTCCAGGCGCACTTTGGCGTGCTCAATGAAGTGGTCGGGCGCGAATCGGGCGCCGTGGTCAAGACCATCGGCGACGCCGTGATGGCCTCGTTCCCGACACCCGATCGCGGCATCGCCGCCGTGCTGGGCATGCGCCACGCGATGAAGGCGCTCAATGCGTCGCGCAACAGCGACGACCTGCTGCTCAAGATCGGCATCCATGAGGGCCCGTGCCTGGCCGTGACGCTGAACGACCGGCTCGACTATTTCGGCCAGACGGTCAACATCGCATCGCGCATCCAGGGGCTGGCGATGTCGCACTCGATCTTCGCCACCGAACCCGTCGTCCACTATCCCGCGGCAGCCCGCCTGCTTGCCGCCGCCGGGCTGGTTCCGGTGGCGCAGCGCTGCACGCTGCGCGGTATCGCCGAGGAACTCACGGTCTACGAGATTCCGTGAGCGAAGGCGTACTGCGGCGGTGCTGCGACAATCTCGCTGCCGATGTTTCTCGAACCCCGATTGATTCTCGAACTGGCCCTGCTGGGCATGGCCACCGGCTTCCTGGCAGGCCTGCTGGGCATCGGCGGCGGCATGCTGATGGTGCCCTTCATCACCTTCATCCTGACTTCCAAGGGCTTCCCGCCCGAATACACGGTGAAGATGGCAGTGGCCACGTCGCTGGCCACGATCTGCTTCACGTCGCTGTCGTCGGTGCGGGCCCATCAGCGGCGCGGCGCGGTGCTGTGGCCGATCGTGCGCGTGCTGGCGCCCGGCATCGTGCTGGGCTCGCTGCTGGGCGCGCAACTGGCCGTGGCCCTGCCGGGCAAGGTGCTGGGCGTCCTGTTCGCGATCTTCGTAGCGTTCTCGGCGACCCAGATGTTCCTGAACCGCAAGCCCCAGCCCAGCCGAACCTTGCCGGGGCGCCTAGCCACGTTCGGCGTGGGCGGGCTGATCGGCCTGCTGTCGTCACTGGTCGGCGCCGGCGGCGCTTTCGTTTCGGTGCCTTTCATGACCTGGTGCAATGTGAAGATCCACGACGCCGTCGGCACTTCGGCGGCGCTCGGCTTTCCGATCGCGCTGGCCGGCACGCTGGGCTACATATGGGCGGGCCAGGGACTGCCGCAGATGCCGCCGGGCTCGGTGGGCTACTTGTACCTCCCGGGATTGGTCGTCGTCTCGCTGGCCAGCATGGCCATGGCTCCGGTGGGCGCGCGCACCGCGCACCGGATGGACATCCAGCCCCTCAAGAAAGTCTTCGCGCTGGTGCTGTACGCCCTGGCGGCCTATTTCCTCTTGCGGTGAAAATACCCCGCATCCAACTTTGAGAGACCGATGAGAATCGCCATTACCGGACAGCAGGAATTCGGCAAGGCCGTGCTCGAGGCCTTTCGCGCGCGCGGCGACGAAGTGGCGGGCGTGTTCTGCATACCCGAAAAAGTCGGCGCCAAGCCCGACGTGCTGCGCGAAGCGGCCCATTTCCACGGCCTGCCGGTGTTCCAGTTCAGCAGCCTGCGCAGCAGCTTTGCCGAGCAGGCCCTGCGCGAGCTCGATGCCGACATCGGCATCATGGCGTACGTGGTCCAGTTCGCGCCCCAGGCGTTCGTCAACATCCCGCGCTGCGGCACGATCCAGTTCCATCCCTCGCTGCTGCCGCGCCACCGGGGGCCCAGTTCGATCAGCTGGCCGATCGCGCTGGGCGAAACCACCACCGGCATCACGATCTTCCGGCCCACCGACGGACTCGACGAGGGCCCGGTGATCTTGCAGAAGTCGTGCCCCATCGGGCCGGACGAGACCCTGGGCGAGCTGTATTTCAACAAGCTCTTTCCGATGGGCGTGGCCGCCCTGCTGGAGGCCGCCGACCTGGTGGCTGCGGGCGGGCACGAAGAGCGTGCGCAGGACGAAGCCAAGGCCAGCTACGAAGGCTGGTTCCATGAGGACGAGTCGCGCATCAACTGGTCGCAGCACGTCGACCAGGTCTACAACCTGATCCGCGCCTGCAATCCGGCGCCGGGCGCGTGGACCGTACTGGGCGGCGTGAAGACCTGGCTCTACGACGCGCGCAAGCATCCGTCGCGCACGCACGGAGACGTTGCCGGCAAGCCCGGCACCATCGCGGCGGTGTCGGCCACGTCCATCGAGATCAACGCGCAAGGCGGCCGCATCGAAGTGCTGAAGCTGCGGCCAGAAGGCGGCAGGAAGTTGGCCGCCGGTGAATTTGCGCGCGAGCGCGGCCTTACCGCTTCGGCCGCCTGACGCGCGCGCCGAGCGCCTGCTCGATCAGCGCCGCGCCGTCGTTCAGCAGGTAGCTGCGAAAAGCCTGCGCGACCGGTGGCAGGCGCTTGTGCTTGCGATGCACCACGTACCAGTTGAGCATCAGCGGAAAACCCTGGACGTCGAGCACCACCAGGCTGCCCGCCTGCAGTTCGCGGCTGACGGTGTGGGCCGACAGGA
>JAQGMS010000521.1 GCA_028292245.1 Ramlibacter sp.
GTGGCCACTCAACGATGACGTGTCGAACCCGGTCAGCCACTCGATCACCTGATCCAGCTCGGCCTTCGTGCGCCCCTTCTTCTCCACCTTCGCCACGTAGTGGGGATACACAGACGCGAAGCTGGTGGTGAAGATCCGGCTCATGCCGGGAGCGTAGTACCGCGCATCACAGCATTCAGAGGCCCGCTCAGGCCCGGTTGCGGGCGACTGCCTCGCGGACCAGCTCGACGAATGCGTTCTCGTCCAGCGGGTCACCCTCGTGAAGGTCGATGGCACGACGCGTGCCGGCATCCAGGCTGGCGTTGAAGAGGCCTGCCGGGTCATCCAGCGAGGCGCCCTTGGCGAACGTGAGCTTCACCTTGTCCTTGTAGGTCTCGACCGTGCAGACGAGGCCGGCGCAGGAGAAGGTCGGGACGCCGTCGGGGTTCGACGGCTTGCGCCACTTGGCCTCCTCGACGATGTCGGGCTCGGCCACCAGGATCAGGGATCGCACCTTGTCGATCGTCACGGTCCGCCAGTCATCCTTCACGCGGAGGACCATACCCGCGAGGGCAGGGGGCTGCACCGGTGACAATGAGGGCGTGGTGCACGGTTCGGAGGAAACCGTCGCGTTCCGGCTCTGGCCGCCGGTCGCGATCGGCGCGCCCCTGCTCGCCGGCTGGCTGGCGACGCTGCACTGGGGTGACCCGGTCGACCCCGGCGGGTGGCGTGTTCCGCTCGGCGGGGCGCTGGTGCTGGTGTTCGTCGGGTGGAACGGCTGGTCACTGTGGCTGTTCGGCCGGCACGAGACCGGGCTGCTGCCGGGGCAGGCGACGCACGCGCTGATCGAGCGGGGGCCGTACCGGCTCTCCCGCAACCCGTTGTACGTCGGCCTGCTCGCGCTCTACCTCGGGCTGGCGTTGCTGGCGCCGACGTTCTGGGGACTCGTGTTGTTCCCGGCCGCGGTGCTGCTCGTCCTCTGGGGCGCGATCCGTCCCGAGGAGCGGTTCCTGTGCGAGCGGTTCGGTGCGCCGTACGACGACTACACGCGGCGGGTGCCGCGCTGGCTCTGACTGCGCCGGCTCGCCGACCCCGCGGTCGAATCGGCTGCGAGGCTCCGCCGGACTTGCTCTACTGGACGCCATGTCTCCGTCGCGCACCTGGAGCGCCGTCGCCACCACCTTCGTGCTGTGCCTCGGCCTGCTCGCGCTGGCGCCGGCCGGCACGGGTGCGGCAGCCTCCGATCTCGTACTCGTCCCCACCGCGACCACGGTCACCGGATCGAATCCCGGTGTCGGCGCGCTCCGGCTCAGCGCGGTCGCATCGAGTGAGCTCCAGTCGTACTCCACGGGTGTCATGGTGTTCGAGATCGACGGACGGAAGCCGGTCACGGTCCCGCTGGGGAGGTACGTCATCGCCGGCCGGAAGGGAGACCTGCCGGCGCCGGACGAGTACACCGCGGTCGCGGACTTCACCGGTCTCCACCAGCAGGGGACCTATCACGCCACCGCCACCTACCTCCCCGACGAGGGCAGCGGCGCCGAAGGCTCCGGCTCCGAGGTGACCACCACGCTGACCAGGAAGGTCGACGAGAGCACGCTGACGTTCAACCCCAACGCTCGCGGCCGCGCCGTCGAGCTGTTGTTCTCCGTCCAGGCCTACCCCCCGAACGCCCTCGTCGGCACGGTGGTCGTCCGCGACCGGAGCCTGGGCGGCGCGGTGGTGAGCCAGCACCGTCACGTGCGAGCAGGGCAGGCGGGCTTTGCGACCATCCGGAACGTCAGCCGCGGCGTGCACCGCTATCGCGCCAGGTTCGTCCCCCTTCCTCGCCTCGCGGACACGCTCAGGGGATCGGTCGTGACCGTCGACCTCGCCGTCGGCAGGTAGGACCGCCGCTCAGTCCGAGGCGATGTCGAGGTCGCCCTCGACGACCAGCGCGGTGAGGCCGGTCTCCGAGCGCGTCTCGTGCTCCTCGTACGGCTCCCAGATCGCCGCCTGGCCCGGGCCGATCGCGACCGGGTCGCCGTACGAGCCGGAGACGATCGCGTCGCCGACCAGGACGGCGAGTACCTGACGGCCCTGGGCCGGGTGCCGGCCGATGACCCCACCCGCCTTGAGTCGTACGACGACCAGGTGGGCGTCGGCGGTCAGGCCGAAGGCCCCGACGGTGAATCCCTTGCTTCCGTGCGCGTCGTTCGGGCGCCCGGGGAAGCCCTCCAGCGAGAGGACCCGCATCAGCCCTCGGTCGGCGCGGGCGCGTAGTCGGGGTCGGCCGCGGGGGAGTCCGCGTTGGCGCCGGAGCCGGGCTGGGCCTGGTGCGACCACGACTCGAGCTCAGCCATCACCTCGGCGTGCTTGTCGACGCAGACGACCACCAGGTCGCCCCGGTTGGCCCGGGACAGCGCGTGCCGGACGGCCGACAGCTCGTCGACCACGACCTCGACCTGCTTGCAGCGGGCGCCCTCGACCATCGCCGTGCGCACGCCCTCGGCCACCAGCTCGGACACCTCGCCCCGCTCGCGGCCGCGCAGCTGGACGTCCTCGCGCACGACGACGACGTCGAAGTGCTGGGCCGCGATGTGCCCGAGCTCGCGCATGTCCTCGTCGCGCCGGTCGCCCGCGGTGGCGATGATGCCGATCCGGGACGGCCGGGCCAGGTCGTGCGACGACTCGAGGGAGTCGCCCACCCGGTCGACGAAGTCGCCGAGCATCTTCATGCCGGGCGCGTTGTGGCAGTAGTCGACGATGACGTTCACGCCGTCGACGTCGACCTCGTTGAGGCGGCCGGGGGAGAGGTAGTAGCTCGTCGAGAACGTGCGCAGCCCCTGCCGGATGTCGTGCAAGGGAGCGCCGGCGGCGAACGCCGCGGCGGCCGCGGCGAGCGAGTTCTGGACGTTCATCCGGGCCCGGCCGCTGAAGGTCGCCGGGAGCAGGTGGGTCCACGCGAGCTGCATCTCGCGGCGGCCGTGCTTGACGACGATCATCTCGCCGCGCTCCGACGGCTCGAGCACCAGTGCCTTGCCGCCGCGTCGGCAGTGGGCGTCGATCATGTCGCGGGTCTCGCTGCCGGGCTCGTCCATCGAGAACCACACGACCTGGCCCGAGCACCGGCGCCGCATCTCGCGCACCAGCGGGTCGTCGGCGTTCAGCACCGCATGTCCATCGCGCGGGACCGCCTCGACGAGCACCGCCTTGACGTCGGCCAGCTGCTCGACGGTGTCGATGCCGCGCAGTCCCAGGTGGTCGGGCTGCACGTTGAGCACGACGGCGACGTCGTTGCGC
>JAQGMS010000449.1 GCA_028292245.1 Ramlibacter sp.
GGAGCCTACAAGATCTTTCACATCCCGCTCGATCTGTCGGTCCAGTCGGTGATGCGTTCCTGGCCAATTCTGGAGCTTCGGCGCAACGTCGGTCACATCCACTATTTCTTCAAGCATACTGCGCTAGCGACGCTTGAGGATTGCGGGTACACCATCATCGATCATTGTTATACGGCGAGTCGGCTGGAACTGCCGAATCAGGCGTTTTCCAGCCGCGTCATGCAAATTCCCCGGCGGATGATGTTCGCGGCCAATGCGGATCTCGCCGTACGACTGCTCGGTGGCTACTCACTGCTGGTCCTCGCCAAATAGGATAGTACAGGCAAGTTCGAATTCCGCACCAACCAGGACAAGGGTTGGTGCCGCTATGGTTGTTGTTGCGTAGAGCAACCAAGGCAAAAGCGTCACAGTCAGCTATCTGCGTTCGCGCCTGATCAAACGAGAAAGTGGAAGTCGCTGACCCCCATGAGCGCGTGCTGCGCGTGGGCATCCACGCCGTTGTAGCTGGCGCCGTCCAGATAAAGATTGCGGTCGGTCTGCGGCGTGCCGTCCCAGGCGTCGTTCAGGAACACCACGTCGACGTCGTGAGAGCCGCCGCCCCAATTTCCCTGCACGACCACTTGCTCTGACTGACCGGTCGCGTGCGACGCATGGGCTGTCTGGATTCCGCCGATCTGGGTCCCATCCACCAGGAGTTTGTACTGCGCATCGCCCTGGTAGGCGTCCTCGCTGATGCGAAACACGAATTGGTCAGGCCCGCTCCCGATATTGACACCGCCCGCAGTTGAGCCGGTCGGCGGCGGCGTATCCGCAGGAGAGGGCAGACTGGTGGCGGGCGTGTTTGCGGAGGTTCCGGTTACCTTGAAGTTGAAGGCACCCATCCCCATCAGAGCATGCTGCGCGTGAGCATCCACCCCGTTGTAGGTCGCGCCATCAACGTAGAGGTTCCGGTCGGTATCGGGCGTGCCGCCCCAGGCATCGTTGAGAAATACAATGTCAATATCGTGGATGCCGCCGCCCCAGCTTCCCTGAACGACCACATGGTCGGATTGACCGGCCGCATGCGAAGCGTGCGCTGTCTGGATACCACCGAACTGAGTGCCATCGACCAAGATCTTGTACTGTGCGTCCCCGTTGTACGCATCCTCGCTGATCGAAAGCACGAGCTGATCCGGTCCATTGCCCAAGACGTCAGCCCCGGGCATCGTCGTCACAGGCGGCGGCGTCGTGCTCGGAGGTGTGTTAGTTGTCGTGGTACTGCCGCCAATGCTGAATTCCACGGCCCCGACTCCCATCAGGGCATGCTGCGCGTGAGCATCCACTCCATTGTAGCTTGCGCCGTCGAGATAGAGGTTTCGGTCAGTATCGGGTGTGCCAGCCCAGGCGTCGTTCAGAAATACCACGCTGACATTGTGTGGGCCGCTACCCCAATTCCCCTGCACGACGAGATGGTCCGATTGACCGCTCGCATGTAGTGCGTGAGCGGTCTGGGTTCCACCGACCTGGGTGCCATCCACCAGCACGTTGTATTGCGCGTCGCCATTGTACGCATCTTGGCTAATGGTAAGTGTGAGCTGATCCGGTCCGCTACCTATGACGCTGTCGGAGACGGGAGTCGTGCTCGGCGGCGGCGTACCCGCATCAGGCGAATGGGAGTAAACGCGAATGTAGTCGATGCTCGCAGAGATCGGCGCCCCGGCAAGATCCGCATTGTTGTTTGGATCGTTTTGCGTTGCCAGGTCGGCAAGAAGGTACATAGGGCCATGCATGTCGCTCGGGGTGGCTCGGGATCCGACGAACTGACCGTCGACGTAAAAGCTGATGTTGTTCTCGTTCCAGTCCATGCCGTAGGACTGATATCCGCCGGGCTGGGTCAGCTCACTGTAGACCTGCAAATCGCGCTGCCAATTCGCGTTCGGCGCCGGGTCGGTCGTGTGGATGCCGCTGTAAACCCCTCGTTCGAAGCTACCGTAGTTTTCAACTATGTCGAGCTCCTGCCAATGGCCGGCGTTGTTAGGGTCCGGAATCACACGGTCGGGCAGCATCCAGAACGCCGCCCACGCGCCCGTCAGATTAGAAAAATCAGCTCGAATTTCGAAATAGCCATACGCCTGTGAGAAATGCCCCTGGGTTGTGATCAGGCCCGATTCCCAGCTGCCCGGGTATCCCGATGCGGTGCGATCGGGTACCGCTGTGATGGTGAGTACGCCATCATGGACGCTGAACGGATCGTAGCCCGAGGCTGGATCCACAAAAGATGAACGGCCGAAGCCGATGTCTGAATTGGCATCAAAGCGCCATTGCGGGCGGATGTCCGACCAAGTGGTGCCGGAACCCGTTTGAGAGATGCTGCGTCCATTGAATTCCTCATCGAACGTCAGATGATAGCTGTTCAGATCGAGTGCCATGAGAATTCCCAAAATAGGCCAACACACATCGTAGCTTGTTGGCCGGGCTGTGCCTTTTGGACGCGTGCTGCAACCCGCACCCATGATCGGTACGAGCGAATCAAATAGACATAAGTTAAAAATCAGGCGACGCGGTGTTCTGATTTAAAAGCAACCGGGAACCTGCGCCACATTTAGCGGGGGAACTGCGGTGGCCCAAAATCATCTTTGAACGAAAGTTGCGAGGACCTGCTCTGTTAACAGGCGGCCTAACGCTTCGCCGGTATTCCCACGCACGTCGTGGTCCCGTCCGTCTCTCTAGCTGCTGTGCTGCAGGGACGAGCGGGGACAATTGTCGTGGACACGCCGTCGTCCGCGGGCCTTGCGAGCCCCGTTGATGTGGGAGCCGTCTGCTCGGCGACACCTTGAACTCCAACGGGCGCCTGTACCTGGCCAGTGATAGGCGGCGATGTCAAAGCCGCTCCGCTGTTGCTGGGGCTGGGGCCAGGAGGCGGATTACCGGCTCCTGTGTATCCTCCGATAACCCCGCCAGTCGGCGGATTCGAACCCGGCAACGAGCTAACTGCCGATGATGGGTTGGCAGTTAACCCGGAAGGTGCAGAACTATTTGTCATCGCGTCGCCGGCGGGAGCTCCGCCACCTACTGCACCTGCTGGCGCACCACCACCGACAGGTCCCGCGGGTGGACCTCCGCCCACGGCCGCGCCGCCGGATACCGATGATGTTCCTGTCCCGCCTCGTCCGCCGCCGGCTCCTGCCGCACCTGCTCCTGCCGCACCCGAAGCGGCCGCGGCTCCACCTGTTCCGCCACCACCTCCGCCTTGGCCTGCAGCCATTCCGATCGGCAAGAGAGCTACGAAACTGGCTAGAATGGTGAGGCGGCTGAGATGCATAAGACACTCCCGCTCTAAGGGGCAAAAATACAACGGCGATCGCCCCGGCTTGTTCCTCTGGACCGGCCTCCCGGTGCGCACCGCCTTGCCTTCCAGCCCGGTTTGTCTGCTTTCGAGGATTTCGGCACGCTCAAGGTAATTGGGCGGACAGCCTGCGCAGCTCTGCTTGCGTCCGGCGGAGGTCGGGAAAGGGCGTG
>JAQGMS010000242.1 GCA_028292245.1 Ramlibacter sp.
CCCGAGATCGACGCGTAGGAAAGGCCCAGCAGCAGCGCATAGGATCCATACAGGGCATAGGAGGCGTCGCGGTACAGCACCGCCTGGACCATGCAGGCGGCGGCCAGCAGCGTGAGCGCGCCGAGCAGGAAGCCCAGGCCGATGTGGGCAAGCTGTTCCGCCGCGTCGGCATCGGCCTCGCCGACCAACCGCACCGGCACCGACGCCGGCATGCTGCTGCGCACCCGCACGAACAGCTGGCGCGTTTCCCCGGGGGTGAATCGAAGGTCGAAACTGGGATAGCGGCCGTGCCGCGGCCAGAGCGACTGCTCGACGCGGTCCCCCGCCGAGGACGGGGACCACTGCTTGCCGCGCGCATCGAACAGCGTCACCTCGTCGATCGAAGGTTGCGCCACTTGCAATTGCCATATCGCGGACTGGTCCGACGGGTTGTGCAGCCGCAGCGGGATCCAGAGCTCGTTGTCGGGGGACAGCGCGACGGCGGCGCTTTCCGGCGCAGCCAGCCGGCTGTCGAGGCGGCCGGCCGCGGCTTCGCCCACCGTGAGAGAGCCGCGTGGCACCATCGCTTGCGGCTGCTGGGACAGCGGGATGGCAGCACCGGCAACCAGTGCGATCGAGCCCGCGGGCGCCGTGGCCGCCACGGCGGTGCCGGACCCGCACAGGCAGGCCCCGGCCATCATCAGCAATATCCCCAACCAGCGCGGCGTCACAGCGGCTTAGTCCCTCGCTCTACAGGCTCCGACAACTCATCCGGACGGATGATGTCATATCCCCGCAGGGCGGCGCCAAAGCAAACGGCCCGCGCGCGGCGGGCCGTATCCTTCAGGCAACAGCGGTCAGCCCTGGCGCTGGAACAGGATCAGTGTCGATTCGGCCCGCAGGTCGCCGCGCTGCGACACCATCGTCACTTCATAGCGCGTGCCCGGCAAGGGCAATTGCGGCGTGAAACTGAAGGAGAAGTTGCCATTGCCGTCGGCCTGCACCCGCTGGCTGCTGACCTCCTGGTTGACGCCGAAGAGGCCCACCACCGACGCGATCGCATTCACCTTGATGTCGACCAGCGCGCCGGGGGCCGTGCGGCCCTGCACCACGGTCGCGCCGCTGGCAACCTGCGCGTTGTTGGGATGGCTGGTGACTTGCAGCGGTATCGTCGTGGGCGCAATGCTCACCTGGGCGACCACGTCGAAATTCCACGAGCGGCGCACCGCATTGCCCGCCAGGTCGCTGGCCGTCACGTCCACCGTGTGGCGGCCTGGCGGCAGGTCGGCCCGGTAGGTGAAGTGCTGCGGCGTGATCTCGCTCTGGCCGGTCACGTTGCGGCCCGACACCGTGATGCGCACGCTGCGCGGGTCGACGCCCACGCCACCTGCGTCATCGAACACGCCGGAGATCGAGGCGCCGCGGCCGACCACGGCCTCGCCTTCGCGTGGCGAAAGGTGGCGAATCACCGGCGGGCGCGCATCGGCGACCAGCGGCTGGGTCAAGGTGGAAGTCACCGAGCGGTCGCCCACGCGCAACGTGGCCGCGATCGGCCGCGAGGGCTGGAGGTTGTCCAGGCGGCGCACCGTGTAGCTGCCTTCATACACACCGGGGCGCACTTCGCGCATCGGCACGTTCTGCACGACGCCCGGGATGTCGAAATCGGCCACGCCGCCCGGCGCGCCGACCAGCGAGAACTTCAGTTCGGCGCCCGGCTCGATGCGGTCGAGTGTGCCCACGGTGAAGCGCTCGATCCGCAGCGGGGGCACCGGGACCGGCTGCACCACGCCCGGCGGGGGCAACGCGACCGGGCCGCGAGCCGCGACGCGGGCCCCGCTGATGTCATCCGGGAAGTTGTAGGAAGCCACCGTCGTGCGGTTGCCCGAGCGGATGCTGGCGCGGATGGCGCTGGCCTCGGTGATGCGGTCGGACCGGGCGATGGTGTAGCGGCCGACATACAGGCCGCGCGAAACTTCGCGCAGGGCAATACTGCGCTCGACGCCGCGAATGCGCACGCTGGCTTGGGAGCGGGGCGTGCCTTCCACGCGGAATTTCAGTTGGGAGCCGGCGCTCAGGTCGCCGTCCGATGTCACATCCAGGGACTGGATTTCGGGCGAGGCCTGCTGGGCCTGTACGACGCCGGGCAATGCCATCAGGGTGGCGGCGGCCGGCATCAACAGGAGGGCTGCCGCCACATGGTTGCGCAGATGAGATTTCATGGTTTGCCTCTTTCGAGTTGACTGAACGTACTTCATATAACGTTCCAGCCGCTTGGAGGCGTGTAGGGACGAGGCCGCCGCACCTGTAGGACGGCGCCGCGCTGTCGAGCTGGCAAGCGTTACCAGGTATCGATGTGGCGCGGCCCTGCGGTGGCTGCGGTGCGGACCGTGGAGGCCAGTCCGCGCGTCAGCCAGCCGCGCGTATCGGCGGGGTCGATCACGGCGTCGATCTCCAGCGTGGCCGCCATGTTCAGGGCCTGGCCGTTCTCGTACTGCCGGGCCACCAGCTGCTGATAGAGGGCGTCACGCGCGGCGCCGGGCGCAGCCGCTTCCAGTTCCTTGCGAAAGCCCAGTTTCACGGCGCCTTCGAGTCCCATCGCGCCGAACTCGCCGGTCGGCCAGGAGACGACGAGCTGGGGCTCATGAAAACCGCCCGCCGTCATCGCCATCGCGCCCAGGCCGTAACCCTTGCGCAGCACCACGCTGAAATACGGCACGGCCAGATGCGCGGCCGCCACGAACATGCGGCTGACATGGCGCACTTGCGCGCGTTCCTCGATCTCGGGCCCGACCATGAAGCCGGGCGTGTCCACCAGGCTGACGAGCGGCAGGCCGTGCGCGCTGCACAGTTGCATGAAGCGCGCGGCCTTGTCGGCGGCGTCGGCGTCGATCGCGCCGCCCAGGTGCAGCGGGTTGTTGGCCAGCATGCCGACCGGCCGGCCCTCGATGCGCGCCAGTGCGGTGTGGATGCCCTTGCCGAAGCCGCCGCGCAGTTGGAGCAACGAGCCGGTGTCGGCGATGCCGGCCATCGCGGCGCGCGTGTCGTAGACGCGCAGCCGGTTTCCCGGCACCACGCCGCGCAGGGCCGCGGCATCGGGCGCGGTGAATTCGGCGACCGTGCCCTGGAAGAACGAGAGGTAGTGGCGCGCCGCCGCCACGGCCGCCGCCTCATCGTCCACCAATATGTCGATCACGCCGTTGCCGTGCTGCATGGCGGCCGGGCCGATCTGTTCGGGCGCGAACGCGCCCAACCCGCCGCCTTCCACCATCGCGGGGCCGCCCATGCCGATGTTGCTGCCGGCGGTGGCGATGATCACGTCGCTGCATCCCAGCAGCGCCGCGTTGCCCGCGAAGCAGCGGCCCGAAACGATGCCGATCACCGGCACCTGGCCGTTCAGGCGCGCATAGCTGGCAAAGGTGCCGATGTGCAAGCCGGCCACCACCGGCATGTCGGTATCGCCGGGCCGGCCGCCGCCGCCCTCGGCAAACAGCACCACCGGCAACCTGTTCTTCAGCGCGATGCCCAGCATGCGGTCGGTCTTCTGGTGGTTGCGCATGCCTTGCGTCCCGGCCAGCACGGTGGCGTCGTACGCCATCACCACGGCGCGCGAGCGCTCCGGGCCGAACATTGCGCCGTTGATCGCGCCGATGCCCGTGACCATGCCATCGGCCGGCGTGTTGCGCTGCAGGTCGTCCTCGCTGCGCCGGCTGCGCTGCGCCGCCACGGCCAGCGCGCCGTATTCGGCGAAGCTGCCCCCATCGCACAGGTCGGCGACGTTCTCGCGCGCCGTGCGCTGGCCGCGCTCGCGGCGGCGGGCGACAGCCTCGGGACGAGCGGCGTCGCGAGTCAGAGCGTGGCGGTCGATCACGCGCTGCAGGTCGGAGCGCAAGCCGGGCGTCGCGCCGACGGTGGGCGCGGCCGACTTCCCTGCCGGCTGCGCGGAAGCTGCCCCAGCTTGCGTGGCCAGCAGCACATCACCTTGATTGACCAGGTCGCCCGGCGCGAAGAACAGTTCGCGCACCTGGCCCGCTGCGGCCGCGCGCACTTCGTGCTCCATCTTCATGGCCTCGAGGATCACCACCACGTCGCCCGCCCGCACCTCG
>JAQGMS010000250.1 GCA_028292245.1 Ramlibacter sp.
CCCGAGATCACCTGGGCCAGCCCGGAAAAGCAGGTCACCGATGAAGGCTGCCTGTCGGTGCCGGGCATCTACGACGGCGTCGAGCGCGCGGCCGCGATCAAGGTGACGGCGCTGGACGGCGAGGGAAAGTCGCGCACGATCGAGGCGCAGGGCATCCTGGCTGTATGCATCCAGCACGAGATGGACCACCTGCTGGGCAAGGTGTTCGTCGAGTACCTGTCGCCGCTCAAGCGCAACCGGATCAAGACCAAGATGATCAAGGCCCGCCGCGAGACCGAGCGGGCCTGACTTTGGAGACACTCACCATGCGCAAACTCCTGCTGGCCGGCCTGACGGCGTTTTTGTTCGGTTGTGCGGGCAGCCCGTTCGGCGGCTACGACATCCCGCCCGGCACGCCGCGGGACGCGGTCATCGCGCGCATGGGCCAGCCTTATCACGTGGTGCGGCTGGCCAATGGCGAACGCCTGCAATATTCGCTCCAGCCGTTCGGCCAGTACGCGTGGATGGTGGACCTCGACGCTTCCGGCAAGGTGGTGCAGGCGCGCCAAGTGCTCACGGAAGGGAATTTCCACCGGATCGAACCCGGCAAATGGACGCGCGAGGACGTCGAGCGCGAGTTCGGCCGGCCGGCCTGGATCGATGGCGTGGCCAGCTGGAGCGGCCCGGTCATGACGTACCGCTGGCGCGACACCGCGAACAGCGACATGTTCTATTGGGTCTACCTCGACCCCAGCAATGTCGTGCAGCGCGCCCATCCCGGCATGGAATTCGTCAACGCGCCCAACGACCGGAACTAGGCCTTCACCCCAGTGCGCGTCATCTTCGCGGGTACGCCCGAATTCGCCCGGGTGGCGCTGCAGCGCCTGCATGCCGCGGGATTCATCATTCCCCTGGTGCTCACACAGCCCGACCGGCCAGCCGGCCGCGGCATGAAGCTGCAGGCTTCACCAGTGAAACACTTCGCGCTGGAACACGGCATCGCCGTTGCGCAGCCGCGCAGCTTGCGGCTGGACGGCAAGTACCCTGAAGACGCAATGGCTGCGAAGGCGGCCATCGAGTCAGCGCGTGCCGATGCCATGGTGGTCGCCGCCTATGGGCTGATCCTGCCGCAGTGGGTGCTGGACGTGCCGCGCCTGGGCTGCCTAAACATCCATGCCTCGCTGCTGCCGCGCTGGCGCGGCGCGGCGCCGATCCACCGTGCCGTTGAAGCAGGCGATGCGCACACCGGCGTGACCATCATGCAGATGGACGCCGGGTTGGACACCGGCGACATGCTGCTGGCCGAGCCCGTCGCGATCGCCGGCGACGACACCACCGGCTCGCTGCACGACAAGTTGGCGCCGCTTGGCGGCCGGCTCATCGTGGAGGCGCTGGAACTCGCCGCTTGCGGCGGCTTGAAACCCGTCAAGCAGCCGCAAGAGGGTGTCACTTACGCACGCAAGATCGAGAAGGCCGAGGCGGCAGTCGACTGGTCGCTGCCAGCCGAGGTGATCGCGCGCCGCATGCGTGCGTTCGACCCGTCCCCCGGCGCCAGCGGCGCGGTGGCGGGCGAACCGATCAAGCTGTGGGCCGCGCAAGCCCTGCCGGCAGCGAGCGGCGTTGCCGGCCAGCCTGGGCACATCGTGTCGGTGAGTCCCGCCGGTGTCGATGTGCAATGTGGCGTCGGGCTGCTGCGGCTGATGCAGTTGCAACGCGCGGGCGGCAGGCGGCTGGCGGTGGCGGACTTCTTGCGCGGCTTCGAGCTCAAGCCGGGCATGGCCTTCGATCCTCGGCCTTCCTAGTGTTCTTCCTGCCCTCCATCCACCGCCATCCGGCGTTCCGCGAGGCCGCGCGCGGCATGGCGCCGTTGGCCACCGGCATCGCCGCCTGGGGTCTGATGACCGGTGTGGCGATGGTCAAGTCCGGGATGAGCGTGGTGGAAGCGCTGGCCATGACCTTCCTGGTCTACGCGGGCAGCTCGCAACTGGCCGCCATCCCGCTGATCGTCGCCGGTGCGCCGGTCTGGGTGATTCTGGCCACCGGCTTTTGCGTGAACCTGCGCTTCATGGTGTTCAGCCTGCACCTGCGACCGTACTTGATGCACCTGCCGCGCTGGCGGCGGATGATGCATGGCTACCTGACGGCCGACATGAGCTATGCGATGTTCACGCAGCGCTTTCCGCAGCCCGGTGAAACCGCAGCGCAGCGGCATGAGGAGGAGTCCTATCTGGCCGGCAACTATTTCGTTTCCTGGGCCAGCTGGATGCTGTCGAGCGTGGCGGGCATCGCCTTGGCCAACCTGATTCCGAGCGCCTGGGGCCTGGGCTTCGCCGGCGTCCTGTGCCTGATCGGGATTCTCTGTTCGCTCGCCAATACGCCGCTGCGCGTGATGTCCGCGCTGCTCGCCGGCGCAGCTGCCGTGGCCGCCTATGCGTTGCCGCTGAAACTGAACATCGTCGCGGCCATTGCGCTGGCCGTGCTGGCCAGTTTCTGGCTGGAGAAGAAGGCGCCGCGGTCGTGGCGCGCGGTTGCCGAATGAACGGGCAGACCGACCTCTGGACGATGGCAGTGATCGCGGGCCTGGCTTGCATCACCGTGCTCACTCGCTGCTTCTTCATCATCCTGGACCGCCCCTGGAGCCTGCCGGGCTGGGCGCATCGCGCGCTGCAGTACGCCCCTGTGGCGGCGCTGGCAGGCGTCATCGCGCCGGAGATCGTCATGGCCGGCGGGCATCTCGTGTCGACCTGGCAGGACGCGCGCCTGTTCGCCGCCCCGGTTGGCGCGCTGCTGTTCTTCTGGCGCCGCAGCGTGCTGTTGACCATCGCCGCGGGGATGGCCGTCTACCTGCCGCTGCACCTGGTGCTCGGCTGGTAACTCTTCAGCCTGCCGAACTTTAGAATCGGCGGTTTTGCCCTGAAGCGAAACTCCGTCATGAACGTCCTGCGTTTTTCCGATCTGTGCGCCCAAGGCAAAGTCCGCGGCGAGCGCGTCTTCATCCGTGCCGATCTCAACGTGCCGCAGGACGATGCCGGCAATATCACCGAGGACACCCGCATTCGCGCATCCGTGCCGTGCATCACGATGGCCCTGGATGCCGGCGCTGCGGTGATGGTCACCTCGCACCTGGGCCGACCGACCGAGGGCGAGTTCAAACCCGAGGATTCTCTGGCTCCGGTTGCCAAGCGGCTCGGCGAACTGCTGGGGCGCGAGGTGCCGCTGGTGAGCAACTGGGTCGGGGGCGTCGACGTCAGGCCCGGGCAGGTCGTGCTGCTGGAGAACTGCCGCCTGAACAAAGGTGAAAAGAAGAACGATCCCGAACTCGCTAGAAAAATGGCGGCGCTGTGCGACATCTTCGTGCATGACGCATTCGGCACCGCGCACCGCGCCGAGGCCTCCACTTACGGCATCGCGCAATACGCGAAGATCGCCTGTGCCGGCCCCTTGCTGGCCGCCGAGATCGACGCGATCAGCAAGGCGCTGGCCAACCCGAAGCGGCCGTTGGCCGCCATCGTCGCCGGCTCCAAGGTGTCCACCAAGCTCACCATCCTGAAGTCGCTGTCGCGCAATGTCGACCAGCTGATCGTCGGGGGCGGCATCGCCAATACCTTCATGCTGGCGGCGGGCCTGAAGATCGGCAAGTCACTGGCCGAGGCCAACCTGGTCGGCGAAGCCAAGGCGGTGATCGAAGCCATGAAGGATCGCGGCGCCGAAGTGCCGATCCCCACCGACGTCGTGACGGCCAAGACATTCGCGGCAGACGCGGCAGCCACGGTGAAGGCTGCCACCGAGGTGGAAGACGACGACCTGATCCTGGACATCGGCCCGCAAACCGCGCGCAAGCTGGCCGACCAGCTGAAATCCGCGGGAACCATCGTCTGGAACGGCCCCGTCGGAGTGTTCGAGTTCGACGCCTTCGCCAAAGGCACCGAAACCATCGCGCGGGCGATCGCGCAATCCAGCGCTTTCAGCATCGCCGGAGGCGGCGACACCTTGGCCGCCATTGCCAAATACGGGATCGAAAAGGACGTGAGCTACATCTCCACCGGCGGCGGCGCCTTTCTGGAGGTGCTGGAAGGCAAGACCCTGCCGGCCTTCGAAATCCTGCAGAAGCGCGCGTTAGGGTGAAACACTTTTACAGCCGGTTGCGCAGCTACAGCGGTTTTCGTACCTGACATGTAACTCCATTCCGGCGAGAATACGAAACTTAATTACACAATTCGTCTGGAGACCTCATGGCCCGTCGCGCCACCAAGATTGTTGCCACCCTCGGCCCCGCGTCCAGTGATCCCGCCCTGCTCGAGCAGATGATCCGCGCCGGCGTCAACGTGGTGCGCCTGAACTTCAGCCACGGCACCGGCCAGGACCATATCGATCGCGCCGCCATGGTGCGGGCGGCGGCGCAGCGCGCCGGCCGTGAAGTGGCCATCATGGCCGACCTGCAGGGCCCCAAGATCCGCGTCGGCAAATTCGCGGAGGGCAAGGTCGCGCTGGAGGCCGGGATGAAGTTCGTGCTCGACGCCTCGCGCACCGAGCTGGGCGACATCAAGGGCGTCGGCCTGGACTACAAGGAGCTGCCGCGCGACGTGAAGGCCGGCGACACTCTGCTGCTCAATGACGGCCTGATCGTGCTGACGGTCGACTCGGTGCGCGGCGAGCAGGTGCGCACCACCGTGAAATTGGGCGGCGTGCTGTCCAACAACAAGGGCATCAACAAGCAGGGCGGCGGCCTCACCGCGCCGGCGCTGACGGCCAAGGACATGGAAGACATCCGCACCGCGATGAGCTTCCAGGCCGACTACGTGGCCGTGAGCTTTCCCAAGAACGCTACCGACATGGAGATGGCGCGCCAGCTCTGCAACGTGGCGGCGTCCGACTACGGGCATCGGCCGGGCCTGATCGCCAAGATCGAGCGGGCCGAAGCGATTCCCAACCTCGAAGCCATCTGCCGCGCCAGCGACGGCATCATGGTTGCCCGCGGCGACCTGGCGATCGAAGTGGGTAACGCCGCGGTGCCGGCGCTGCAGAAACGCATGATCCGGATGGCGCGCGAGCTCGACAAGGTGGTGATCACCGCGACCCACATGATGGAGTCGATGATCACCAATCCGGTGCCCACCCGCGCCGAGGTCAGCGACGTCGCCAACGCCGTGCTCGACGGCACCGACGCCGTCATGACTTCGGCCGAAACCGCCAGCGGCAAGTACCCGCTGGAGACCATCATCGAGATGGCCAACATCTGCTCCGAAGCCGAAAAGGCGGAAGACGTGAAGCTCGACGCCGACTTCACCGGCATGACCTTCGCGCGGATCGACCATTCGATCGCCATGGGCGCCCTGTTCACCGCGTACCACCTGGGCTGCAAGGCGATCGTCGCGTTGACCGACTCCGGCTCCACGGCGCTGTGGATGAGCCGGCACCGCATCCACATTCCGATCTACGCGCTCACGCCCAAATTGGTCACGCAGCGCAAGATGGCGCTGTACCGCAACGTCCGGCCCTTGCTGATGGACCAGAGCGCCGAGCGCGACAAGGCGCTGGGCGAGGCCGAGTCGCACCTCAAGAAGCGCGGAATCGTCTCCAGCGGCGACATCTACGCGATCACCTGCGGCGAGCCGATGGGCGCTCCGGGCGGGACCAACATGCTGAAGATCTGCATCGCGAGCTGACTCGCGGGACCGGGCCGGTGTTCAGCCGGCGGGCGCCTGAACCGCCGGAAGCACGGGCATCTCGGCGCTGACCCGCGCCGGCAGCGGAGCGAGCCGGCGCACGGCCATATCGACCAGCCATGCGATCGTCCAGCACAGCCAGGCGGTCCACAAGGTGTGGCTCATGAAATGCGCGCCGCGCAATTGCTGGGACACGCCGAGCACCAAGCCGGCCGCAAGCGAGCCCACCAGCCATGCCCGAGCCTGTCCGGGAAGCTGCCGACGCAGCGCGAAGTAGCCGCCGACGAAAGCAAACCCGGCCGATGCGTGGCCGGCCGGGAAACAGTGGCCACCGCCGCCGCCCCATTGAAAGGCCCAATGCGACGCCCAAGCAGCCTGGCCGCCGAACTGTGCCAGGTCCCAGGGGCAGCTTGTCAAGCTGGCCTGCTTGAGGGCGGCGATGGCGATCAGGGCCAGCAATGTCGTCACAACCCATTGCACCCGCTGCGGCTGTCCGATCCGGCCGAGCAGTCCATGGGGCCACCAGATACCGGCGATCAACCAAAGGCACGGCAACCAGGCGGCAACGCGGGCGCCCTTGTGCAGTGCTTCGGCCAGCAACCAATGGTTCTGCAATGCGAAGCCCTCGGCCGTCGCGAACGGGCGCGCAAGGACCAGGTCCAGCCCGCTCGCGTCCCAAGCCAGCAGCAGCGCCAACGCCAACAGCGTTGCCAGGAAATCAGTGGGAGTACGACGGGTCATGCGCATTCGAAGGTGGCCGCGAAGCGCAGCGTCTGTGGGTCGGGCAGTGTGCTCAGCCGTAGCTTAACCGCCCCTTAAAGCCCGGGCCGGCGAGGTAAAATCGGTCCAGTTACCACGCGGTTACAGCCCGCCGCTGGGCTCCCGCTGACCCTATTTACCGGACCACCACCATGCCTCTCGTTTCCATGCGCGAATTGCTGGACCATGCCGCCCAGAACGGCTACGGCATCCCCGCTTTCAACGTCAACAACCTGGAGCAGGTCCAGGCCGTGATGGACGCTGCCAAGGAAACCGGCTCGCCGGTGATCCTGCAGGCCAGCGCCGGGGCGCGCAAATATGCGGGCGAGTCCTTCATCAAGCACCTGATCCTGGCGGCGATCGAAGCCTATCCCCAGATTCCGCTGGTGATGCACCAGGATCATGGCCAGAGCCCGGACGTCTGCCAGGGCGCGATCAACCTGGGCTTCTCGTCGGTGATGATGGACGGTTCGCTCGAGGCCGACGGCAAGACCATCGCCAGCTACGACTACAACGTCGACGTCACCCGCAAGGTGGTCGACATGGCCCACAAGGTCGGTGTCACCGTCGAAGGTGAACTGGGCTGCCTGGGCAGCCTCGAGACCATGAAGGGCGACAAGGAAGACGGCCACGGGACCGAGGCCACCATGACGCGCGAGCAACTGCTCACCGATCCGGAGCAGGCGGCCGACTTCGTCAAGCGCACGCAACTCGACGCGCTGGCGATCGCCATCGGCACCAGCCACGGCGCCTACAAGTTCACCCGCAAGCCCACCGGCGACATCCTGGCGATCGACCGCATCAAGGAGATCAATCGCCGCATCCCCAACACCCACTTGGTGATGCACGGCAGCTCCAGCGTGCCGCAAGACCTGCTGGCCGCGATCCGCCAGTACGGCGGCAACATGAAGGAAACCTACGGCGTGCCAGTCGAGGAGATCCAGGAAGCGATCAAGTTCGGGGTGCGCAAGATCAACATCGACACCGACATCCGGCTGGCGATGACCGCGGCGGTGCGCAAGTTCCTGGCGGAAAATCCCGAGAAGTTCGACGCCCGCGAATGGCTCAAGCCGGCGCGCGAAGCGGCCAAGCAGATCTGCAAGCAGCGCTACATCCAGTTCGGCTGCGAAGGCCAGGCCGGCAAGATCCGCGGCCAGAGCCTGCAGGTGGTAGCCGCCAAATATGCGCAGGGCGAACTGGCGCAGGTCGTGCACTGAAAATCCCTTGCGATAATCAGAAGGCCCGTTGCGTCAACGGGCCTTTTTTCTTTTGGCTGCCATGACTTCTGCACTGCATACCTCCGCCCTCACCTCGCTGCCGCTGCTCGCGCGCGGCAAGGTGCGCGACAACTACGCCGTGGGCACGGACCGCATCCTGATGGTCGCCAGCGACCGGCTTTCCGCCTTCGACGTGATCATGGGCGAGCCGATCCCGGGCAAAGGCGAACTGCTCACCCAGATGGCGCTGTTCTGGTTCGGCAAGCTCGGCCACCTGTGCCCCAACCACCTGACCGGCGAGGCGCCGGAAAGCGTGGTGACGCCCGCCGAAGTGGCGCAGGTCGCCGGCCGCTCGATGCTGGTCAAGCGGCTCAAGCCCATTCCGGTGGAGGCCGTCGTGCGCGGCTACCTGGCCGGCAGCGGCTGGAAGGAGTATCAGGAGTCGCAGTCGGTGTGCGGCGTCAAGCTGCCGCCGGGACTGAAGAACGCCGGCAAGCTGCCCCAGCCGATCTTCACGCCTGCTGCCAAGGCTGCGATGGGCGAACACGACGAGAACATCAGCTTCGAGCGCGTGGTGGAGATGATCGGTCCCGAGCTGGCCGCAAGAATCCGCGACCTCAGCATCGCGATCTACCGCGAAGCCGCGGCAATCGCCTTGACCAAGGGCATGATCATCGCGGACACCAAGTTCGAATTCGGCCTGGACGATGCCGGCACGCTGATCCTGATGGACGAAGTGCTCACACCCGATTCGTCGCGCTACTGGCCGGTGGAGGGCTACGACGCTGCCTATCGCACCGGCGCCAATCCGCCCAGCTACGAC
This sequence comes from Ramlibacter sp., assembly GCA_028292245.1. GTDB lineage: Bacteria > Pseudomonadota > Gammaproteobacteria > Burkholderiales > Burkholderiaceae_C > Ramlibacter. Next base: position 8,445 of record JAQGMS010000250.1, read on the forward strand.
AAGCAGTTCGTGCGCGACTGGCTGGAGCAGGTGCGCGTCAACGGCAAGCCCTGGGACAAGACGCCGCCAGCGCCGCGACTGCCGCAGGACGTGATCGAGAAGACCGCGCAGAAGTACCGCGAGGCCCTGCAGCGCCTCACGGCCTGACCACAAACACCTGGTTGCGTTTTATCGCGGCGCCCGGCCGGCACACGCGACATCACGGGTCTATGCTGGAGTTCTCATTTCGCTGGAGATTCGCATGAACACCTTGCGCACTGCCGTGGCTGCCGGCTTGGCCTTTGCCGCCGCCGCCATCGCCCTGCCTTCATCGGCCCAGGTCGAAGCAGGCAACTGCATCCTGGCTGGCCGCCTTTCGGACGATGCCAAGTGGGCACCCCGCATGGCCGGTGTCGAGCTGCTCGGGCAGGACGGCCGCGCCGTCACGGGCGCCGACAAGCAGGCGCTGTCGGGCGTGCGCCAAGTCAAGCTATCGGCTCCTGCCTTGCTGTCGCGTTGCGACGGCAGCGCCCAACTGGCGCTCGGCCCGGATGCGCCCGGACCGAAAGCCAAGGTGCCGGCCATCGGGCCCGGCGTCGTGGCGGTGGAAGCGGTGAGCTTTCCCAAGCTGCGCCGCGGCGGCGAACTGGTCGAGCTCAGGCTCGCGGTGCCCGCCGACCGCGTGGTGATGTTGACCCGCTAGCTCAATACGACGCTGGAGAGCCGGCGCCGGTAGGTCGCCACGGTGGGATCGTCGGGCGGGATCTGGCCGTCTGCCACCTTGGGCCGGGGCGGCTCGATGATGTCCAGGATCGCGATATAGGACTTGCGCGCGAGTTCTTCGTTCCAGGCCTTGTCGCGCATCAGGATTTCCAGCAATTCGTCCATGGCTTCGGTCCAGCGCTGGCTGGCCATCGACAGCCGCGCGCGATCAAAGCGGGCATCGAAATCGCGCTTGTTCGCCGCGATGCGCGCATCGGCCTCGGCCAGCGCCTTCGCCGCATCCGGCTTGGCTGCGGCGAAATCGAACGCGTCCATCAGCCGTTGCAGCGAATCGAAGCGCCGCACCAGCGCGGTCTTGCCGATGACCGGCGCGAACGCGACCTTGGCGTCGTCGCTGCGGCGCGCCAGCAGCAGGGCCTTCACGTAGTGGAAACGTGCATCGTCGTCGGCCGGGTCGGTGGCGACGGCGTGCTGCAGTTTCTCCAGCATCGCTTCGGGCGTGGCAGCAGCCGGGTCGAGTTCCTCCTCGGCTTCGTCCCCGGGCCCCTCTTCGGCTTCGGGCAAATGCTTGTCGAGGAACTCGCGGATCTTGCCTTCGGGCAGCGCGCCCTGGAAGCCGTCGACCGGCTGGCCGTTCATCAGCAGGACCACCGTGGGGATGCTGCGGATGCCGAAGGCGCCGGCGAGTTGCTGCTCCTCGTCGGAGTTGATCTTC